>NZ_JBBNLP010000030.1:0-589 GCF_040092425.1 Collinsella sp. CLA-ER-H3
CGGTCGGCGCCGTTGCGGCACGTTCGCCCAAACAGGCTGGACCCGCTAAAAAGCACCATGGGCTCGAGCTTCTGGACGCGAGCGTGGGATACGGAAGCACGACGGTACTTTCAATCGGGTCGCTTTTCCTGAGCCCGGGGACGGCGGCGGGCCTCGTTGCTCCCAACGGCTCGGGGAAAACCACCCTTCTTGAAGCGCTGTCGGGCCAATTTCCCACCCGCATCCGCTCGGGAAGCCTGGCGGCAGACGGAATCAGCCAACGTCGATCAGCCGAATTCGCAGAACTCGTCTACCTGAGCTCTTCGGGCAGCGCGGATCTCTACCCCACGCTATCGGCCCTCGAGCACCTCTCTTTCGTTAGGGAGGCGTGGAAATCGGCCGCCGACATCGACTCGCTCTGCAGCTCCCTCGGAATCTCCCCATATCTCGACAAGCCGACCCGTAAACTCTCGACAGGAATGAAGCAGCAGGTAAAGCTTGCCATGGCGATATCGACCGATTGCCCGTACCTCATCCTCGATGAACCGCTGAACGGCCTCGATCCGGGAAAACGGAAAACCTCCTGCGACGCGATGCGCAGCGAGGTGGC
>NZ_JBBNLP010000031.1:0-528 GCF_040092425.1 Collinsella sp. CLA-ER-H3
CCGTCGTGCTCACCGCCTCCGAGTCCGGCACCACCCCCGAGGTCCTCGAGGCCGTCAAGAAGATGAAGGACATGGGCGTGCGCGTCTACGCCATGACCAAGCCCGAGGGCCTCATCGGCCAGGCTGTGGGTGCCGAGAACTGCGTCGCCATGGCTTCTGACCATGGTTCGGGCGGTTGCGAGAAGGGCTACTACCTCGCCGACTGCTTCGGCCTGCGCCTGCTCAACCGCCGTGGCTGCTTCCCCAAGTTTGACCTGTTTATCGAGCAGACCAAGGACATCTGGAAGGACATGCTCGATATCCGCAAGCGCTTCGAGCCGCGCGCCGAGGAGCTCGCCAAGAAGTACGCCCTGGCCCCCTACACCATGTTCATCGGCTCCGGCGCCCTGTGGGGCGAGACTATCCTGTTCTCGATGTGCATCCTGGAGGAGATGCAGTGGAAGCGCACCCGCTACATCACCTCGGCCGACTTCTTCCACGGCACCCTCGAGCTCGTGGAGCCCGGCGTCCCCGTGTTCCTGTTCATGG
>NZ_JBBNLP010000003.1:0-297675 GCF_040092425.1 Collinsella sp. CLA-ER-H3
AGCCGATGAAGAAGATGTTGGAATAGCCCTGCTCGCAGACCTCGTCCACGGCAGCCTCAATCTGAGGACGGAGAGCGAGGGCATCGCTCACAACCTTCTCGTAACGAGGCTCATCGAAATTGAACATCCCTTACTCCTAACTCACTTAGATGAACCCTTCATTCATCCCATAACGTTATAATACTTTATATAACTAACTATGCAAGTATTATTTTGCTTCTGCTCTTTCCTCAAGCCCCTTAAAACAACAATCGGCGTTGTTGGACACAGCGCGCAAGTTCATTGAACGATTCAATGTGCATCGTCTCTGGTTAAATGACGTCTTATGCAAATACCTTTAATCCGCTTGAGGCCGACGAATCTTTTGACTGCCCGCAGAAGCTTTCCCGGAATTCCCTATGGATAGACGCACCGGCAATCGCTTCGTTGTCTGGCTTATTGCGCATTGCCGGGGCGTCTGGGAGAAAGCACAATCTACCGCGTGGTCAACTAGCGTTTCATCGGAATCGACCGCATCCGCGCCAAATACTAAATCGCAATCGTTGAAACTCGTCCGATCATATGGCGGCAATTTCTCGCCATAAAAATGCGTACGAAATAAGGGGGCAGCCGTTTGCAACTTGCTTTATTCGTAAATGTTTTTACTGAAAAAACAATCACCAACCAAACAGCACTATTAACAGCACTATTAATTGTTTGGCTCTTTGCTGTACAGCCATCTTTCGTATACGTCTCTCGTCTATCTCTCATCTCACGGTTGGAGACGAAAGGTATGCGGGAGTGGATAATTGGACGACATTTGGGCCTGCGACGGATTATTTCGTCCGAAAATCCACGCTCATTTGGCGGGACACGCGGGGCCCATGCCAATCCGCCGGCATCGTCTTCAGTTCGCCGCAGAGCCGCGGCCCCATATGGGTATACTCTCGGGGATTCGACTCGATTCGCCCCCGCTGAGGCGTCAAAGGAGACTGCATATGCCCACCACCTCAACCGACCCGCGCGCCGCTGCTGCCGCGCTGCTGGTTCCCGGTACCACCTGCCACGGTTTTGCCGTCGAGCGTTGCGAGACCGTGCCCGAGCTCGACTCGGACGCCTACGTGCTGCGCCACACCGCCTCGGGCGCTCGCCTGCTGTACCTAGCATGCGACGACGAGAACAAGGCCTTTGCCATTGGCTTTAAGACGCCGCCGGCCGATTCCACCGGCGTGTTCCATATTCTTGAGCACTCGGTGCTGTGCGGATCGGCCAAGTTTCCCGTCAAGGAGCCGTTTGTCGATCTGATCAAGAGCTCCATGCAGACGTTCCTCAACGCCATGACCTACCCCGACAAGACCATCTACCCCGTTGCCACCACCAACGAGCAGGATCTGTACAACCTGATGGACGTGTACCTGGACGCGGTGTTCAACCCGGCCATCTACACCAAACCGACCATTTTTGAGCAAGAGGGCTGGCACTACGAGCTAGACCTGCCGGAGGGCGCCGAGGGCGAGGGCGACGGTAGCTCCGCGATCCTGCGCGAGGGCACGCTGCGCTATAACGGCGTGGTGTTCAACGAGATGAAGGGCGCGCTGTCCGATCCCATGAGCGTGCTGGACGACGCCGTCAACGCCGCGCTCTATCCTGACACCGCCTATGCGCACGAGAGCGGCGGCGACCCGCGCGCAATCCCTGCGCTCACCTACGAGCAGTTCCTAGATACGCACGCGCGCCACTACAACCCCTCCAACTCCTACATCACGCTCTATGGAGATCTGGACGTGGACCGCGCGCTGGCCTTTTTGGACGAGCGCTATCTGTCGCAGCCGAGCGCTGCGAGCCGCCGCATGGACGCTGCCGTTGCCGCCGGCGAGGACCCGTCCACGCTGGCACCCAATCCGCTGGACGTGCAGGAGCCTGTGACCTGCGAGTATAAGCGCGTCGAGATGGCCAACGCGCCCGAGAACGCCTTGGTGGGCCTGGGTCTGGTGCTGGGCAGCGCGCTCGACCGCAAGCGCACGATCGCGGCGGATATCCTGTTCGAGGCACTGCTGGGCTCCAACGAAGCGCCGGTTAAGAAGGCCATTCTGGCCGCCGGCCTGGGCGGCAACGTGGTGAGCTACACCGCGGCCGAGAGCCTGCAGCCCTACGAGCTCATCATGCTGCAAAACGCTCAGGCCGGCGTGGCGCGCGAGCTGCGTCGCGTGTTCCAGGACGCCTGCCGCGACCTGTGCGAGCACGGCGTTCCGCGCGAGCGCCTGGAAGCCATCATCAGCAGCAACGAATACGACCTGCGCCAGCGCGACTACGGTATCGCCGACGGCGTGGCCATTGCGTGCGACGCGCTGAGCACGTGGCTCTACGATGACGACGCCGCGACGCTGGCGCTCAAGTACGGCCCGGTGTACGAGGAGCTGCGCAGCGAGCTGGACGGCAGCTATTTTGAGGACCTGCTGCGCGAGCTGGTGTTGGAAAACGACCACATGGCACTGGTCGAGCTGGTGCCGGTGGACGCCGCCGAGGGTTCGGAGGGTGCCGAGGCCGCCGAGCTGGCAGCCAAGCGCGATGCCATGACCGATGCCGAGCTGGCCGACGTGGTCGAGCGCACGGCCGCGCTGCGTGCCGCGCAGGAGGCAGAAGACACGCCCGAGGCCAAGGCCACGCTGCCGCGCCTGCGCGTGTCCGACATTGGCGAGGCGCGCCCCGAGCCGCCGCTGGTCGTAGACACGACCACGCCCATCCCCTGCCTGCGCCACGACATCCCCACCAACCGTTTGGCCTACGCCATGCAGTATTTCGACCTGAGCTGCGTCGCGTTTGAGGACCTGCCCTATGTGACACTGCTCTGCCGCCTGCTTAAGCAGCTGCCCACGCGCGAGCACTCGGCCGAGGAACTCGACAACTTGCTCGCTGGCAAGCTCGGCTTTTTGAGCTTTACGACCGAGGTCATGACCCAGCCCGACGTGGACGGCGTGCGCCCCTACCTGCTGGTGAGCGCCGGCGCCCTGTCCGAGAAGATCGATGCGCTGGCGAGTCTGCCGCGCGAGGTGTGGTCGAGCACGCTTTTGCTCGATGCCGACGCCGACCGCGTGCGCGACGTGCTCACGCAGATTCGCATTGGGCTTGAGCAGGGCTTTATCAACAACGGCCACTCGGCGGCGCTCGGTCGCGCGATGAGCTACAGCTCGCCTTCGGCCGTGGTGCGCGAGCAGCTTTCGGGCGTGAACTTCTACCTGTTCCTTCGCAATCTGCTCGAACACTTTGACGAGCGTCTGGACGACCTGCGCGCCAAGCTTGCCGAGCTGGCAGGCCGCATCTTTGTGGCCGATGGCTGCATGGCGAGCTTTACCGGCAGCGATGAGGACTTTGACGCGTACTGGGATGCCGCGGGCAACCTGGGGCTTGGCGCGGGCGATGGTGCCGGCCGCAACGCGCTCGTGGTGCCGGCGCCGTGCGACCACCACGAGGCTTTCGTGATCCCCAGCGACATCTGCTTTGCCGCGCGTGCGTGCGATCCGCGTCGCTTGGGGCTCGACGTGACAGGCGCTTGGGCCGTGGCTGCCAACGCGCTCTCCTACGACTACCTGTGGAACGAGATCCGCGTGAAGGGTGGTGCGTACGGTTGCGGATTCCGCGCAGCCGGCGAGCGTCAGGCGGCGTTCTACACCTACCGCGACCCGGCAATCGACCCCTCGATTGAGCGCGTGGAGCGCGCGGGTGCATGGCTTGGCAGCTTTGAGCCCGACGAGGCCGCCTTTGAGGGCTTTATCGTGAGCTGCGTGAGCGGCATGGACGCGCCGGTGAAGCCGTACGCGCTCACCAAGCGCCGCAACACGACCTACCTGGCCGGGCTTGACCCGCATGCACGCGAGGAGCGCCGCGCCCAGATGCTCGCCGCCACGCCCGGTGAGCTGCGCTCGCTCGGCACCGACGTGACGCGCATCGCAGCCGAGTCGCCCAGCTGCGTCTTTGGCGGCCGCGACGTCATCGCAAAGAGCAACGCCGGCTTTAACGTCATCGACCTGCTGGCTTAATGCACAAAGGTAGATTTTTGGGACATGCCTAAAAATCTACCTTTTTTTCTGCGGTTTGAGCGGGGCGGCGCAGCCCACCGCGGCGGTTTGTCTCAATCTGTAACATCTAGGTCCAATTTTGCCGAGTTACTGTTACAGATTGAGACAAACCGCCGCAGACGCCCACTCCACAGCACAGACCACCACAAAGGTGCCTGTCTCCTTCCTCAGTTGTGATTCGAACACTTGTTCTATACGCACACATGTTCTATAGTAGAGGTGCTTGCATCGAACTGAAATTGCAACTAGAATATAGTTGCAGAATGTGAGGCGGGATGACTCGATCCGATAAACTCATCGCCCAGCTGCTTAGCTGTCCTTCAACGTATAGATTCGCTGACTTTCTTAAAGTTATGGCTTCATATGGCTTTGAAATGGACAGCAAAGGCAAGACATCCGGATCGCGCGTTCGCTTCTACAGGCCATCAGATGGCAGGATGTTCGTAATGCACGCGCCTCATCCATCTGACGAATTGACAGCGGGGACCATTCGAAACATCGTTCGCTTTCTGCAAGATGTCGGAGGTAGTCATGAGTAACGTTTTGGCATACAAGGGTTATTTCGCCCCGGTCGAGTTCGATGCCGAACAGCATGTGCTAACAGGTATGGTCGCCGGCATTAGGGACGCAATCGTATTTGAAGGCTCCACGGCTGAAGAAGTGGAGCAATGCTTCCACGACGCCGTCGACGATTACCTTGAGTTTTGCGCCGAGAAGGGCAAGGAACCCGAGCGGGCTTTTAAGGGCTCGTTCAACGTAAGAACGGGCTCTGAGCTCCACAAGCAAGCAGCGCTGGCGGCGGCAAAGAAGGGTGAGTCACTCAATAAGTTTGTGACTGAAGCGATCGCTGCGGCGCTGTGAAGCCAACGTCGAGTCGAAGCCGCCACAAAGGGCGCCTTTGCGGCGGCTTCGACGTTTGCCCAGATAAAACCTGCCAAAATAAACCTGTCCTTTTTTGGTAGGTTTGGGAGAGGGGGCTAGGATGGACAAGGCTGAGTTGCGGCGGGCGGTGATTGCTCGGCGCGATGCTCTTGATTTGGACTTGCAGGCGGCGAAGTCTGCTGATATCTGCGCGCGGCTAGTTGAGCTGTTGGATCGCTCGGATGCCGCGGCGCCGCACACCGTTGCCAGCTATGCCGCGATGGGTTCCGAGGTCAACCCTGCCGCGTTTGCCGCTGCGGTCGCCGCGCGCGGCTGGCGCGTGGCCTATCCGTGCATGCTCTCGGCAATTGATGCCGCAGCTTGTGGCCAGCGCATGTGCATGCGAGCAGTTGCCGCCGACGATGCGTCCGCGGCTCCGTTTATCGCCCACCCCGCGCGGGCCTTCGCGGCCACGGACATCGACAGCAACCGCTTCCCCATCGTGCCTGCCGAAGCACTCGACATGATTGTTGTGCCGCTCGTGGCCTTCGATCAAACCGGCGCGCGCCTGGGCTACGGCGGCGGTTGCTACGACCGCTACCTGCCCATGCTCTCACCCGCATGCCAAATCATCGGCATCGCCTTTGATGAACAGCGTGTCGACCACGTTCCCACCGATACCCACGACCAGCCGCTACCCCACATCATCAGCGCCTAACGGCTGGCACATCTCCCGACGGCCTAGTGCTCTTCGCCGGCGCGGGCCAGGTCGTAGGGCGTGGTCTGGTAGACGTAGTAGTTGAGCCAGTTGGTGTAGAACAGCTGAGCCTGGCTGCGCCAGACGTTACGCGGCTCGGCGGTGGGGTCGTCGTTCGGGAAGTAATGCGCCGGCACCTGAGGGTTGAGGCCGCGCTTCACGTCGCGCTCGTACTCCAGGCGCAGGGTGTCGGTATCGTACTCGGGGTGGCCAAATACAAAGAAGCGACGGCTGTCGGTCGACTTGACGATGTACAGGCCCACCTCGTCGGACACGGCCACGACCTCAAGCTGCGGCTCGGCCTCCACGTCCTCGCGGCGCACGTCGGTGTTGCGCGAATGTACTGCATAGAAGCGGTCATCGAAGCCGCGGACCAGCGGGCTTTGTGGCTTCACCAGATAATGCTCAAACACGCCACTCGCCTTTGCCGGCAGGTCGTACTTCTGGATACCGTAATGATGGTAGAGCCCCGCCTGCGCACCCCAGCAAATGTGCAGCGTGGAGTGCACGTGTGTGGTGGACCAGTCCATGATCTGGCAGAGCTCGGGCCAGTAGTCGACCTCCTCGAACGGCATCTGCTCCACCGGCGCGCCCGTGATGATCAGGCCGTCGTAGTGGATGTCGCGGATGTCATCGAACGTGCGGTAGAACGTCTCCAGGTGACCGGCGCTCACGTGCGTGGCCTCGTGCGTCTTGGTGCGCAGCAGATCCACCTCCACCTGTAGCGGCGTGTTGGAGAGCTTGCGCATGATCTGCGTCTCGGTGGCGATTTTGGTTGGCATGAGGTTGAGGATGAGCACGCGCAGCGGACGGATGTCCTGGTGCAGCGCGCGGTACTCGGTCATGACAAAGATGTTCTCGCTCTCGAGCTGCGCGGCGGCAGGGAGGGCGTCGGGGATGCGAATGGGCATGGATGCTCCTTACGAGTCAGTTGCAGCTATGGTACAACGACCGGCCCCATCCGCGCGAGCACATCGCCCCGCGATGCCGTCGGCGGCCCAAATCACTCCAAAAGTAGAGATTACGGCATGTCCCAAAAATCTGTGGCGCTTTAGCCTAGCAAAGTGGCAACAGGACGCTACAATGGTTCGACGCGAAAAACTCGGCCGAAAGGATACATATAATGTACCAGACGCGTAAGATCGGTGTGGTCGGTCAGGGCCACGTAGGAGCACATGTCGCCAACAGCCTGCTCATGCAGGGCATTGCCGATGAGCTGTACCTGTGCGATATCAACGAGGCCAAGGTGACATCCGAGGTCCAGGACCTGCGCGACTCCCTTTCGTTTGTCCCGTACAACACCAAGATCGTCAACTGCTACGACCACTACGAGGAGCTGGCCTGCTGCGACGTCATCGTCAACGCCGCCGGCAAGGTCGCGCTGGCCGCCGGCAACCGCGACGGCGAGCTGTTCTTTACCACCGACGCCGCCCGCACCTTTGCCAAGCGCATCGTCGACGCCGGCTTCGACGGCATCTTTGTGAGCATCTCCAACCCCTGCGACGTCGTGTGCACCGAGCTGTGGCACCTGACCGGCTACGATCCCAAGAAGATCATCGGCTCGGGCTGCGGTCTGGACTCCGCTCGCCTGCGCACCGAGATCTCCAAGAAGGTCGGCGTGAGCCCCAAGTCCATCGATGCCTACATGATCGGCGAGCACGGCTTTAGCCAGCTGGCCGCCTTTAAGGCAGCAACCATCGCCGGCAAGAGCCTTAACGAGCTCCAGGCCGAGAACCCCGACAAGTACGCCTTTGACCACATGGAGGTCGAGGAGCTCGCGCGCAAGGGCGGCTATGTGACCTACCAGGGCAAGCAGTGCACCGAGTACGCCGTCGCCAACTCCGCCGCGCGCGTCTGCGCCGCCGTGCTGCACAACGAGCACGCCGTGCTTTCGGCCTCTACGCTTATGACCGGTCAGTATGGCGAGGAGGGCATTTTCACCTCCCTGCCGTGCGTGATCGGTGCCAAGGGCGTCGAGGAGGTCTACACGCTGGACCTGTCCGAGTACGAGCTCGAGGGCTTCCACAAGAGCTGCCAGCACATCCGCGACAACATCGCCCAGCTCGACTGGTGGGACGCCGAGGCCTACGACGCAAAGTAGGCCGCTGGCTGCCGCAATCTCGCGAATCTAAGCGCGATACCAAGCGGGCCGCGCCGGAAAACCCCGGTGCGGCCCGCTTTTTTGACTCACGCAGTGCCCTTGCGAATCGAAGGTGAATGCTTTTCTCGTTACTTAGTACTGCTCGATGCCCATGTAGCGACGAACCTCGGGGCTGTGGTCGAAGACCTTGCCGCGGGCGGCGCGCAGCTCGCAGCTCATCGCGTAGAAGAAGATCGGCTCCAGGAACGAACGCACGCTGTAAGGCACTTCGCCCACGCCGTACTCAAGCGCGTCGAGCACCATGATCGTGTCGGTGTGTGTGTTGAGGAACGCAAGCGCGCGCTCCTCCATGGGGCGGCACTCGCCCGCGCCAAGCTGCACAAAGTAGAACACGCCGGGCTCGGTGGCCTCGAAGGGACCGTGGAAGTACTCGCCGGAGTGGATGTAGCAGCAGTGCTGCCACTGCATCTCCATGAGCGAGCAGATGGCCATGGCGTAGGTCTGGCTAAAGTTGGGGCCGGACCCCAGGATATAGAAGAACTTGTGCTGCTGGCAGAGCTCGGCAAAGCGGGTGCCCAGCTCGGCGTTGACCTTCTCGCGGGCGGCGGGCAGCAGCGCATCCATCTGCTTGAGGCCCTCGTACATGTCGGCGAGTGCCTCGTAGCCTTCCTGCTGGTCGAGCAGCTCGGCGGCGATCAGAGCGCCGATACCCTGCGGCACCTCGGCCTGCGGCACGCCCTCGCCCCAGGGGTAGACCCAGGTGATCCACTTGCCGTTGTCGATCTTGGAGCCCTCGCAGTCGGTCATGGCGACGACCTCGGCGCCGGCAGCCAACGCCATCTCGCAGCCGTCGACGACCTCCTGCGTGTTGCCGCTGTGGCTGCATGCAATAACGAGAGACTTCGGCCCTAGGCTCTTGGGGGCCATCAGGCAAAACTCGCGTGCCGTGTAGACCGTCGAGGTAAACGTGGTGGCCTCGCGCTTGAGCAGCTCGTTGGCCGGCATCAGGTCGATCATCGAACCGCCACAGGCGATCCAAAAGACGTTCTCAATCTTGCCCTTGCGCTCGATGATTTCCTGAACCAGATCATGTGCGTTCATCCTGATGTTCCTCCTTGTGGGGCGGCTTTGAGCGACGGCAGCTCGTACCTGCTATCGTTCTATGTTGTCCTATTTATAACACGTGTAACAACGCCCGTGAAGTCATCTCGGCAAATTTGTTCTATGTTGTTCTATCTGTGGATGTTAGATGTCGAAGACGTAGCGCGAGCCCACAATCTTTTGGCGACCGAGCAGTAGAGGGCGCCCACCGGCATCGGTAAAGTACGCCTCCATATAAAAGAGCGGCTCGCCGACCGGCACCTCCAGCAGCGGGGCCGCCTGAGCATCGGCAAGCGCAATCTCCACGGTGCAGGGGTCGGACTTGTGCGGCGCGCGGCCCGAATGCTCGGCAACGAGCGCAAAGATTGAGTTATCAGTGAGGTCCTCGGCGGCCAGCGTCTGCAGGTAGGGATGGTCGGCGAGCACAAAGGCGTTGTTCTCGAGCATGACGGGGATGCCATCTGCCGTGCGTACGCGCTCGACCACGATAAGCTCGCAGCCGGGCTCCACGTCAAAAAACGCCGCATCCTCGTGCGTCGCCGCGACCACCGTGCGCGACACCAGACGCGCACCCGGCACCATGTCGTTGGCAGCGCAACCCTCAGTAAAGCTCTGGACGTCGCCCTTCTGGCGAATCTTGCGCTTGAGCTTGGGCGCACACACAAAGGTGCCCCTCCCCTGCTGACGGTTGAGATACCCCGCGCGCGATAGTTCCTCGATGGCACGGCGCACGGTGACGCGCCCCACGCCGTAGGACTTCGCGAGCTCCATCTCGGCAGGGATGCGCGAGCCGGCAGGGTACACGCCGCGGGCGATTTCACCCTTCAGGTCGTCCATAACCTGCTGGTACAGCGGCACGGCGGACACATCTGAGCTGCCGGTTTTATCGTCGAATGCCATCGTTACGCTCCATCCCGCGCATGCTCGGACTCAAACTCTTCAATCGCCGCCATAAACTGCTCGCCAAAGGCGTCGGCCTTTTTCTCGCCAATGCCGTTGACCTGGATAAGCTCGTCGCGCGTCTGCGGGCGCAGGCGGCACAGGCCGCGCAGGGCCCTGTCGGAGAAGACCATGTACGGCGCCATCTCCAGCTCGGTCGAAATCTCCTTGCGCAGGGCGCGCAGGCGCTCGAACAGCTCGGCATCGTCGCCCACGCGAGGGCGCTGATCCATCTCGGCCTCCTCGCGCAGCAGATCCACCGCACGGCGGGCGCGGGCCGAGGCCTTGCGCTTGGACGCGCGACGCTTAACGGTAAAGGCGAACGCCTCGTCCTCGACCTCGCCAGCACGCGGGCCCAGCCCCACGACCGGGTACTGCCCCTGCGAGGTGGCCAAATAACCGCGGCCGCACAGCTGCCCGATGATGTCCTTGATGCACCCGACCGATTCGCTCGACAGCTCACCGTAGCCGCGGTCCTCGTCCAGATGCATCTGGCGAATGCGCTCGGTGTTGCCGCCGTGGAGCACGTCGGCGATGAGCGACTTGCCAAAGCGCATGGGGCGCGTGGCGACGTAGCGCACGGCGGCGCGGGCCATATCGGTGACGTCCTCGACCTCGAACTGCGTGAGGCAGTTGCTGCAGTTGCCGCAGCCCTCGGCCTCGTCCGTGGCGGCGCCACCCGCACCAGCTGCGGTCGCATGCTCGGCTGCGGCCTCGTCGCCAAAGTAGCGCAGCATGTATTCGCGCAGACAGCCGGTGGTATTGCAGTAGCCCTCCATCTGGCTGAGCAGACGATATCGATTCTGAAGCGCCCACGCACGCTGCTCGTCGTCGAGCGCCTCGTCGGCAGCATCGCCGCGGTCGATCAAAAAGCGACGCATGCGAAAATCGTTGCCGTTCCACAGCAGGTGGCAGCTGGCCGGGTCGCCATCGCGGCCGGCGCGGCCCGCCTCCTGGTAGTAGGCCTCGATGCTCTCGGGCACGTTGTTGTGGATCACGTAGCGCACGTTGGGCTTGTCGATACCCATGCCAAAGGCATTGGTGGCAACCATCACCTGAATATCGTCGTCGATAAAGGCGCGCTGGTTTTGGCGACGGGCGTCGTTGCCCATACCGGCATGGTAGCGGCCAACGCGAATGCCGCTGGGACCCAGCGCCTCGGCAAGCTCACCTGCCAGCGCATCGACCGTCTTGCGGGTCGAGCAATACACGATGCCGCTCTCGCCCGAATGCGCGATCACATAGTCGCGCACCCACGCGGCCTTGGCCTTGTCGCCCATCTCCTCGCAGCCAAAGTAGAGGTTCTTGCGATCGAAGCCCGTCACCACCGTCGCAGGGTTTTGCAGGCCGAGCATCTGCTGAATGTCCGCGCGCACGCGCTCGGTCGCCGTAGCGGTAAAGGCCGCCACGATGGGGCGCTGCGGCAGGGAATCGATGAACTCGCGAATCTGAAGGTAGGCGGGGCGGAAATCCTGGCCCCATTGGCTTACGCAATGGGCCTCGTCAATGGCCACGAGCGGCACGCCAATGCCGCCTTCGGCCGCAGCTTCCTGCGCGAAGGCTAAAAAGCGCGGCTCGAGCAGGCGCTCGGGCGCCACGTACATAAGCTGGTAGCGGCCCTCGCGCGCCCGCCTGAGCACGGTGTTTTGCTGGGCCGGAGTAAGGCTGGAGTTGAGATAGCTGGGTCGCGCACCCGCCGCGAGCAACGCACGGGTCTGGTCCTCCATAAGCGACAGCAGCGGACTCACCACAAAGGTGATGCCGGGCAGCATGAGCGCGGGCACCTGGTAGCAAATGGACTTGCCGGCGCCTGTGGGCATAACGCCCAGCGCATCGCGACCGGCAAGGATCGCATCGACCATGCGGTCCTGCCCCGGGCGAAACGAGGTGTAGCCAAAATAGGCGCCGAGCGTGTCGAGCGCCATCTGCTGCATGCTATCGGTCATGGTTTCCTAACGTCCAAGTCATCTGCCGCCGATTATACGCCGCCACGCGGACCGGCGTCGCCCGGCTGTCGGCCACGGGCAACGCAATCCAAAAGGAACGAGCGTGGGATTTTTGGACACTTTCCCAACGGCTAATCTCTTGACAAGCGCGCAAACGTCGCTGGTTGAGCATAAGTCAGCGAAAACGCCCCTAAGCGAGCAAGGTGACGTGAAAGAGGAGGGAAGCGTACTTCGGTACGCGACCGACGATTGAACGTCAGATTGCCGCTTAGGGGCGTTTGCAGCGTCGAGCCGTTACGCGGTTTGGTAAAACCGCGTAACTTACATGACCATAACGTAGCGCGATCCCACGTAGTACTGCTTACCCATCAGAACCGGCTCGCCATTGGGACCGGTAAAGCTGGCACGCAGGTTGAGCAGCGGATCGTGCGGAGCAATGCCCAACTCGGCCGCCTGCTCGGTATTGGCACGAACGGCCTCGACCGTGCGGTAGCCAACCGAGACAATCGGCGTTCCGCCAACACGCTCGACCTCGGCAAAAATCGACTTGTCCTCAAGATCGGCCGTCAACAGCTCACGGTAGGCGTCAAACGGCACAAAGATGTTCTCCTCAAAGATGGGCTCGCCGTCGGCTGTACGCACACGCTTAATATGCAGCAGCAGCGCGTCCTTTTGCAGGCCAAAGAACTCCATCTCGTTTTGACGTGCCGGCACAATCTGGCGATCGACCACATGCGCGCCCGCCTTCATGCCGTTGCTGGCACACAGCGCGGTAAACGTCTGCAGCGTCGAAGCGTGGAACTGACGATTGATGTGCGGCGTGGAGACAAAGGTACCACGGCCCTGCTGCTTAACCAGGTAGCCATCGGAGCACAGCTCCTCGACGGCGCGGCGCACCGTAATGCGGCTCACGTCGTACTGCTCGGCCAGCTCAAGCTCGGACGGAATACGCTCCTTGGGCGCATAAACACCTTTCTCGATCGCATCCTTGATTTCGTCGTAAATCTGCTGGTAAAGCGGTGCATTTTTGGGCGCGGGCATATCTGATCACTCTTATCGAAATATCGAAATAACTAATACGTATATAACGTCTAGTTTCATGTTACCTCATAATGATAAAACGATACACCCTCCCTACCAAAAAGCGACAGCTTCATTTTGGTAGGTTTTATCTGGGAAAACGAAAGTCCCTCGAAAGCAGCGAGGCTTTCGAGGGGCTCATACGGAAGGGTTGCGCCAGGCCGGCAAAATGCCAATACCCTACCTGCCGTCGTCCTGCTGCAGGCTGTCCTGCTCGCTGAGGCGCGCCTGCCTGCTGGCCATGCGTGCGGGCTTGTCGGGATCGGGAACGGCCGTGGGCATGGGCTCGTCGACATGACCGCCCCACCAGCCGCCCACAAAGTTGAGCGTGTGGAACACATTGATCACGGCGCCGGGATCAATGTCGCACACCAGCTTGATAATGTCCTGGCTCTCATAGGTCGATACAACGGCGTGCAGCAGGTACATCTTCTCGCGGCTGTATCCGCCAATGACCTCGGCGCAGCTAATGCCATGCTGAAAATGGTCAACATAGGCGGTCATGACCTCGTCCGCCTTGCGCGTCGTGATCTGCAGCGTCACGCGATCGTAGCGACGATAGAAGCTGTCGATGGTCTTGGTCGAAATAAACTGGAACACGATGGAGTACGCCGCCTTGTCCCAGCCAAACATAAAACCAAAGATCGCCAGGATAAAGCAGTTGAAACCAAAGATGACGCCCCAGATGGTCTTGCCCGTGTGGTTGGAGACCCACAGCGCGATAAAGTCGGTGCCGCCGGTGGATGCGCCGGACTTGAGCGCGATGGCAGCGCCCAGACCCGAGACCACGCCGCCAAAAATGATGAGCATGATCTTGTCGCCCAAAAACGGGGCGAAGTGAAAGACGTTGAGGAACAGCGACGAGAGCACGACCTGCATCATCGAGAAGATGACGAAGCGCTTGCTAATGCCGCTCCAGCATAGGAGCGCCACGGGGATGTTGAGCGCAAGCATACCGAGCGAGATGTCGATGTGAACGCCGCCAAGCGAGGTAACGCGATCGAGCAGGACCGCGACGCCGGTGAGACCACTCGGAAGCAGGTCGGCGGGCCGAATGAACGCCTGGATCAGGAATGTCTGGAGAACGGCGGAAATGGTGACCGCCACGGCGGTGATGGCGCGGCGGACGATGGTGAGGCGGCCGAGCACGAGCGCGCGGTCCGTGAGCTGATCGATGGCGTTCGCCACGTAGGCTCCTTTCGAAGGCAGATATAGTTGTGGGGCGTGCCCGCGATTGTAGCATGGAGCGTACGGGGGCGCTTCAATTCACCCTCTCTCGACAACCATCAGAAGGACCGTGAGGCCGCTCAAAAGAAAAACGCCGTGAAGAGAGCGGTCCCTTCACGGCGAATTCGGCGTTTGCCCAGATAAAACCTGCCAAAATAAACCTGTCCCTAAATGGCAGGTAGGATGTCGGTCAGGTTGTCGATGACGACGTCGGCGGCGGACTGGTCCAGGTTGACGCCTTCGTGCGGGCGCAGCGCCAGGACGCGGGCGCCGGAGCGCTTGCCGGCCTCGATACCCAAAGGCGAGTCCTCGATAACCAGGCACTCGGTAGGCTCCACCCCCAACGCCTCCATGGCACGCAGGTAGATCTCGGGATCGGGCTTAAACGCACTGCACTCGTGACCGCTGATGGTGTAGTCTAGCACGTCGGCGATGCCGGCAATCTCCACCAGCTCGTCGATGAGCTCGCGATAGGACGAGCTCGCGATAGCGCACTTCACGCCACGCTCGTGCAGCTCGCGCATCACCGGCTCCGTCTGCTCGTTGAGCAGCTCGGCATACGGAACGGGATGGTCCGGGCTATAGACCTGCTTGTACTCCACGCGCAAACGCTCGCGCAGCTCAATATCGTCGGGCACCAGCGCCTCCCAAATGGCGGGCTCGTTAGACCCCGAAAGATCGGGAATCTCGTCAAAGTGGAACCCCTTCTCTTCCATAAACGCGACGCGGCGACGGTTGTAGAACCACTCGGTATCGACCAGCACGCCGTCCATGTCAAACAGAACTGCCTTGATCATACGCATCTCCTCCCCACCTGCCAAAAAGGGACAGGTTTATTTTGGTAGGTTTTATCTGGGGTTTTATGGAACGACGAACACGCCCTCCCCAGAGCAAAAAAGGGGACGGGGCGCAAACCCCATCCCCTCTCAATCAACCCGTAAGGTCTACTTACTTGTGATTAGTAGGAAAGCTTCCACATGTAGCGACGCATGGTCAGCGGGTGCTGACGGGCCTCGGCGATCTGGTTGCCGTACTCACGCATAACGGCGAGGTGCAGCAGCGGGTTGAAGTAGGTGATGACGCTCGCGGGCACGGCGTCAGCCAGGCCGTAGTCCTTGGAGTCGATCAGAGCGACCTTGGCGCCCATGCGCTCAAGGAAGGTGAGGGCGCGGGCGTCCATCGGACGGGTGGCGCCATCGGACATGAAGAAGACGTAGGGCTTACCCTCGGTGGAAACCTCGAACGGGCCGTGGAAGTACTCGCCGGTGTTGTAGGCGGCGGCGTCGATCCACTGCATCTCGGTGAACAGGAAGGCGGCGTGAGAATAAGCCATCTTCTCGGAGGCACCGGAAGCCATGAAGTAAATCATCTTGTCGTCCTTGAAGTCCTCGGCGAACTTCTTGGCGAGCTTCTTGCAGTGCTGAGCGGCGTTCTCGCAGAGATCGAAGATGTTGGTGAGGCCGGTGATCATGTCCTCGTAGTGGTCATAGCCCTCGGTCTGCTGAAGGATCTCGAGAGCAAGAGCGATAGCATAGCCGGGCTTCTCGCACTTGGCAGCATAGTTGGCGTGGAAGCCGTGGACGATGACGTGGTCGGCGTCGACGGTCAGAGCGGAGCCAGCCTTGTTGGTGAGGGAGACGACCGGGCAGTTGTGCTTCTTGGCGGTCTTGTTGGCCTCGACGGTCTCGGGCGTGGAGCCACCGAGGGAGCAGGTGATCACGAAGGTGTGCTCGTTGACCCAGGAGGGCGTGTCGTAGTTGAACTCGTTAGCGGTGAAGATCTGAACGTTCAGCTTGTCCGTGTTGTTGGCCAGGAAGTACTTGGCGGGGTACAGGTCGGACATGGAAGCACCGCAGCCGACGAAGGCGACGCTGTGGATCTCGTGGTTGGACAGGACGTCAGCGACGATCTGCTTAGGGAGGTTAAGGTCGATCTCGTACATCTGACACATTCCTTTCGATTTTTGCGGCGCCACATTGCCGGGCGCACGCAGGGTTACCGTGATTTGGACCGAGTCGCCGGCCCGTTGAGGATGTGACAAAGGGACTGCCCTTTGTCACGTATAGGGATGGAAGCCTGCCTGGGGTATGGGATGCCAGGCAGGCTCCCCGGGGAAAGCGGTTAGACGCTTGGTCGCGACTAGGCCAGGATGCCGGCCGCGGAGAGGGCGATGCCGCCCACGATGGCGATCACGAGAAGCCAACCGGTGTTGACGTTCTTCTTGATGAGCCAGTACATAAGGCCGGTGAGGCCGAGGGAGATCATCTGAGGCATCATGCCGTCCAGGATGTCCTGGATAACGACGGTGCCCTCAGCGAACTGCAGCGGGGTGGTGGCGCCGATCAGCGTAGCGATCATGCCGCCCACGGACATAAGACCCACGATGCCGCAGACATACATGAGCTTCTCCATGAGGTCGCCGCCCTGAAGCTTGCTCAGGTACTCGTGACCGCCCTGATAGCCCATCTTGGCTGCGAACCAAGTGATCAGCACGGAGGGCACGATGGAAATGAGCATGGCCAGGATCGGGCCCATGATGGAGCCCTGCTGAGCCAGCTGAACGCCCAGGCCAAAGGCGATAACGCGGATGGTGCCCTGGAAGAAGGAGTCACCGATGCCGGAAAGCGGACCCATAAGGGAGGTCTTGACCGCGTTGATCGAATCGGGATCGAAGTTCTCGGGATCCTTGGCGTACTCCTCCTCCATGGAGGCGGCGAGGCCCAGGATGAAAGCGCTCGTCTGCGGGGTGCAGTTGTAGAACGCCATGTGACGGTGGTAAGCCTCTTTCTTAGCAGCGAGCTGCTTGGGATCGGACTCATCCGGATAGAGGCGATCGAGCGTGGGAACCATGCCGTAGAGGAAGCCCATGTTCATCTGACGCTCGTAGTTCCAAGAGGCCTGGATGGCCCAGGAGCGCCAGAAGAACTGGCTGACCTTCTTGTTCAGGGACACGTCCTTGGTTGCGGTTGCCATAGTGTGTTCCTCCTTAGTCTTCGTCGTCTTCGAGCGGATCGTAGTCGGAATCGACACCGGCGGCTGCATGGGAACCGTTGAACTTGAAGCCCATGAAGACGACAGCCAGGCACACACCGATCAGAGCGACCGCGATGACGGACAGGTTGAGGTAAGCGGCGAGCAGGAAACCGATGAACAGGAACGGAGTCATACCCTTCTTGATCATCATGGTGAGCAGCAGGGCCAAGCCGTAGGCGGTCATGATCTTGGTCGAAACGTTAAGACCAGTGGACAGCCACTCGGGAACCATGTTGACGATGGCCTGAACCAGGTCGGTGCCAACAAAGACGGCGAGGAAGATCGGCAGGAAGTACATGACGGCGTACAGACCGGAGCCGGCGCAGATGTGCATACGGTAAGCGGTCTTGAACTTTCCGTTATCGATCGCGCTATCTGCCACATGGGTGAGGGCGGCGATGATGGAACGGAACACGATGCCGAGGAGCTGACCCAGGACGGCGACCGGGATGGCGATCGTCATGCCGGTCTCGGCGGAAGCATCGGTCAGGCACGCAAAGGCAGCGGCCACGATGCCGCCCAGGACCATATCGGGCGGAACGGCGGCGCCGACCTGCACCAGACCCATGGACACGAGCTCGACGGCGGCACCGACGGCAAGGCCGGTGGGCACATCGCCCAGCAGCAGACCGACGAGCGTAGCGCCAACGAGGGGCTGCTCGAAGTTAAGACGACCGAGCAGGCGGGAGTCCCACATGCAGAACACGCCGACGAGGCCGACGAGCACCGCACTGATGAACGTATTCATACCCTTCTCCTTTCAGTCAGGCAAAAGCCTGGTTGATTACAGCTTGGCGTCGATGTCGACGCTCTGATACGTAGGGGTCTGCTGGACATAGAGCTTGATGCCCATGTCGAGCAGCTGGTTGACGTCGGCCTTCTGGGTGGCGTCGAGGAAGACGGAGCTGTCCTTGCCGCCAATCTGATCGGCACCGTCGTGGTTGGCGGTGGCGCCCAGGTTGATGGCGTCGAGCTTGTAGCCCTGGCAGAACTGCAGCATCTCGGCCGTGTTGCCAAAGACGAACATGACACGCTCACCGAGGGTGTTGAGCTTGTCCATCTTGGCGAGGGCACGCTCGACGGTGAAGACGTTCAGGCGCACGCCCTGGGGCTTGGCCAGCTTAAGAGCGCCCTTCTTGATGTCATCGTTGGCGGCAGCGTTGTCGACGACGATGATGCGCTCGGCCTGAACCTTGGTGGTCCAGGTAAAGACGACCTGGCCGTGCAGCAAACGGTAGTCAAGACGTGCGAGGACGATCTTGGCGGGACCGGAGCTGTGACGGGACGCCTTGGCCTTCTTGGCGGGAGCCGCGGCGGCCTCGACCGGTGCGTTGGGGTTGGTCAGACCGGTGCGGGCCTCATTGATGAGGGCCGCGAGCTCGGCGCCCTTGACGGGGGCGGGGCTCATAGCAAGCGTGAGCGCCAACGGGATGTTGAAACCGCTGACAACCGTGAACTTCGTGCCGTTCTTGGAAAGCTCGACCATGTTGTTGTTGACCGAGCTGCCGAGCATATCGGTCAACACATAGACGGTGTCGTCCGCGTTGAACGTGGCGATCATAGCCTCAACCTTATTGGTGATGGGCTCCTTGTCGTCACGAGCAAGCGACACGACGTGGACGTTCGACACGTCGCCGAGAACCATCTCGAGCGTGTCTTTGGCGCCTGCGGCCAGGCCGCCATGAGATGCGAGAATGATCTGATTCATCTTGCCTCCTCCTTTTCGTTATGGTCATTATAACGTCTTATACGTTGCTTATATTGCTAATTAGTATAAAGACCGTTCGCGGGTGAAAATCGACCGTTGACGGGTTTAACGTACTTGAAACGTTGGGGCTGGGTAGGCCGACGCTGGCTGGATAACCCCAGGTCGGACACCGAGCGCAACCCCCTATCGCACGAAGTACCAGGGGCTTTCCTGCACGGTGGGCTCCAGCGTGATGCCTGTGCGCTCGCGGAACAGATCCATGTCCTGCGATTTCTCCGTCCACCACGCGTTGGGCTTAAAGGTCATGCTCTCAATGACATGGCCGACAAACACACTGTTGCGCAGCTTGGAGAAGTCGGTGTTCATGATCAGGATGGACGCGAGCACCAGCACAATGCCCAGGACCTTGATTGCGCCGGCGGACTCGGCATAGATGCCAATACCGACCAGAACGGTCGCCACGGTTTCGAACGAAGCCACGACCGGCACCTTCGACGTCTCGAGGTCCATAGAGAGGCCCTGCATATAGAAGATGTACGCAAGAGCCGTCGGAATAAAGCCAAAGCCCGCGAACAGCAGAATGAGCTGCGGGGACATTGCCGCGGCTACATCGGACCACGGAGCAGAAAGCACAGCCATAAAGCATCCGCCAAAGACAAAGCCCCAAAACGTCACCGCCAGCGGATGCAGCGTCTTGGTGGCCATGCGGCTAAACACAGCCAGCAACGCACCGCAAAGTCCGGCGATCACACCCGACGCGACGCCCCAAGTCGAGAAATGGAAACCGGACAGGTCCCCGCTCGTCACCGCGAGCACGCAACCCACAATGTTAAAGATGATGGCGACGAGCTTGTTGGGGGTCACGCCCTCGCGATAAAGCACGCGGCCGAGCATGACGCCAAACACCGGCGAGGTATAGAGCAGCACCGAGGCCGTGGACATGCCCACCTCGCCCATGCACTCGTAATAGCAGGTGTTGGCGACGGCCAAACCGACGATACCGACAAGTGCGCAGGGGACGAGCTCTTTAGGACTTGCCTTGAACAGCGCCATGGGACCCGAGGCTTTTCCCTCACGAGCACCTCCCTGGCAACCCATGAATACCAAAACCGGAGCCATCAAGACGGCACCCGACAACAGGCGAAAGGCCGCCATGCTCTGAGACGAAACGCCCAGGGCGGATATTCCGTTAACAAAGATGCCGATGGTTCCCCACATGAGGGCGGCGATCAGCACCAACGCATAGCCCATATTGCTTCTCTTCAACGCAGCCTCCTTGGTTCTGTTTCCAATATGTTTCATGCTACGTTATAGTCGTTATATACATTTTTCAAGGCACAAATCGGCGAACGGGAAATCTCTTGAAACAAGGAGTGTCGCAGGTGCCGGCAGAAAGGGAACGTCCCCAAGTGCCGCTCTAGCAGTTGCGGTGAAATAGTTCTCAAACAGAGGCTTCACGCTCCCAAACAGGAACTATTCCACCGCAACTCATGAGGGGTATTGGGCTGTTAGGCCGCTCTATCCCTTAGTAATCCAGCTTCCACATGTAACGGCGCGTCATGTAATCCTTGTGGGTGACGGCGGAGAGCGCACGCATGTAGACGTTGTTGAGGATCGGGGCAAAGATCAGGTGGTTGAAGTATTCGCTCACGCTGTCCTTGATGTCGTTGAGGCCAAGCTCCTTGGCGTCGAGCTGATAGACGCGATCGCCACCGTACTGGTTGACGAAACGGATGCCGCGCTCGTCGTTGCAGCGGCTGCGGCCGACGCTGATGAGCTGGAACAGCGAGGTGCGCTTGTCCAGGATCTCGAAGGGGCCGTGGAAGAAGTCGCAGGTGTTGATGGTGCAGGAGTCGATCTGCAGCATCTCCTGCACATTGCAGATGCTAAAGACGTAGGCGGCACCAAAGAGCGGGCCCTGAGCCATGACGTTGATGCAGGGCTTGTCGGCGTTCTGCTCGGCCCACTTGGCAGCGAGCGGACGGGTGTACTCGACGGCCTTGCGATAGATGGGGTCGACCAGGTCGAAAGCGGCCATAGCGGTCTCGTACTCGGCATAGCCCTCGGTCTGCTGCGTGAGCTCCATGGCGATCATGGTCACGACGGCGGAGTTGGTACGGCCCATGCAGGACTCGTCAACGGCCAGGCTGTCATACTGGATCTTGTAGTCGCAGACCTCGGTGAGGCCGGACTCGTCAACATAGATGGCGATGGTGCTGGCGCCGTGGTCCTTGGCGACCTGGGCGGCGACGATGGTCTCCTTGGTGCCGCGCATGGACACGACGACGGCCAGGGTGTTCTCGTTGACGTAGGCCGGGGTGGCATGCACGAACTCGTTGCTGGTGTAACTGGAGCTCACGACCTGCGTGGCCTCGTGCTCCATAAAGTACTGGGCAGGATAGTTGCCGCCGTTGGATCCGCCGGCGCCAATCCACACGACGCGCTTGATGCCGCCCTTGTCTGCCTTGTCAGCCAAAACCTGGGAGACGACGTCCTTAACCTGTTCCTGAGTAGTCATCGTGCATCAGCCTTTCTTCTCGTTTGATGCTCTCGATGGCATACAAGTTACATACACGTTTTGGTTATGTCGACTAGTTGTATGCTATATTTGTCTTAGAAATTTTGCTGGTAAAGTTTTCGATTGTTCGTTACCAGCAGTTTTGTTCTTGTATTGAATACATGCTTGCTTAGTTAGGCATACAAGTTAGATATAGGTTGGCAATATGAGCGTCTCATCTAAAAAGAAACTAAGCCAATACGAGCGCTTGGCGGGCATGCTGCGTGACCGCATCGCCTCCGGCACCTACGCGCGCGAGGACAAGCTACCGTCCGAGATGGAACTCATGGACGAATCGGGTCTGTCGCGCAGCACCGTGCGCCACGCCCTTAAGGTACTCGTTGATGAGGGCCTGGTGCGCACCGAGCGCGGGCGCGGCGCCTTTGTGGCCGACACGCCCGCGCTCCACGAAAACAACCTGGTGTTTTCGAGCTATACCAAGCAGGTCGAAGGCCAGGGCATGAAGCCCACCACGCGCACGGTGGACTCGGGCTTTACCAAGGCGGGCGGCAGCATAGCTAAGTTCTTTGATGCCGCCGTGGGCAGCAAGCTCGTCAAACTTGTCCGCCTGCGTTATCTGGACGATGCGCCGCTGTGCCTGGAGACCACCTACCTGCCGCCAAGCTTCGAGTCGCTCATCGACCGCGATATCAACGGTTCGCTCTACGCGACGCTGCGCCAAGAATTCCATCGCGCGCCAGCACAGGGACATAAGACCTTTGAGGTGTGCTATGCCTCGCAAAACGAGGCGTTTTTGCTCAACGTCGAGCGCGGGCAGGCGCTAATCCTAATCACCGACTACGTCTACGACACCGACGGCCGCCCGCTCCATATCTCCAAGCGTATCCAGCGCACCGACCGCGCCAAATACACCGAACCCATCGGCTAACTCACACCAAAACCACCACAAAGGGGACAGGCACCTTCGTGGTGGTTTTAGGCGAGGAGGTCGGGGAACCAGGTTGGCTTGGGTTGGTTGGGCGTGCGCTCGGCTAGGACCAGCTCCATCCAGCACATGTCGTACCAGCGGCCGAACTTTTGGGCGCAGCGGTCAAAGGCGCCCACCAGGCGATATCCCATATGGGCATGGAAATCCTGGCTGTTGTGCGTCAGATACTCGTCGTCCTTATCGTGCGGCACGGCGATGAGCGCGCACATGTTGGTGATGCCCATCGCGATCAGACACTGCTTGAGCGCGTCGTGCAGCTTGCGACCCAGCCCGCCATGGCGCACATCGCGTGCCAGGTAGATCGACGTCTCGACCGACCAGTCGTATGCCTCGCGGCTGTTGAGCGGACTCGCATAGGCATAGCCTACCGGACGCCCGTCCAGCTCCATCACCAGATACGGATAGCGCTTGAGCGTACGCTCGATGCGCCCGGCGAACTCCTCAACGCTCGGCACCTCGTATTCACAGGTAATCGCCGTCTGGCGCACATATGGCTCATAGATGGCAAGCAACGCCGACGCGTCATCGGGCGTCGCCAGGCGAATCGTCGGCTCGGACATCTCGGATTTCTCGGGCATACAGCCCCTCCCCCTCAAAAGCAAAGACCGCCCTGCGCCAAACCCAAGCGCAAGGCGGCCCTCGTCATTGCATCAAGCTACAGGACAGCCGCCAACGCGTCAATGTCCTCCTGCGTCGTGGCCCAGCTGGTGCAAAAGCGCACCACCGTGTGGGTCTCATCGTACTTTTCCCAATACTCGATCGAGGCATGCTCGCGAATGTGGGCCATGTCCTCGTTGGGCAGAATCACAAACTGCTGGTTCGTGGGCGTCTCCAAGAAGAACTGGTAGCCGCGCTCGTGCAGCACACGGCGCAGCGCCTGAGCCGTCTCAATCGCCTGACGGCCGATCTCAAAATATAGGCCATCGGTAAAGAGCGCCTCAAACTGCACGCCCGTCAGGCGACCCTTGGCCAGCAACGCACCGTGCTGCTTAATGCGCGGAATGGGATGCGCCGGAGCGTGCATGCCGCAAAACACCACGGCCTCGCCGCACAGGGCGCCGCACTTGGTGCCGCCGATGTAGAACACGTCGCACAGCTGCGCCAGCTCGGGCAGGGTAATGTCGCACTCATCGGACGCCAGCGCATAGGCCAGACGAGCACCGTCCACAAACAGCGGAATCTCGCGCTTCTGGCACACCGCATGAATCGCCGCGAGCTCGGCCTTGGAATACAGCGTGCCGTACTCGGTCGACAGGCTCACGTACACGGCGCCCGGGAACACCGTGTGCTCGTAGCTCTCGTTTTCGTAGAACACCTGGATATAGTTCTCGAGGTCCTCGGCGTGCATCTTGCCCTCGTAGCCGGGGATGGTGAGCACCTTGTGGCCGCCAAACTCGATAGCGCCCGCCTCGTGACAGGCGACGTGACCAGTCTCGGCAGCAACGACGCCCTCGTAGGGCGCAAGCAGCATGTCGATCACCGTCGCGTTGGCCTGCGTGCCGCCCACCAGAAAGAACACGTCGGCATCGGGGGCCTGACAGGCCTCGCGGATAAGCTGCTTGGCACGCTCGGTGTGTGCATCGGTACCGTAGCCGGGCTGCGGCTCCATATTGGTGTCGACGAGCGCCTGCAGCACTGCCGGATGTGCACCGTGGGAATAGTCGTTGTTAAACGCGAGCATGGCAATCCTCTCTTACCGGGTATCGGCCAGATGATTCAAACGGGGCTATTGTACGCCGTTGGGATAGGCAACGCGCGCGGCAAGGCACTCAAGTGCCAGTACCAGGGCAAAACCGCAGCTCACGTCACTCAAAAAGTGCGCTCCGATCACGATACGACCAAAGGCGACGAGCGCCGCAACCACAGCCGCGACCCAAAAGACCACGCGGCGTCGCGACGGCTTTTCCTTAAAGGCCGCCGCGGGAAGCCCGGCAAGCATAAGGCCGATCGCCGCATGCGCCGTGTGTCCGCTCGCAAACGACTTGAAGCCGTCCTTGATCACGCCGGCGGCGATATAAGTCCACTTGTCGGGATTGCCGATCACCCACCACGGCTGAAACTCGAGCCCCTGCGTCACCTCGATCACGCGCATGCGCGGACGCGACCACAGCGGCTTGACGATCACGTTGAGGATAATGGCCTGAACGACCCACACGGCAAGTACCATCAACGCCCAGCGCGTGAGCTCGTCGGGCTCGGTCGTGCGCGTAAGGCGATAGACGATAAGGTTGGCAACGATGACCAGCACAAACGTCAGCACCAACTGAACCGCGATGAGTTTGCCGCCAACCTTCAGAGACGAAACGATCTCATAGCCGGCCAAGCCAACATTGACGAGGATGCCGAGCACGGCGAGCCATTTGCTCCCCCTGGAGTCGGGACGCACCGCGCGCACGAGCATGACGCCTGCGACGCTTGCCGTCAGCTCGAACGGCAGCTCGCCGGCGGCCTCGATAAAGCGGCCGTACATGCTGCCGATGTTGAACAGCGCGCTCGAGATCTGGTAATCGAAGAAGCTGCCCACGCCCAGACAAAGGCACAGGACAACCGCGATAATGGCGACATCTTTCTTGTAGATGTATCCGAACATGCTTTCCTTTCGGTCGGGCGAAGGGCAGTCAACCTGCAATGTGGGTGAGACGAAGATGGCTTTGTCCCGTAAATACCCTTACAGGTTGAGCATAAGTAAGCGAAAACGTTCCATTTGTGGCAAGGTGGCCCGAAGGAGGAGGGAAGCGTACTTGCGTACGCGACCGACGAGTGAGGGTCAGATTGCCCAAATGGGGCGTTTGCAGCGTCGACCCGTTAGTCGTCGTCGCTGGCACCCAACTGCTGCAGCAGCATGAGCGCCGCGGCCACGGGGCCGGTGCCGTCGTTGGCGTCGAGGCCGCGGCCCAGGCCGCTGCCCGCGCCGGCGCCCGCCTTGTAAGGCACCGATAGCTTGCGGCTCTTGGGGAAGTTCACCGCACCGTAGCGAGTCTTAAGCTCAAAGGCCACCTTCTTGGGCACTTCGACGCCCAAAAACGTGATGCGTCCGCCGCTGAGCGTGACGCTCTCGAGCCCCAGGCGCTCGCCGCGAATACGGATGCGCGCGCGGTTGAACAGGTTGAGTCCCGCCAACGGCAGTTCGCCATGCGCGGCCTCGGTCTCCTCCTGCACCTCGTCGATACTCTCCAGGTCCTCAGCCGCAGCGAGCTTGCGGTACACGAGCACGCGCTGGTCCACCGCCGGCAGGTACTCCTCGGACAAGAAGTAGTCGGCCGGCAGGTTAATGCCCACGCTCGCCGCCTCCACGCCGGCATCGTCGTCGCCGCGCGCCTCGGCCACGGCCTGTCCCAGCATCTGCGTAAACAGGTCAAAGCCCACACTCGACAGGTTGCCGTGCTGCTCGGCGCCCATGAGCGAGCCGGCACCACGGATCTCCAGGTCACGCATGGCGATGCGCATGCCGCTGCCCAGGTCCTGGAACTCGGAAAGCGCGGTCAGGCGCGCCGTTGCCTCCTCGGTGAGCGGCAACTCGCCCGGGAACATAAAGTACGCGTAGGCCTGCGTGGCAGAACGGCCCACACGGCCCTTGAGCTGGTAGAGCTGCGCCAGACCCAGGCGCTGCGAGTCCTCGATGATGAGCGTGTTGGCCGTTGCGTTGTCGATGCCGCTCTCCACGATGGTCGTGGCGATAAGCACGTCAATTTTCTTGGTCGCGAACTCGATCATCACGTCCTCGACCTCGCGCGGGCTCATCTTGCCGTGCGCCACGCCCACGCGCGCCTCGGGCGCGGCCTCGTGCACGCGCGCCACGGCATCGTCGATGGTCTTGACGCGGTTGGACACGTAATACACCTGACCGCCGCGGCCCACCTCCAGGCGAATCGCCGCACTCACCACGTCGGGGTCGTACTCCCCCACGTGCACGATTACGGGGCGGCGCCCGGTCGGCGGCGTGGTGATCAGGCTCATATCGCGCACGCCGCTCGTGGCCATCTGCATGGTTCGCGGAATCGGCGTTGCCGAAAGCGTGAGCACGTCAATCTGCTCGCGCAGGTTCTTGAGCTGCTCCTTGTGCTGCACGCCAAAGCGCTGCTCCTCGTCGATGATCACCAGGCCCAGGTTCTTGGGGTTCACATCGGCCGAAAGCAGACGGTGCGTGCCGATAAGCACATCGATCGTGCCCTCGGCAAACGCCTTGAGCGCGCGCTTTTGCTGCGCCGGGGTGCGGAAGCGGCTGAGCACCTCGACCTCCAGGCCAAACGGGGCAAAGCGCTCAAAAAACGTCTCGTAGTGCTGTTGGGCCAGAATGGTCGTGGGACAGAGCACCATGACTTGGCGGCCGGAGTCTACGCACTTAAACGCCGCGCGCAGGGCGACCTCGGTCTTGCCGAAACCCACGTCGCCGCACAGCAGGCGGTCCATGGGCTTGGGCGCCTCCATGTCGGCCTTGATGTCGGCGATAGCCTCCAGCTGGTCGCGTGTCTCGTCGTAGGGGAAGCTCTCCTCCATCTCGATCTGCTCGGGCGTATCGGGCGGACAGGCGATACCGGTAATCGACGAGCGGCGTGTATACAGGTCGACCAGGTCAAACGCCAGCTTTTTGGCATTCTTGCGCGCCTTGTTGGTGGCACGCGTCCAGTCGGCGGTGTTGAGCCTGGTCAGGCGCGGCTTGTCGCCGTCGGGGCCAACATAGCGCGTGATGCGGTCGACCTGCTCGAGCGGCACGTAGAGCTTGTCGCCGTCGGCATATTCCAGCAAAAAGTAGTCGCGCTCCTTGCCGCCCACTTCCTGGCGCGCGATCTCGCTAAAGAGCGCGATGCCGTGAGTGGCGTGCACCACGTAGTCGCCCGGCTTAAACGGAAACGTGATCTGCGTAATGTCCACCTTGCGGCGGCTGCGCGCGCGGTTGGCATCCATACGGGCGTTGAGGTCGGCGATCGAGAACACGGCCAGGTTGGCATCGGGCACCACCACGCCCTGCGGCAGGGCGGCATCGACAAAGGTCACGCGTCCGCGCGAGATAGTGGGCACGGCAGCACCGGCGGCAGCCTGGGCCGCGCCCGCCTCGAGCGAGCGGGCGTTGAGCGCGTCAGCCTTACGCTCGCGAATTGCAGCATGAGCATCCTGACGGGCAGCACGATCGGCAGAATCTGCCGCCGCCACGCGCACGCGGTCGCCGATAGCGCCGACATTTTCGGGCGCCGCGGTCAGCGATTCCTCAAAGGTAATGCCCTCGTCGCCAAAGGTGAGCTCCATCGACTCGCGCGCACCGCGGTCGGGGATGGCAAACACGCAGGCGTAGCGCTTGCCCACGACTTCCTGAATGCGCGTCATAAAGCGATTGTCCGAGCCCGCAATGGCCGGCTGCTCAATCTTGAGCTCCGCCGTCACCGCGCCGCCGGCACGGATCAGGCTCACGTAGTTCAAGCGCTGCTGGGCACCAAAATCGAGCTGTTGAGCGCGCACGTACAGACCATCCAGGCGGTCAATCCCTGCCTCGCCGGCACGCGCCTCGATATCCTCGTGGGCGCGCAGGCAGTCGTCGAACAGCGAGCGCGGCTCGGACAGAACCACGAGCGCCTTACCGCTCACGTGCGCCAACGGGCTTACGGTCTGGCCGTACATCACCGGCAAAAAGCGGTCGAGCTCGGGCGTGACGATGCGCGCATCCACCATCTCGAGCAGCGCCGCCAGTTTGCTGTCATCCTGGCTGGCGCGATAGAGCGCCACATGCATGTTGTGGACGGCCTCGTCGGTGAGTGCCAGTTCGCGGCAGGGAAAGATTTCGATGCTGTCCTCGTTGCCGATGGTCTGCCCCGTGGAGCTCACCATGCGGCGGATGCGGTCAATCTCGTCGCCGAAGAACTCGATGCGCACGGGTGCCTTTTCCTGTGCGGGGAACACCTCGACGGTGTCGCCGTGAACGCGAAACAAGCCGGGCGCATCGGCGGCGCCGGCATTGGTGTAGCCCATGCCCACCAAGCGCTGCGGCACCTCGTCAAAGGGAATCTCCTCGCCCACCGCAAAAGTAGTGGACTCCCAGTAGCGGCTCTCGACCGGCGGCACGCAGCGCAGCAGCGCGCGAGCCGAGGCGACCATGATGCAGTTGTCCCCGCGCACGATGCGCCCCAGAGCCTCGCAGCGCTGCGCCACCACGGCGTCGTCCGGCGCCTGCTCGCGCCACGGATAGTCCTTGCGCTCAGGAAAACGACACACGTGCGCCAGGCCCACGTAGGCGGCAAGGCTACGCGCGGCGCGATCGGCCGCATCCTCGCCGCTCACGATATAGACCGTCGGGCGCGGACGGCGCGCAAACTGGGCGGCCGCCATAAGCGTGCGGCCCGACTGCGACACAGCCAGCGTCACGTCCTCGCCAGCATCGAGCCCGGCCTCGACGGCCTGCAAGGCCTCGGCAGTGTAGAGCTGCGCGGCTATACGGTGAATGAGCATGCTGTTCCTCCGGCATTGCAACGCCAAAAGCCCGCCGGGGCAAGCTCGGCGGGTATGCGGCGGATTTCATTGCCTGTCATGGTAGCGCATGGAGAGGACTCCAGCTCAAGCGTACGCCCAGCCCCGCAACAAAAACGCCAGACGGACGAGCCGCCTGGCGCTATCAGAGTGAGCTATACGCCGAGCCTAGTCGTAGACGCCCATTTTAAGCAGTGTGAAGGTCGGAGCGCCGTCACCCTGCGCGACGCGGACCGTGCAAGTCTCAGTACGGCCCATGGATGCGTCCGCTTGAATTGCGGCAATGAACTGGTCCTTTGGCAGGCCGTAAGTGCTCTCGGGGATGTCGGAAGGAAGTAGCGCACCGCCAGCACTGTAAACCTCATAGGTGAGCTCGTAGATGTTGTCGCCAAGGTCAGTCGCGCCCGTAACGATGGCACACGATGGGTTGTAATTTCCCTGGCCGTATTCCTGCTTCAGATACAAGTACCCGTCATGCGCTTCGGCCGAATCGGCAAGCATCTGCCCACCCGACCCTTTATCAAAGGTCATGTCAGCATCCGAGAGCGTCAGACCCGTCAGGCGATTGAGTTCCCTATTGATCACATCGGTCGCCATGCGCTGATAGTGACCGTTGTCATAGTCGCCTTTCTCGATTCGATACGGCGCGTTGTCAATAAAATGGCACCAGATAAACTTAACCAGCTTGTATTTCTCGTCATCAGAAAGTCCGTCAGTCGAATCGAAGCCGCCCGTCTGATACCAGTCCCGATCGAAGTGCTCCTCCGTAAAGTTCGATAGGAACAGGTTCGCGGCGGCATAGGTTGCCTGGTCATTGAGGTCGACCTTTACGCTGCTGCCCGTCTGCTCGGGCTCTTCCGGCTCTTCTTGCCCTTCGGCAGGCTTCTCCTTGGCGCTTCCCTTGTCCTTGTGCTCGGCCGAACCCTCGTCGGACCCAAGCACCGTAATCTGCGATGAGCCACCCTGCCCAAGCGGTCCCAACACGCCGGTCAGCGCCAGCGCAGCGCCACCGGCCACCAGCACGCCCGCTACACATATGCCGATAATCACCGCTCGCTTATGCGACCTCTTCTGCACGGGAGGCATTCCTACCGCCGGCATCGGCGCGGGCTCGGCGGGCGCGGCCGCCGGAGAAGTGGCGCCCATGCGCGCCCCGCAGTTCGTGCAAAAATCGGTTCCGTCGGGCATCTCAGAGCCACACTTGGTGCAAAACATACTCGGGCATCCCCTCACAACAAACGGCATCTGTCGCCATCATATTGAGCCTTCGCAGCCCAAATGTGTTGCGCAACATTGGCCAAAGCCTTCGGACGCCGGCAAAACGCGCCGGGCCCTATCCCGTTACGCGCACGCTGGGGCACAAATCCGCCAGCGGGCACTCGTCGCACTTGGGCTTACGGGCATCGCAAATCTCGCGGCCAAAGGTGATCCACTGGTGATTGACCGACTCCCAATACTCGTGCGGCAAAATCTTGAGCAGATCCTGCTCGGTCTTGAGCGGCTCTTTGGCGTGCGTCTTGGGACTCAGCATCAGGCGGTGCGCGATGCGGTTGACGTGCGTATCCACCGCGATGCCCTCAACGATGCCAAATCCCACGTTGAGCACGATGTTCGCCGTCTTGCGTCCCACGCCCGGCAGCTTTACAAGCTCCTTCATGTCGGCCGGTACCTCGCCGCCGTAGTCGGCAACGATCATCTGCGCGGCCTCCACGGCATGCTTGGCCTTACTCTTATAAAAGCCGAGCGACTTAATGGTGTCCGCCACATCGGCCACGCTCGCCCCTGCCATGGCCTCGGGCGTGGGCCACTGGGCAAACAGCTGCGGCGTCACCTTGTTGACCTGCGCGTCGGTCGTCTGAGCCGAGAGCAGTACCGCGATGAGCAGCCTAAAGGGATTCTCGTGGTCCAAGAAGCACTCGACCGGGCCATAGCGACGGTTAAGGCGCTCGCACACCTCGATGGCGCGTTCGCGTTTGGCGGCATTGGTCTCGCGTGGCATAACGACTCCTCGGCTCGGCAGAAACAAAACTTCTCGGAAACGATTGTCCCACGTACGGGGGCCTTAAGCCTCCAAAAATGCGCCGGTCTGGCGGCCCCACAGGCTTGCGTACTCGCCGCCCGCCTCGACGAGCTGCGCATGCGTGCCGTCCTCGACAATCTCGCCGTCTGCCAGCACTACGATGCGGTCGAGTGCCGCCACGGTGGACAGGCGATGCGCCACCACAATGGAGGTGCGCCCGCGCATCAGGTTCTCGAGCGCCTCCTGCACCAGCGCCTCGGACTCACTGTCCAGGGCAGAGGTCGCCTCGTCGAGCACCAGAATCGGCGCGTCGGTCAGAATAGCGCGAGCGATGGCAACGCGCTGGCGTTGGCCGCCCGAAAGCTTAACGCCGCGCTCGCCAACCATGGTGTCAAAGCCATGGGGCAGGCGATCGATAAACTCAGTCGCGTTGGCCAGGCGCGCGGCCTCGCGGATCTGCTCGTCGGTGGCATCGGGGCGGCCGTAGGCGATATTCTCGCGAATGGAGCGGTGGAACAGCAGCGCCTCCTGCGGCACGTAGGCAACCTGGCGGCGCAGGCTCTGCTGCGTGCAGCGCGAGACGTCCTGGCCGTCCACGAGCACGCGGCCGCCCTGTACGTCGTCCAAGCGCAACAGCAGCTTGGTGAGCGTCGTCTTGCCCGAGCCCGATTTGCCCACCAGACCCACGCGCTGGCCCGCCGCCACATGGAGCGTCAGGTCGTCGAACACGCTCTCGCCCGCCGCGGCATCACGGTATGCAAAGCTCAGGTGCTCAAAATCAATCGCGCCCTCGCGCACCTTGAGCTCGGGGGCGTTCTCGTCGTCTGCCACCAGACGCGGCTCGTCCAGCACGCGCGTCATCTCGGCCGCATCGCCCAGCGCGCGATTGATGCGCTGCATCATGGAGCTCACGTAGTTCAGACGCATGGTGAGGTTGTACGTATAGGTAAAGATCATGACGAGCGCGCCGGCAGAGATGCCAAACCACGCGTTGCCGCCCGCGACGAACACACTCACCACGGCCATGGTAATGACGATAAGGCCCGAGGTCGTAAAGTTGCGCTGCATCATGGCGTGCATCGAAACCGTCTCGGCATCGCGCGCGGCGCGGTCGGCGGCATCGAACAGGTCGCGCTCAAAGTCCTCGCGCCCGCAGGTCTTGACGGCCAGGATGTTCGTGACCGCGTCGGACAGCACGCCCGAAAGCTTGTTTTGCGCGGCGGACGTCGCGGCCGAAAGCGGCATGATGCGCTTGTACATAAGCCAGACAAACGCGATGTAGACGGCCATGATGCCCACCAGGATCACGGTAAATGTGGGCACCACCGGGGCGAGCGCCGCCACCGTGCAGACAACCGAGGTGATAGTGGGGATAAGCGAATACACCGTCACGTCCACCAGACCCGTGTAGCCGCTCATAAAACGGCTCGTCTGGCTCACAAGCGATCCGCCAAATCGGCTGGTGTGGAATGTCATGGATTGATTGGAGAGCGTGTCAAAGCACAGGCGCGCCAGGTGGTAGTTACCCGCGATCTCAAGCTTGTAGACGGTGTAGTCCTGCAGCTTGGAGAGGATCTGGCCTACCAGATTAACGAGCACGAGCGCCAGAATGTAAGGACCAAAGACCTCAAACACCTGGTCGCCTGCCACGGAGCCGGCCTGGACGCGGTCGACGATAAGCGCCATCACGTAGGTGTTGGCAAACGTGAGCAAAAAGATGTAGCCCGCCGACGAGAACACCGAGAGAAAGACGATCAGCGGCTGCGTGCGCGTGACGTCCCAAAAACGCTGCAACGTGCGGCGCACGGTGGAGCGCTTGAGCGGGCTGGTGCTTCTCTGAGACATGGGCTTCCTTTCGCATCTGATAGGGCGAGAGGCCATTGTTGCACATTGAAGCGCACTTCAGTCAAGCGCGACGCGAAAAGCGCCCGCGCCCCGCGTTTACGCCGGCGCGCCGCCGTCCGTTGCGGCTAGTCCTCGTCCTCTTGGTCTGCGGGCAGGCCTGCGGACGTGAGCCCCAAGATCGCGTCGGCCTGGTCGGTATCCTCCAGCGCGTCGATGTCCTTGAGCTTGCGTTCCATAACGTTAGTGCGCGTGGTGATGATGCCCTCGACCGTTTTACCCGCGGTCTCGATCTGCTGCTGGGCGCGACGCAGCGCCGCCTGATAGCGCGGCAGCTCGGCCTTGACGGCGGAAAGTACGCGCAGCACGTCATCAGTGCGTTTTTGCAACTTAAATGTCTGGTAGCTCATCTGCAGACTATTGAGGATGGCCGCCATGGTGCTGGGGCCGGCAACGTTGACGTGATAGTCGCGGCCCAGGGTCTCGATAAGCCCGGGGCGACTGACGACCTCGGCGTACAGGCCCTCAAACGGCACGAACATAATGCCAAAGTTGGTGGTCGCCGGCACGCTCAGGTACTTTTCGCAGATGTCCTTGGCCTCGCGTTTGACCATCGCATCGAGCGTCTTGCGTGCTGCGGCGACGGCCTCAGCGTCACCCGACTCTTGCGCGTCGAGCAGATGCTCGTACGCGTCGCCCGGGAATTTGGAGTCGATCGGCAGCAGCACGGGGTCGCCCTCGTCTACCGGCAGCTTGACGGCAAACTCAACACGCTCCGAGGCGCCGGGCTTGGTGGCGACGTTTTCCAGATACTGGTCGGGTGTGAGGATGTCCGCCAGGATTGCACCCAGCTGCACCTCGCCCAAAATGCCACGCGCCTTGACGTTGCCCAGCACGCGCTTAAGGTCGCCCACGCCGGTGGCGATAGATTGCATATCGCCCAGGCCCTTGTACACGGCCTCGAGCTGGTCGCTCACCTGCTTAAACGATGCCGACAGGCGATCGTTGAGCGTGCGGGAGAGCTTCTCGTCCACCGTCGCGCGCATCTGATCGAGCTGCACGTTGTTGTCCTTGCGGATGGCGCCCAGCTGGGCATCGACCGTCTCGCGCACCTTGTCCAGGCGCTGCTCGATGCCCTCGCGGTTGGCGCCAAGCTGTTGGGCCGTCTCGCGGCGCAGGTCGTCCATACGGTCGCCGGCCTGCGAGAACTCTCGCGCGATGGTCAGGTAGCGTTGCTGCTCCACGGCCGCATCGGTCGTCTGCTGCTGCGCGATGGCGTTTGCCGTGCGGCGGGTTTCTGTCAGCGCGACGTTGAGGGCATCGAGCGCGCTGTTGGCCTGCTCGAGCGCCGCGAGCGTCTCCGCTTCGTTGCCGCCACGCTCTCGCAACTCGGCACGAAGGCCTTTAAGCTGCAGGGCGCAAACCACAGCAACTCCCACCGCCACTAAGGCGATCACAACAAGCGCAATATCAATAGCAGACATAGACTCCGCCCAACAAACCCAATCGATTATCAATCAAAACCGCGATCAATCTTACCCCGCCACACGCACCGGACGTCCGGCCCCTTCTTGGGCGCTTCTCTCCTCCGCATATTCCATAATGCGGCGCGCTGTCTTCCTGCTCACCTTCGAGTCATCACCGGCTAAGTATGCGTACACGTTTCCCTTATTCAGATTCAAATCGCGGCAGAGACCGTAGCGCGTTACGCCCGATTTCCCTAGCGCTCCCAATGTTCTTTTTCGCATCAGGGCGTTGATCCTTCTGTCCGCCACTGGCTTTTCCTTCACCGCTCTATACGCGCGCCAGACGTTGGCATAACGGTTAGGGAGCTCACTTTTGGCGCATAGAGACGCCATGCTACCCGCTTGATCGTACAAGGACAAAACGCCTCGGTAATCCTCTTCCATCCACGAGCCCTCAGATAAACCCAGAACGTATTCGGCTTTTCCTTGCGCTAAAGCGAGCAAAAACAGAGGCTCCGCCACGCGCGGCCCAACCGTTGTTGCCTGCTTTACAAGCTTCCTAAAACTCAGCGACTGCTGTCCGGACAGCTCTCGGCAATAGCCTTTCAAAAATCCCTCAAAAGTCAGATTCAACCGAGCACCTCCTTTTTGTATTGCCTGTATCTCCTATTATTATTCATCTTCAATAATACTATTCAGTCACACGATTTGACCCGCAAGATGCAAGGATTCCACTCGAGGCGATAATCCTAGCATCCAAGAAGCCCAATGGTGGCGAATGCTAACTCTCCCAGCCGGCGCGGATGGTTGTTATGACATCGCCTAGGCGCTGGCCGAGGGCTGACAGATGTTGGAGCACTTCGCTGGGCGAAGCACCGTTGAGGATGCAGGTGAGCGCATACGAGACCAAGAAAATCGCCGCAAGTCCTAACGGAATGAGCACAATCATCGCTAACGTGCGCAGGCGCTGGCCCACGCGACGGTGACGCGTGCGGCGCTTGTCAAACGCAAGCTCCTGTGCATACGAATCTTGTTGTACGGAATAGTTCTCTGGCGCCGATCCGCCCGCAAGCGAAACCGCGGGCGTGGCATTTTGCGCAGGGGGCTGGGCGACTACCCCTTGCATTTGCATCTCCATGAGCCGCTGCTGTTGGCGCAACATGCGCTCGGCTTGCTGCTGCGGGGTCTCAAGAAACAGGTCCATGCTGGCCTCCTCAATCGGAGCATTCGACGCTTGCGCCCAGCATCCCGCACCGCCAAGGCCACGGCAACGCAATCCGTAGCAATAGCCGCAAAGTTTCTTGCTGACAAAAGCTGTCGAAAACCTCAACAACTCCCCTACCAGCACTTTCTTTGAGCTTTTTTATCGGATGATCTTTTGCCCTTCCGCTAGCCCGCCAACTAACCAAAAGCTGACCAAAAGCTTGACGAAAAGTGTGGAGACAGGGACCCCACGCAAAACGCGCCGCCCCCATAAGGGGCGGCGCGCAAACCAATCTATGAGCCAAAACTCGCTGGCAAGCCCGCGCCGTCAGACCCGCGGCGTATGCCTTTGCCTCGCGCGACTCTGCGAAGCCGTGAGCGAGAGGGAAAGGGATGCGCCGCGGGTCTGACGCCCGGAGCGGCAAGGCCAGCAGTTGCCCCGCGCTCCGCAGTCGGCAAAGACAGATTACATGCCCGCGAGACCTCGGGCGGCGGTGGCACACATAAACGCCAGTGCCAGGATCACGAGCGAGCCCGCGATATCGACCAGCACGCCCATTGCGCGGCGCTCAAACAGCCAGCTCTCGAAGTGCGGGGCAACGTTGCGCCAAACACGCCACAACAAGATGCCCATGCCGATGACACCGGGAATATTGAGCAGCAAAATCTCGGAGCACAAGAGGCCGATCAGGTTGCCGGCGGCAAAGCCCGCATCGCCCTCGCAGTATTTGCGATAGATCATGTACAACATGTACGCCACAAACGGTTGCAGGCACGCAGAGATAAACGTAACCACCATCGAGGGGTCCTGAGAAAAGACATCGGTGAGCTTATCCACACTCGTGGCATCCTTAGAGGCCAGGAACAGGCCAATGACCACCACAGGCACCACGCCCAAAATGACCTCGACCATCGTAAATAGCTTGGCGGTCAGGTCTTCGCTCGCCGTATTCAAATGAGGCGCCCACTCAGGATGAGCATGCTCCCCAGCCTTTTTCTCCTTATCGGCACGGGCAACCTTACCGCCCTCATCAACCACGCGATTAGGATCACGACGAGTCCCAGCAGCGGCCATCCGAGCCCGAGACTTCTTACCCATAAAGCACCCCACATCAGGCAGTAAATAAACAAAAACACTACCCAGTTTACCCCTAAGCGATGATGCGGCCCCAACTGGCCCCCACACAAAACGTGCCGCCCCAAAAGGGGCGGCACACAAACTTCTAATCAGCTTTTCTGTAGCGAGCAAGCGACGACCCAACGCCGGAGCGCAGGGCGGGGAAATACCTTTGCCTCGCGCGACCCTGCGGAGCCGTGAGCGAGAGGGAAAGGTATTTCCCCGCCCTGCGCTCCGCAGTCCGCGTTCGTATCGGCGCTAGTAGTTCACCACCTGCTCCTCAAAGTACGCCTTCGGGTGGTTACAAACCGGGCACACCTCGGGCGCCTCGGCACCCACATGCAGGTGCCCGCAGTTCAGGCACTTCCACACCTTTACGCCCTCGCGCTCGAACACCTCGCCCGACTCAATGCGCTCGACGAGCTTGTTGTAGCGCTCCTCGTGAGCCTTCTCGACGGCAGCAACACCGCGGAACTTCGCGGCGATCTCGGCAAAGCCCTCTTCCTCGGCGGTCTTGGCAAACTCGTCGTACATCGTGGTCCACTCGTAGTTCTCGCCCGCAGCGGCATCACGCAAGTTATCCAGGGTGTCGGGAACGGCGCCGTCGTGCAGATACTTAAACCACAGCTTGGCGTGCTCGGACTCGTTGCCTGCGGTCTCGGCAAAGATATTCGAGATCTGCACGTAGCCATCCTTCTTGGCCTTAGATGCGTAATAGCGATACTTGGTGTGCGCCTGGGACTCACCGGCAAAAGCGGTCTCGAGGTTCTTCTTGGTTTGAGAGTTCTCAAAATCCATAGGTGTACTTCCCTTCAACACATGCCGCCCATAGGCTTTGAGCGGCCTTGCCCTTAGGATGCCCCCATGACGAAAATTTAAACCTTACAATCCTGTTCTTCAGATTCGGGTAGGCTACACGCTTAGCCAGCGGTCGCCCTCCACGCGGCAAAAGCCCTCACGCTCCAAGTCGGCCAAAATGCCTGCGACAAGATCGCGGTCGACCGGCTCGCGGCCTGCCGCCGCCTCCATTTCGTTGACACCCGCCACGGCCTCGGCGAGCGTGATGCCCGCCGGCCGCCCATCGCGCGCAGCCAGCAGCATGCGCACAATATGGGCGCGCTTTTGACGGCGCGAGCCCTCAAACTTGGACTGACGGCTATAGCTCGCCGAGCGCCTGGACGGATTGGGCAGCGTCTTCTTAAGATACGCGCCATAATCCAGCAGCGCGTAATACCATGCGCGCGGTGTGTCGGCATCATCGAGCGGCACGGCAAAGGGAGCAATCTCATCCGCCGTCGCGCCGGGAGCCGCCGGACAGGCGGCCTGAATCAGCGGCACCAACTCGCGATCGGGAACGGCCGGCACATCGGGAAAGAAATGATGCAGAAAGACCGTGCGCACGTTGGTCTCCAGATACACACCCGGTAGATCGAACGCAAACGACCGGATGCCCTGCGCCGTCGCCGGGCCAATACCGGGCAGGGCGACCAGGTCGCGCGTCTCACGTGGAAACTCCCCATCCCAGTCCTCTACAACACGCTGAGCGGCCTTGTGGAGCGCCAGGGCGCGTCGGTTGTAGCCCATCCCCTGCCAGGCGTCCAAAACATCGGAAGGCGCGGCCTGGGCAAGCGCCTGCACGGTCGGAAAGCGGTCGAGCCACGCGGGCATACGCGTCTCCACACGCGGCACCTGCGTTTGCTGCAGCATGACCTCGGAAAGCCAAATAATGTACGGATCGCGCGTGCGGCGCCACGGAAGGTCGCGATAACGCAGGACCCCTTCCGAACGAATCATCGAACGAAAGGGGTCCTGAATCATGGCTATGCTCCTTATGCGGCGCTATTCCTCCCGGCAAGCGCACGCACAGGTGGCGTACTCGGGAAACGCATCGCGGTCGGCGAACTTGGAATCGACGGCCGGGAACTGGCGGTGAGCGACGATATCGCCCAGCGAAACGGAATCGAGGTAGTCGCGCATCAGCGCTTGAGCTCCGGCCCACAGGGGATGATAGCAGCACGTGCCCATGCGCGCACAGTCGCCATCGGGCGTGGTGCAATCGTTCATGACCATGGGGCCCTGAACGGCCTCAACGACCTGGCGGATGGTGACATCGTCGGGGCTGACCTTAAGACGCATGCCGCCATGGACGCCACGCAGGCTCTCCACAATACCGGCCTGAACCAAACCATGCTGGATCGAACGGGCAAACGAATACGGGACATTGACCTCTTCGGCGGCGGTGCGAACAGAAAGCAGACGCTCCGGGTCCTCGGCAAGCATCGCGAGCATGCGAAGGGCGTAATCAGTCTTCCTCGATATGTCCATTTTTCCCCTTTCAAGGAATAGGAACAGCTCGAACGAGCTCCGGGGCCGAGCTTACGTCGAGACGTCAATGACCGTATGGACGCCCAAATAGCAAAACGGGTGCCCGCTGAATGCCGTTTTTGAAGCCTCTTGCATCAAAAACGGCCCACAGTGCAACTGAGTATAACCTAACCCCCTGCTTCGTTGAACTGGTGTTGCGCAACAAACGCCTTGTTTGAGTACATGCCTCAAACGGAGCTTGTCCGGGAATTGGAAGGATTTGGTTTTGGGCGAAAGGAGCCGATGGGATCAAAGTCCTATCAAACGCAAAAAGCCACGTCCGAAGACGTGGCTTTAATTGCGTTGGCGGGAAGTACGGGGCTCGAACCCGCGACCTCCGACGTGACAGGCCGGCGCTCTAACCAAACTGAGCTAACTCCCCAGGCAGTCGTTCGCGTTTGTTTCCGCTCGCGTGCGCTGCGGGGATTAGTATACACAGAAGTCTGTCCGGTGCGCAACAACTTTTTTGAAAATATTTTTTGGGCCCCTCCGGGAGGGTCTCCGGGGCTGGGGGCGGGGGTTAAGTTTGCTGCTCTACAGTCCTGCGCAAGACGGAAAGCACATTAAGTGCTTTCCTTTGCGTGCGGAACTCGCGACAAACTTAACCCCCGCCCCCAGCCCCGGAGACCCTCCCTGCCGTCACATTATTCAACCAGTTTTGCGGGCGTGCGCCGCTGCGCGGCTAGCCCGCGTGCTCCTCGGCGGGGTTGTCTAAGGTTGTCGCTGAAGCTTTGCCTTTTGCTGAAAGAAAAACGGGAAATGCGATCTGCATCCCCCGTTTTTGTTGCGGTTACTCCAAGTCAATAAACCTGGTGCTCAGAATCTTGCCGTCCTTTACGAGCATTCTGGCCATGGTGGGACCTCTGGTGCCTCTGGGGTAGCTGGCGCTGCCGGGATTGAGGACCAGGCAGCGGCCCACTTGGGCTTCTTTGGTTACGTGGGTGTGACCGTTGATGGCTACGTCTACGGATCCCACGGGCAGGTCTTCGCGGTAGTGGGCTACAGCGAATTTGAGGCCTTCGTAGGTAAAGAGGGCCAGACGGTCAACATCCGGGCCGTAGTCGCGGTAGTAGTCGTTGTTGCCTAGGACCGCTCGCACGGGGGCGATGGTGCATAGATGCTCGTAATCCATCTCTGACGTGAGGTCTCCGGCGTGGATGATTAGATCTGCGCCCTTGAGCTCGTCCAGAAGCGCGGGCGAAAGATAGCCGTGGGTGTCCGAGATGATGTCGATGCGCTTGGCGCTTGCACTGTTCATGGGATCCCTTCTGCAAAACCGATTCGACGTATATACAAAAAGCCCCACGGCTCCGCAGACAATTGGTCTACAGGGCTGCGGGGCCAGTGTGCTAGAGGCTCAGGGCCTTCTTGAGCGGCACAACGCGGCGGCGCGAAACCGGCACGCGTTCGTCGACGCCCGTAATGCCCAGTTGGATAGCGCCCGAGGGCACCGTCTCGACATCCGTGACGCACGCCAAGTTGACGATATAGCGGCGATGAACGCGAAAGAAGCCAAAGTCGCAAAGCTTGGCCTCGAACTGCGCCAGCGAAGTCGTCGATAGAAAACGATCATCGACGGTATAGATACAGGAGTAATCGTCCTTGGCCATGATGAAGCGAATGTCATCCACGGGAATGAGGACCTTACGGCCGCCCTTTTCCACCGGAATGCGCTCGATGGTGGCCTTGCTGTCCGTGACGGGCTTGGCGCGCTGCATGACCTTCTCGATCGCGCGATCCAGGCGTGCCTCCTCAACCGGCTTCATTAGGTAATCGACGGCATCTACGTCGAACGCCTCGACGGCATGATCGCTATACGCAGTCACAAACACAATCGCCGGCGGATTCTTAAGCTTATGCAGTGCCTCGGCAAGCTGCAGACCAGAAGCACCGGGCATCGAGATATCGAGAAATACGACATCGACGCGGCTTTCCATCAACATCTCAATGGCGGAGCGGACGCTCGACGCCTCAGTGATCGTGCCGATCTTGCCCGTCTGCTCGAGCAAGAAGCGAAGTTCCGAACGGGCCGGGGCCTCATCATCCACAATCATCGCACGCAGCATAGGGATTAAACCTTTCGTCAACAAACTACGCCGGGCATCCGCCGCTTGGCGTTGAGCCCATAGCCTTTTATTTTACTCTTGAATGTCAAAGATGCTCTCTGACAAATCAAGGTGCAGGAGCACTTTGGTGCCCTTGCCCGGCGCCGATTCGACGCGCGTATAAGAGTGCGGTCCATAAAAGCGATGGATGCGCTCAGAAATATTGTGCATGGCCACACCGGCGCCGCCGCCTTGCGGGGAACTGGCATCGGGGCGGGCGGAGCGCTCATCAAACAGCCTGGCGGCGGTGCCCTCGTCCATGCCCACGCCGTTGTCGGCTACGGCAATCAGGATTGCGTCGTCGCCGTCTTGATGGACGGTCACGTCGATCCGCAGGGCATCGTCATCGCCCATGCCATGCCGCACGGCGTTCTCGACGATGGGCTGGATTACAAAGGCCGGGACCAACGTGTCCTCGACATCCTCGGAGACATCGAAGGTCGCCAGTACGCGGTCCTCGCCAAAGCGCGCCTTCTCAAACGTCAGGTAGCGCTTGGTCTGGGCAACCTCGCGCGAGACCGGGATAAGCGACCCCGAGTTGTCGAGCGTGGCGCGATAGAACGAGGAGAACTCGCGCAGCAGCTCGCGGGCACGCAGCGGATCGGTGCGTGTAAACGACGCGATGGTGTTGAGCGTGTTAAACAGAAAGTGCGGATTGATCTGCGCTTGCAGAGCACGAACCTCGGCACGGGCCGTGAGCTCCTTTTGCACCTCGAGCTCGTGGATGGCGAGCTGCGTGGACAGGATCTCGGCAAAACCCGAGGCGAGCGCATACTGGGTGCGGTCTACGGCGCGCGGGGTCTTGTAGTAGAACTTGAGCGTGCCGACGGTGCGATCGCCCACCTTGATGGGCGCGATGATACCGGCGGGAACATGGTTGTGCGAACCGTCCGAACCCACCACGTCCACCACGCGGTTGAACGACTGCACGATGCCGTGCTCAATAACGTAGCGCGTGGCAAGCGTGTGGATGGGCGAATCGGGCAGCAGCTTTTCCTCGAACTCGCCCGCGCAGGCCAGCACGTTGCCCTCATCGGTGATGGCAACGGTCATGGCACGTGTCTCGGGCAGGATACGCCGGCACACCAAAAGCGCCGATTCCTGCGTCAGACCGCCCTTAATGTCCTCGAGCATGGCCGAGGCAACCGAGAGCGTCTCCTCGGTGTACTGGGAGCGTACCGAATCGGGATTGAGCGTCAAAAAGATAAAGATGCACAGGAAGATGCACAGCAGCGCGCAGGCAATCACCGTGGCAATCGGCTCAATGCCAGTCGCCAGGGCAAAGATAAAGTACGCCAACACGCAAACGGCGCAGACAACGGCGATGATGCGAAAGATTGAAATTGAATTATCGCGCTGGGCGCGGCGGTCGATCATTCAGCCCCCTCCAGGATGCTAATCAGTTGTGCGTCGCGCCAAAGTTCGTCCATGATCTTGGGCCAGAAACTCTGAAAACGCAGGTAGCTTGCGGCGTTTTGGCGGGCATAGGTCTTGGCCTCGTCAATACCATGACGCCAGATGCGCAGATACCCCTCGTGCTCGCGGGTAAACATGCTGCGAACCATGGCGGTCTTGCGCACGCGGTCGTCGAGCTCGCGCGAGATCCACGGACCCGGATAGGGCATGAGCGATGCGGCCGTAACCGGAATGAGCTCCTTTTGGTGCGCAGCGAACGTCAGCTTGGCCCGCTCGTAGTACCAACGGTACACGTCCTGCATAAAGCGCGGCGAGCGCTTCTCGGACTCGGGCGGCAGGTGGCGCACGGCCCACTCGTTATCGAACCACACGTCATAGCCGAACATGCGCATGTTAAACAGGTAGTCCAGATCCTCGCCGCGGGTGATAAACGGGTCGAAGGCCACACGCGTAAAGGCGCGGGCGTGCAGGGCCATCAGGCCGCCGCATACGTAATTGGAGCGCGAGATGCGGGTGCCCGAGAGCGCCTTTTTCATCCAGCGATTGAACTCGATACGCTTGGTCCACCAGCGATGGCAAATGCCCACTTTGTCCGTGGGAGCCAGCGGCGACCCGTCGCGATCGTAAAAGTATCCGCTCTTGACTAAAATCGGCAGGCCCTGACGCGTCTGCTGGCCCAGCGCATAGGTCGCACGCTTCATAAAGTCGGCATCGATAACAGTCTCGTCGTCATCCAAAAACACAACCGCGTCGTGCCCCAGCACCGCCGCGCAGGCAAGACCCATGTTGCGGATGGCGCCGTAGCCGCGCAGGCTCACGCACTCGCCCGAGCCTTTGGGCGCAATCTGTGCCACGCGGTCGGCAACACGCGAAGCCTGAGTATTGGTAACGACGGTGACCTTAAGTGTGGGATGCGCATTAACGATTTCGTGCACGCGATGGGATACGTCGGCCGTGGCAGAAACCGGACAGACCACCAAGAGAATGATGCGCGGAATGTCGCGCACCTGTTCGAGTGAAGTCAGGCAGCGATCGAGTTCCGGGTTGGCGGCATTGAGCGACGTCGAGTGATCGTAGGTGCCGGGAGCGTTTGCTTGGGTATCATCGCCCGCCCAATATGTTGGGATCACAACCGTGGCGTTCATACCTTTACCCTCCTTGCAACACAAAAACGGGGCGCCGCCAAACACAGGCGACGCCCCGCGACCTAGCTGATTCCATCATACCCACTTGGGCTAAACATTGCTCGGAAGTCAGAATGATTTATGCGGCTACTTCCAAAAGAGTACTGCAGATAGGCACAATTGCTGTACTGAGCCCGGTTGCCTTACGCCGCCGCCTGAGTCATGCGGGACAGGCGGACCAGCAGCATAAAGCCAACAACCAGCAGCACGCCAATGGAAAGGACGCCCAGCGACGGGTTGCCGGTCAGCGAGGTGACGACCGACACTAGAAAGGTGCCCATGACGCTTGCATAACGACCAAAGATATCGAAGAAGCCGTAGTACTCGTTGGATTTTTCCTTAGGGATAATGCGGCCAAAGTAGCTACGGCTGAGCGCCTGCACGCCGCCCTGGAACAGGCCGACCATAATGGCAAGCACCCAGAACTCAAAGGCGGTCTTTAGGAAGAACGCGGCAAAGAGCACGATGCCCATGTAGGCGGCGACGGCCACCAAGATCATATTGAGTGTGCCCACGCGACCGGCGAGCTTGCCGTAGATGATGGCGGACGGGAAGGCCACAAACTGCGTGACGAGCAGCGCCAGCACCAGCTGGGTCGAGTCGATGCCCAAAGCCGATCCGTAGCTGGTTGCCATGGAAATGACCGTGTGCACACCGTCGATGTAGAAGAAGAACGCGATCATGTAGACCAGCACGGTCTTGTTGTGGGCGATTTCGCGCATGGTATGTCCGACCTCGGAGAACACGCCGCCCACGATGTGGCCGATGGTGTCCTGGGGACCGCGCTCGCGACCGTACTTTTGCTTATAGGTGCGAATGAGCGGCAGGGTAAAGATGAGCCACCAGGCACCGGTGATGATAAACGACAGACGCGTTGCCAGCATGGTGGGGACGCCAAGAGCGGGGCCACCCATGATAAGCGCCAGGCAGATGATGAACGGCACGGTGGAACCGATGTAGCCCCAGGCATAGCCCGAGCTGGACACGGCGTCCATGCGCTCGTCGGTGGTAATGTCGGGCAGCATGGCGTCGTAGAACGTCATAGAAGAGTTAAGGCCGATGGTGCACAGCACGTACACGGTCAAAAATACCATGGCGGACATTGGGATAGCCTGCGCCAGGCAAAGGACCAGGCCCGTGAGGAAGAAGCCCAAGAAGAACTTGATCTTGTTGCCGGCGTAATCGGCAAGCGCGCCCAGAATGGGCATGAGCATGGCAATGACTAGCGAGGCAATCGTCTGCGCGTTGCCCCAGGCGACCACCAGGTCTGCCGAGGAAGCACCGGTATTGATGGCGTTAAAGTAGATGGGCACCACCGAGGTATTGAGCAGCACGAGGGCCGAGTTGCCCACATCGTACATAACCCAGTTACGCTCGAGCTTGGTGTATTTCATGGACAGGGCCCCTTCGTATTCGCCCGATATACAGTTAGTTCATCGTACCCCAATTGTCCAGAGGCGCCGGTAAGGATTCGGCAAAGGGGCACGCACGAGCCCTACTCCTCGCGGTCGAACTCTTCGTCGGCGCCGAGCACGCGACCGCTGTAATTGACGTGGTTGGTCACGGCTTCCATATCGCCGGTCTCGATAAAGCGGGCGACCGTGCACTCGTAATCGACCAGCGCGCGGTCAAAGACCTCGGGGAAACTCTCGTTCGAGACCTCGTCAGTAAAGGGGTTCTTCCATGCCAAGTGGCCCAGGTTGCCGGTACGCTCGGGCAGCTCGGTCGTCACACGGTGCGCAAGGCCGTCGAGCAGCGAATAATCGTGCACCAAGCCCTCGAGCAGGGCAATCGCGCGCGTCTTGGCCGAACCGGCCGGCTCGATAGTGCGGTAGAGCAGCTGCATGTCGGCTACAGCGCCGGCGTACTCCCCCGCCGGGATGTCGATACCGTACACGCGCCCGGCGACGTAGCTCATCAGCACACCGGCCACGCGATTGATGCGGTCGGTGGTGACGATCTCGCCCGCCGGCGGATAATCCTCGACCGTGGCCCCGTCACGTTTAAGCTGCAGCATCAGCACGTCCAGGTCGCTTTCGAGCACGGCGTGAACTTGACTGCCCGAAGCCTCGAGCTCGGGGTCGGACTCAACAATGCCAAACTGCTGCTCGTAGACAAAGGGGTGGGCATTGCGGTCGAGCACATAGTGCGACAGCAGGCCCAGCGCAAAGGCGCGACCCAGGTTGGCATCGCGCGGCTGCAGGTGCGACACGCCGTCGCGCAGGCACGAGAACTGGCGCGACATGCGCGAGCGGTGCATAACCTGAGCAAGCAGCGTGCAGTCGGAGATGCGCGGCGTGAGCATGTGGAAGAAAAACGGGTCGGGACCTTGGTTTCCCAGGATAAAGGCGATGCGCTCCTCGTCGGACGTGATAACGCCCTGCGGAAGACGGTCGATGCTTTCCTCGCCAAACAGATGATGCGTAATGAGCGCGGGCATAATGATCCTTTCGATTTCATTCGATGTCACCCATTATGCCCACCGTGCGGTCATGCCAAACCTGCGGCGGTAAACGATGGTGTGCAGCCCGCCTACGCAAGCCCCAGGTGCGCCTTGACCTCGGCGGCGCGACGGCGGGACACGGGCACCGTCGAGCTCACGCGGTCGAGCCTGAGCTCCATCAGGCCCGTGGAGCCGATCTCGACATTATGTACGTCTTCCAAATTGACCAGATAACTGCGGTGGACACGAATAAAACCCTCGGAGGCCAAGCGCCGCTCGAGCGAGGAAATCGACTCATTGATCAGGTATGTTCCCTCGGCGCAAACGGCGTTGCAAAAATCGGCACGCGCCTCAAAGTAGCAGACATCCGCCACGGGAATGAACACCTTTTTGCCCCCGCGATCCACCGTCAGGCGCAAAGGCTGGCGCGGAGCATGGACGACACGGCGAGCGCCCAGGGCAGTCTCGATCTTGTCGAGTGCCTTTGACAAGCGGGCATCCTCGACCGGTTTGACGATGTAATCGACAGCATCGAGGTTATAGGCATCGGCCGCGTACTCGGCAAATGCCGTCACAAACACCACGACCGGCGGCGTCTTTAGGTTCTGCAGCGTCTCGGCAAGCTCAATTCCCGAGCGACCGGGCATGGTAATGTCTAAAAACAGCACGTCGGGCTTGTTCGACAGAATCGACTCCACGGCTTCGGTGACATTGCCCGCCTCGGCAATCTGACCCACACGCGTATCCTTTTCCAACAGATAGCGTAGCTCAGCCCTAATCGGAGGCTCGTCATCAACCACCAAGATGTTCCAGCCTTCGGACATATGCGCTTCCCCTCTTTTTCTCTCAATCCAACCGCGTACTACACCGTCAACGGCGCCGGCTCATGCGGCTCGCCGTTCAACTCAACGATGACCTGCGTTCCCACGCCCTCCTGGGACTTCACGCGCATGCCGGAATCTTCTCCGTAAAAGAAATGGATGCGCTGAAGCACGTTGAAGAGCGCCAGGCCGCAACCTCGCTTGACGGAGCCGTCGGCGGTAATGCTCTCGGGCTCCTCTCGGCGATGCTGCTCAAACAGATGCGCGCAGACTTCTTCGCTCATCCCGATGCCGTCATCTTCGACGATGATCTCCAAGCCGTCATCGGTCTCAAAAGCCCTAACACGAATAGAAAGCGGCTCGGTCTCGCGCTGCGCATGCTTGATGCAGTTTTCGAGCAGCGGCTGCAAGATAAACGGCGGTACCAGGCTGTCGCGCACCTCAAAGTCGATGTCGACCGAGACGCGCAGACGGCCGTCGCCATACCGGGCCTGCATAAGATTGATATAACGAGTGCCCTGTTCCACCTCGTGCTCGAGCGTGGTGAGCGTATCGGAGTCAGAAAGCGTCTGACGGTAATAATTGGAAAAATCGATCAGCAGCGATCGCGCCTTGTCGGGCTCGGTTCGAACGAGCGACACGATGGTGCTGATGGTATTGAATAGAAAATGCGGGTCGACCTGCGACTGCAGGGCGCGAAGCTCCACGCGGGCCGTGAGCTCGTCCTGGCGCTCGAGCTCAAAGCTGGCGAGCTGCGTGGAAATGAGATCGGCAAAGCCCGAGGCCAACGCCGTCTGGCGCATATCGATGCTGCTCAGGCGGGGGTAATACAGCTCGAGCGTGCCCACGCAATGCCCGCGCACGGTCAGCGGCGCGACAATGCCGGCGCGCAGACGGGGAAAATAGCCGCCCGTCTCATTGGAGGCGTCGCGCGAAAATACACTCTGTTCGCCGGACTCGATCACGTTGAGCGTGGTCTTGAGCACGACCGGGGTGCCGGCAGGGCACTTTGCCGAGTCCTCGCCCCAGCTTGCCAGCACCTGTTTGCCATCGGTAAAGCAGATGGCAGAGGCGATGGTCTCGGACAGGATAATTTTAGAGGCGCCCAGGGCCGCTTCGGGCGTAAGGCCGCGCGACGTGTAGGCGAATATTTTTGATGCGATGGCGAGCGTACGGTCGGTTGCGCTCGATGTGAGGTCGTCGGGGACCACAAAGACATACGAGAAAAAGAAGCACAGCATGACCAGGCCGGCAATAACGACAACGCCCGGAACGGGATTGGGATTATCGGTTAAATCCCAGATAAGCAGCAGGATAAGCGCCGGAACGACAATACCGAGCAGGATGGCCTGAACCACATGCTGGGCCGTACGAAAGACCTTGGTAGAGTTGTAGCTCTTGCCCAGAATCAGCCTGTTTAAATCCACCGTCATCCCCTCTTGTCCGTAGCACCCATAGCAATAAAGAGGGCCGCAAGCGACCCTCTCCATTGCATTATGCAATCAAAAACTGTGTTTTACATCAAGCCATCGACAAACGGTATCTTAGGCGCTGTATTTGTTAGCCTCACCAAAAGTGCCAGCCTCGACGATCCAGCCGTCCTTCATGATGACGTCCATGTTGTCGGTGTTGAGCACGTGGATGTCGGCGGCGACGTCACCGTTGACGACCAGCAGGTCGGCGCACTTGCCGGCCTCGATGGAACCGGTCTCGTCCTCGATGTGGCACATCTTGGCACCGTTGAGGGTGGCACAGGTGATGGTCTCGACCGGGGTGAAGCCGATCTTGTCGACGAACTCGTACATCTCCTCGATGGAGCAGGTGCCGTACGGGGTGACGAAGGAGAAGGAGTCGGAGCCGATCGTCATGACGACGCCGCGCTTCTTGGCCTCGCGCAGGCAGTCGTAGTTGCGCTGCAGCTCCTTCTCGACCAGGGTGCCCTCGTACTTGTCGTGCAGCTCGGGGACGTAGACGGGCGGATAGGTGGCGTACCAGGTGGGCAGGAAGGCGATCGTCGGGGTGAAGAAGGTGCCCTGCTCGGCCATGAGGTCCATGGTACGCTCATCGATATCGAAGCCGTGAATCAGCTGCTCGCAGCCAAAGCGAACGGAATCGTAGGCAGCGGCGTGGTTGTTGTAGCAGTGGCTCCACACGGGGATGCCGACCATCTTGGCCTCTTCGACCACGGCCTGAATCTCCTCGGAGCAGTAGTGCTGGTCGCGGCCGGAGTCCCAGCGCCAGATGCCGCCACCGGTAGCCCAGATCTTGATGGCATCGGGGTTCTCGCGCAGGCGACGACGGACGGCCTTGCGCAGATCCCAAGGACCGTCGACCTGATCGCCCCAGGGGTGCGATTCCTTGTTGAGCTCCTGGCTGCAGTGATGGGAGTCGCCGTGGCCGGCAACGCGGCAGAAGCCAAGGCCGGTGGCCAGAACGCGCGGGCCCTTGAAGACGCCCTTGTCGATGCAGTCACGGATCTGGATACCAAAGCGGCCGATCTCGCAGACGGTGGTGAGGCCGTGGGTGAGGCAGTCGTAGGCCTGCTTCACGGCGACGGCCTGCTTCTCGAGGAGCGGCTGCATGACCCAATCGGTATCATCGTCGGTCAGGTTGCCCGAGAAGTGCAGGTGGGTGTCGATCAGGCCGGGAAGGACGGTCTTGCCGGCGGCGTCGATAACCTCAACGCCCTCGGGAAGGTCCTGCATAGCACCGGCGTACTCGATCTTGCCGTTGTCGTCGACGAGAACGAGGGAGTTCTCGACCGGCTCGGCACCGGTACCGTCGATGAGCTTGCCGCCAACGATTGCATACTTAGTGGACATGGTTCCTCCTTATGGATCCATATAGTGGGCGAGGCCGTGTTGGGTTAAGGCCTCACAAAGCTACCCAAGTGGCGCCGGGTTCGGTGCGCGGAAGAGAGGGGCCCGCGCACCTGATCCGCCCCGGCTCGGCGTTACTTTTTGCGGGAATTGGTGAAAGCCATGAGGGCCAGGCCAACGGCCAGCCAGCCGATCACGATGCTCCACTCCACCATGTTGAGGGAGGCGGGAGAGAACGGGACCACGAGCAGGCCGATGATGACGGCGCAGGCAGCGACAGCGAGGCTGATGCCAAACTTGCCGCCGGGCACCTCGTAGGGACGAGGCAGGTCGGGCTCGGTGAAGCGCATGCGCAGGCAAGCGAGGGCGACCATGCCGCAGGAGAAGATGAAGGCGAGAGCCGACACGTTGGTCAGAGGGATGAGCATGTTCTTGCCCAGGAACGGGCCGATGACGGTGATGACGCCCAGAACGGCGCAGGCGAGCTTGGGAGCGCCGGACTTGGGATCGACCTCGGCGAACTTCTCGGGCAGCTGGCCCTTGCGGCCCATGGCGAGCATGATGCGGCTCGTGGCGCCGTAGAAGGAGTTCATCGGGCCCATGGGTCCAAGCGTGGCGATGACGAGCATGGCCAGGTACAGGAGCATGTTGATGCCCTTGAGGCAGGCAAGCGCGGGAACCGGGCTCTTAACAAACTCATGCCAGTCGAGGATGGTGCCGAACGAGTAGATGCAGACCATGTAGAAGCCGCCGGCGGCCAGCAGGGCCAGGGAGATGATCTTGCCGAACTTGTTCCAGTTGAGGCCCTCGGCTGCTTCCTCAGCCTGCTGAGGAATGGTATCGAAGCCGGCGTAGAAGAACGGGGTCAAAACCAGGACCGACACGATGCCGGCGAACAGGCTGGTGCCCTCGGTAGCGGGCTTGCCGCCGCCAGCACCGGTGACCTGGGAGAACACGGGCATGGCGTGTTCCGGCGAACCGGTGAACAGCGAGACACCCATGGCGAGCAGCATGCCGCAGAGCAGAGCCTTGGTCAGGAAGGCCTGGAGCTTGGCGGCCGAGCTGGCACCGCGGAAGTTGAGGAAGATGACGTAGACTGCAAAGCCGAGCGCGATTAGCGTCGGGAACAAGTAAACGTCGGCGCCCAAGATGGTGTAGAGCTTGACGGCGCGCAGCCACTCAAGACCGGGCAGGCTGCCGAACATCTCGGACACGAGGGTCGAAATGGCGATGGCCTCCCACGGGCACAGGATGCCGTTGCCCAGGGCCAAAAGCCATCCGGTGATGTAGCTCAGCGTACGGCCAAAGCTACGGTCGACATACTCGACGATGCCGCCCGAGATAGGGATAGCAGCCGTGAGCTCACCGAAAACAGCTCCGACGGGCACGAGGAAGATTGCACCCAAGAGGAATGCGATCATAGCGGGAACGGGACCGCCGCCCACGACCATCCAGTCGCCGACCTGCAGGACCCAACCGGTACCGATGATGGCACCGAAACCGATGGTGAAGAAGTTCCAGAGCGAAAGCGTTTTCTTCATGCCGCCGTTGCCTTCGACTGCAACTTCTGCGTTCTTGTCCGCCATTGTTCCCCTCCTTTCCTTATTGACGCCTCTTTGGCGTCACCCCTTGCGCGGTCTGTTTTGCCGCGCGCTTTTATTTCGTGGCTTTAAGATACGGCCTTGGCACAGCAGCGCCGCTTGTGGCTCGACCGAAGGCAGAACTGCAAAACGAGCGGCGCCGTTTTTGGGACGAACGGCACGGTTTGCCGCTCATTGTTGCCGCCCGCCCAACGGGCGTACGCTCATCGGGCGCATAGAGAGATGTTTTTGAGACCGTGTGTTTTGCGCCTTTCGTACCGTTTACCGAGCTTTTGACGCGCAGACCCATTTGTTGCACATCTTTTTTGTAGGATAGACAGGTTATACATGAGACAAGGCGGTACGAATGGCATACGGATACAACGACGGTGATCAACGGCGACAAAGCGTTCGCCTTGCTGGCCGCACCACGCCGACGCCTAGAAGTGCCACGAGCAGCAATCCGCAACGCCCTCAAGAGCAACCCAGGCCTTCGTCTCGGCAGCAGACAAGCAGAACACGGCAGAGTGACCGTCCGAGCACGGGCACAAGCGCGCAGCAAGATAGCCGCCTGGGCGCGCGCACTCGACAGCGCCAGGCCGAGGTTCCGCAACTGCGCCGCAACGGCGCACGTCAGTCCGGCATCCATATCAACCGCTTCTTTTCGCATTCCCAAGGCGGACGCGACGGCAAGCCCTACCGCTCGACATCGTACGTGAATGCCCCCGCCCTTCCGGCTCGTCGACTTTGCCTCGCACTGTGCTCTATCCTCATCTGTCTGGTCTTTGTGCTTATGAGCTCCTGTATGTCCCACGGCTCGGCCGGCCTTGAGCCCACCGCCGAGGACAAGCTGCTCAAGGCCCCCGTCGCGCCCGGTTATTCTTTCGCCTTTTCGACCCCGCGCTCGCAATGGCAAGCCGGCACGATGCCCCATATCTATCAGATCGACCCTGCATGGTCGGAGCTGCCTTACGCCGGCGGTACCATCCGCCAAAATGCCTGCGGGCCTACGTGCCTCACCATGGTCTATATCTTTAAGACGGGACGCACCGATATGACCCCCGTCGATATGTGCGCGCTTTCCGAGGCGGGCAATTACGCCCCCACCGGTGCAACCGAATGGTCGTTTATGACGAGCGGCGCGTGGCAGTTGGGACTTAACGGAACGGAGCTCCATAACGATCGCGACTCGATGACTCAGGCGCTGCGTTCGGGAGCGCCCGTCATCGCCGCTGTTCGGCCGGGCACCTTTACCAACGTGGGCCACTACATTGTGCTTTACGGTATTGACGACGCCGACCAGATTGAAGTCTTCGACCCCAACTCGGCCAGCCGCAGCGCCCGCCGCTGGGGTGTCGTAGAGGTCCTTAACGAAGTCGAAGCCATGTGGGCCTACTACTAGTCATTGGGGACAGACTTAAATGAGTGGTCGTTGGCTGCCCGGAACTGCTGGCACGGAAAATGCATCCCGCTTTGAAGTTCGATAGCGGGATGCACTTTCCGCGCACGGCCTGTTTGGGAAACTACGTTCCACTTTCCGGCAACATTCCGGGATGCATTTTCCGGTTGAGGCCCTCAAGGGAAACCATGTCCCATGTTGGACGCTCATTCTGGGATGCGCTTTCCGCAGTTGATTGATGCGGGCTTTAAGGACTGTTCCAAGCTGCCGGCAGAAAAGGAACGTCCCCAAGTGCCGGGTTTCCGCAGTCATTGGGGACAGACTTAAATGACTAGTCGTTTAGGAACGTCCCCAATGACTACCCACAGAATGAGGGTCTCATCGGGGACTAGGTAAATAGCAAAAGCCCCCGCGGCCGAAACGGGCCGCGGGGGCAGCAGGCTTGCAAGGGTTAACTCAAGTCCTCGCCATTTGATGCAATGACCTTTTGATACCAGCAGAAGCTGTCCTTTCGGTAGCGATCGAACGTGCCTTTGCCCGTATCATCGGCATCGACATAAACAAAGCCATAGCGCTTCTTCATCTGCCCCGTCGAGGCCGATACCAGATCGATACAGCCCCACGGCGTGTATCCCATCAGGTCAACACCGTCCTCGACAATTGCATCGCGTAGCGCAAGAATATGCCTGCGCAGGTAATCAATATGATACGCATCGTGGACTTTGCCGTCTTCCAGCGCATCGAGTCCGCCCACACCGTTCTCAGCGATAAAGAGCGGAAGATGGTAACGATCGTGGTAGCCGGCAAGCGTCACGCGCAAACCCAGCGCATCGATCTGCCATTTCCAGGCAGTCTCTTTATCCTTGAGGTACGGATTGCGCAGCGTCGGGAACACGTTGCCCTCCGCCTTCTCAGCGATCACCTGGTCATCGGCGCACACCAAGCGCGAGCAATAGTACGAGAACGAGATGAAGTCGACGGTATGCTCGGCCAGACACTCCGTATCGCCCGGCTCAAAGGGCACGTAAACACCCTCTTTCTCGAGCGCACGCAGCTTCCAAGTAGGATAGGCGCCCGCAGCCATCACGTCAGTGTAGAAGTAGCGGCCGCGGTCCTCCTCATACGCAAGCCATACGTCCTCGGGCGCACAACGGTACGGATAGGTCGCACCGGCAGCGATCATGCAACCCACCTTGTTTGCGGGATCGATCTTGTGCAGGATCTCGACGGCGCGAGCGCTCGCCATAAACATATGGTGCGAGAACGCCGCGGTCACGGCTGCACGGTCACGCTCATCCTCGAGCGTGACGCCCGCGTTGAGATAGGACAGCGCCACGCTGTTGATCTCGTTGAAGGTGAGCCAATAACGCACGAGGCCCTGGTACGCACGTCCGACGGTCTCGACGTAGTGCGCATACCGCTCGATCATCTCTCGGCTTTGCCATCCACCATAGTGCTCGACCAGAGCCAACGGATAGTCGTAGTGCGACAGCGTCACGAGCGGCTCGATTCCGTGCTCGCGCAGCGCCTCGAATACCTGACGGTAAAACTCCAAGCCCTCACTGTTGGGCTCGGCCTCCATCCCTGTGGGAAAAATACGGCTCCAACAAATTGAAAGACGCAGGCACTTAAAGCCCATCTCGGCAAAGAGCTCGACGTCCTCGCGCCAATGATGGAAGAAGTCGTTGCCCCAACGGCATGGATACAGCCTGTCCGGATCATCCACGGGCTTTTGCCTGCCAACCATCACATCCCAGCGGTCGGGACCCTGTGGAATCAGGTCGGAGTGCGACATACCGCGGCCGCCCTCGTTCCAGCCCCCTTCGGCCTGGTTGGCAGCGAGCGCGCCGCCCCACAAAAAGCCCTCGGGCATACCGGCAGCAGACGTTCTGTCAAAGTAACCCATGCTACTCAGTATCCTTGGCAGAAGCTGCCGCGGCGTTCTCCTGCTCCTGTGCCAGGAGCTGGTTGTCGTACACCTTAAAGAACGGGTACCAGACCACAGCCATGACCACGATCAAAACGACCGTAAATACCCAGATGCGCGGGTCGAGGCACTGGATAAAGCCCTGAACGAAGATGGGGAACGTGCCGCTCACCAAGATGTAGAAGTTAGAGACAAGACCCAGTGAGATTGCACCCCAATACAGCAGGGCCGAAATCATACCGCCCAGCACAAACGGAATCATGAGGATCGGGTTGAAGATGATGGGTGCGCCAAAGATCGCGGGCTCGGAGATACGGAAGAAGCTCGGCACGATCGATGCCTTGCCAAATGCCTTAAGCTGCTGCGACTTTGCCCTAAACGCGCAGAGCGCCACAAAAGAGAACGTATTGCCCGTGCCGCCGATGAGGTTGATGACCATCGACATGAGTACCGGGTGGAACTCAAGCGGCTGCCCAGCAGCGTAGAGCGAGGCGTTGGCAGCAAAGGCGGCAAGCGTGACCGGGGCGGTGATGGGCATCACGATCATGTTGCCGTGGACGCCAAAGCACCAAAACAGCAGCGTCATGAAGCAGATAAGCAGTGCGCCGGGCACAGAGTCAACTGCGACGGAAAGCGGGGCAGCGAGCAGCTTCTCGATAACCGAGGGGATGGACAGCGTGGGATCGATCATCTGGATCAGCAGGTTGCCACCAAAGAAGATGAGGATGTTGGCGAGCATAGGCACGATGGCGCCAAAGGTTTCGGACAAAAACGGCGGCACGCCATCGGGCATCTTGATGGTGATGCCCTTGGTCTGGCAGAAGTGCGCGACCTCGACGGAGACCAGGGCAACGATGATGGCGGTAAACAGGCCCTGCGCACCCAGATAGGTGCAGGGGACCGCCTGGAGCACGGACTCATCAGCAAGCTGGTAGTAGGACGACGGCGCCGCGGCGATCAGGAACATCACCAGCGAGGTCATACCGGCGTTAAGCTTGGGCATCTTGTAGGTGCCCGCCAGGTTATAGGCGATTGCGAACGTCACGATCACCGACAGTATGCCCATCGTCATGTTGAACGGGATGAGCAGCGTGAGCTTATTGGCCGTGGCAAAATCGAGCCAAGGGCCAAAGACGGACCAGAACCCGCCCCGCGCCACCAGGTCGGCCGTGACCGGCGGGTTGGCGATGATCATAAAGACGGCAGAGACCAAGATGAAGCTGATCGCGCTCATAAAGCCCTTTTGCATGGAGGCAAAGTGGCGCTCGGCGCCGCAGAAATTGGCAATAGGGGTCAGTTTTTCCTGAAGCAGGGTCATGAACTTTTCCATGGTCGCCTCCTAGCCCAACAGCGACTGGGCGAGTGCCAGCACGTTGGCGGCGTTGCCCATGCCGTAGTCCTGTGCGGGGATGACCGCGGTCGGCTTACCGCTCCCCTGCTTGACGGTGTTGAGCTGGTAGGACACCTGCGGCCCCAAGAGCAGCACGTCATAATCGGCGCAGGTCTCCTGATACTCGCCGATACCCACCGCATCGATATCGAGCTCGATGCCGTTTTGCTCCGCGTATTTCTCGAGTTTCTTCATCAGAATGCTTGTAGACAGGCCAGCTGCGCAAACAAGAAGGATCTTCATAAGGGGTTCCCTTCGCATTGATTGGTTGGATAGTCGCCGCACGCCGTTAGGCGTTCTTGGCTGCAGTGCGCTCATACAGGCAGATCAGCTCCTGCACGAGCTCCTGAGCAAGCATGGAGCACATGAGGTGGTCCTGAGCATGGACCAGCAACACATCCACCGACAGATGCTCGCCCGCCGCCTCGGTCGAAAGCAGCTGCGTTTGGATGTGGTGAGCTTTGATTCCCGCATCCTTTGACTGCTTCATGAGTTTGGCGGCAGCGTCAAAATCCCCCGCCTTTGCCTTTTCAAGGGCCTCGAAGGCAAGGCTGCGCGCCTCTCCCGCTGCAGCGACCAGCTGAAACGAAACCATCTCGGTTCCCTGATCGTCCATAACGGTCTCCTCTCCCGTGATGTTTGGTTTGTACTTGAATATTCGAAACGCCTATCTCCCACCCGCAATCCTCGAGGTTTATTGCAGGCAGGCAGGGTTTTCGACAAAAGAAGCCTTAAGCCGTATGCGCTTGCACAAGCGCCATCAGCTCATGCCAGGACCGGCGCTCGCGTAAGCGCTCGACCCCCTGGCGGTCCATAAAGATCTCAGCGAGCAGCGAGCTCAAGATCCGCGCCTCATCGCCGCCCGACCGGGCAAACGACACCATAAAGACGATATCGACCTCATGGCCGTATTCGTCCCAAAGAATGGGATGTTCGAGCAGGCCCACGGTAACAAAGGCCTCGGCGCTCAAAGGATGCATCCCATGGGGCATGGCCACCCCATTGCCAAACGAGGTGGCACTCGCGCTCTCGCGCTCGGCAACCTCTTGGGCAAACTGGGCATCGACACGGCCGCTCTCGACGGCGCGCTCGGAGAGATATCGGAGAACGGCCTGCTTCGACGACGCCTCAACGCGGTTGAAGAACAGGGCACGGCTAAAGAAAGCGCTCAGGGAGTCCGATTGCGCAGCGTCATCACTCAGCACCTTGCGGATAGCGTTGACATCGCTCGTCTCCAAGAAGAAATCGGCCTCGCGGACGGGCACGGGCAACTTGACGTTGAGCGGCACCGTTGTGAACACGTAGTCGATGTGCGAAAAGTCGAGCGTTCCCACGCGGGCGACGTCGCATGTCTCAATCGACTCGATATACATACCAAACTGCTTGCGGTACTGGTGCTCGAGCATACGGGCGCTTCCCGCTCCCGAGGCGCACACGATCAGGATGCGTTTGCGACGCGGCTGGTCGGCTTGCTGCTCGAGGGCCAGGGCAAATGCCATGGCGATGTAGCCGAGCTCCTCATCAGAGGGCTGGCTGCCAAAATGACGCTCGAGTACCTGCGAGGTGCCGGCCGCCATCGAATAGGCCAACGGAAACCTCGTCTTGATATCGGGCAGCATGGGGTTATCCATATGCATGTGATATTCAAGGCGATAGCCCAGAGGGCCAATATGCCGAGCAAGGTTCATGCGAAGTTCAAGATCGCTGCTAAAGTCAAACCTAAACTCATCGTTGACCGCACATACCATCTCGGAAGCGATCTCCCACATCTCGTCCGAGATAACGGCCGAGCCCTTCTCGGGCACGCCCGTGCCCCTGCCGAGCAAATGGATTGCGATAAAGGCAACCTCTTCTCGGGGCATGCTCACGCCCAGGGCATCCTTGATGTTTGCGGCAATCTGGAAAGCCGCAGCGTATTCGCGCGTTCCCTCCAGCTTTAAAACGTCCGATTCTGCAGCCGGGACATAGCAGCCCTGCTCGATGCGGCCAAGAGCGATGTAAAGATGCATGATGAGATTGCGGGATGCCAGCGAGCTCACCGTGACGGGCGAGGCAGTCAGGGCATCGTCCACACATGCGGCGATGGCCCGCAGGCGCTCGGCGAGCTCTGCATCGTCGGTGTCGGGCAACACGGGCCTCACCAGCGAGGCCAGACACAGACGCCGTTGCGACTCCCCACCCGCAACGCGGATTCCGTAGCGAGGGCGCTTTTCGAGCGTCAAGTCAAATTGGGCGAGTTTCTGCTCTACCAGACGCATGTCATTGGACAGAGTTCGCGCCGAAACGTAGAGTAAATCCGCATACTCCTCAATCGTCACCCACTGGGACCGCATGAGAAGGTCGTTAAGAAGGAAGGACACACGGCCGTCGCGCGTATCAGGAATGCCCGGATGGGCCAGAGCCGCACTGTCTAGCAAGCGAGCAAGCTCATCTGCATGTGCAACATCGATACGATATTGCCCTTTGCTGCCAACGATGCGTGCAACCCCCGCAAGCTTGTCGTTTGCGCGATGGATATAGTTTCTCACGGCGCGCTCGCTTACCTCGAGACGCTTGGCAAGCACCGCGACAGCGACAGGCTGAGCGTCCTCGATCATATTTACAAGCTGCTTGACGCGAGCATCCATGTCCTCCTCCTTTCCCTGCGTCTAGTCTAACGCGGTAAAGAATGACACTCCACGTCGCGCTCGTTCCGCCAACGCGGAACAGGTTGCGGGGAGTCCAGCTGAACTTATAGGGAGCACGGAGAGAGGGCCCGAAAGCAATGCGTCGGTGTGAGATGCGCTTTCCGCAGTCATTGGGGACAGATTTAAATTAGTAGTCATTGAGGACGTTCTTGTTTGACTAGTCGTTTAAGAACGTCCCCAATGACTACCCACCCATCGGGGACTAGGTAAATAGCAAAAGCCCCGCAGTCGGAGCGGACTGCGGGGCTCATGAAGAGAGGCTAGTTTGTGGGCGCCTTGCCTGGCGCCCACGAGAGAGGCAATGGAGTAGAGGCTACTCGTGGATGCGGGTACCGGAGAGGCCGGCCATGGTCTCGGCGGCCTTGTCCAGGGCGCCGATGATGCAGGTGCGGCCCTTGCGGGAACGGGCGAACTTGATGGCAGCGCGGACCTTGGGCTCCATGGAACCCTTGCCGAACTGACCCTCGTCGGCCAGGCGCTCGGCCTCGTCGGCGGTGATGTCCTCGAGCTCCTCCTGGTTGGGCTTGCCAAAGTTGATGGCGACATGCTCAACGGCGGTCAGCAGGAACAGAACGTCGGCGTCGCAGTCCTCGGCCAGCAGCTCGCCGCCCAGGTCCTTGTCGATGACGGCGGGAACGCCCTTGTAGCAGCCCTTGTTCTCGTAGTCGCGGACGACGGGGATGCCGCCGCCACCGCAGGCGATGACGATGAACTCGTTATCGAGCAGGTTGAGGATGGAGTCAGCCTCGACGATCTTCTTGGGATCGGGGGAAGCGACGACGCGACGCCAGCCGCGACCGGAATCCTCGACGAAGACCTTGGAGGGATCCTCGGCCATGAACTCCTTGGCCTGCTCCTCAGTGTAGAAGGGGCCGATCGGCTTGGTCGGGTTCTTGAACGCGGGATCGTCCGGGTCGCACTCGATCTGGGTGACGACGGTGGCGGCGTGCCAGCGCTTATAGCGCTTGTGCATCTCGCGGCCGATGCCCTGCTGCAGGTGATAACCGATGTAGCCCTGGGACATGGCGCCGCACTCGGGCAGCGGCATCTCGGGGGTGCCGATGGCGTCGTGGGCAGCGGCGAAGGCGTTCTGGATCATGCCAACCTGCGGGCCGTTGCCGTGGGTGATGATGATCTCGTTGCCCTGCTCGATCAGGCCGAGGAGAGCGTGAGCGGTGTTGCTCACGGCCTCGATCTGCTCAACGGGGTTGTTGCCGAGGGCGTTGCCGCCAAGGGCGACGACGATACGATCGGGCTTGCCAAGAGGCTTAGACATTGCTGGAATCCTTTCTGTAAAAGGCCTACAACCCATTAATAACCCGCGCCCGTGCGATACGCGAGTTTATTAAGGTTTATATTCTCTTTATCGCTCATTTTATTCATTTTGAAAATAGTTGAACGGTGAACGGTCGCTTTTACCCGCTCAGCGTAAAGAAACCCAGCTCAAGCATATCTACGTCATTTACGTGCAACTTTATTTTAATAGAGCAGGGATTAGACCAGATTATGCAAACTATATCTTTGCTAAACATAAAACAGACAGCGCAAAATCTTACTCGCACTATACGAGATTCTATGCACTTATTGGACGAGTATGCAGCCCTGCAATAACATGGCGTTTTTCATCCACTTAAGGAATAGACGAGTGCCTTTGCCGCGCGTCGGCCGGCAGCCGGCGAGCCGTCTCGTCGATTGCCGCTTCCAGAAAATCAAAAACTGATATTGCGCGCGCAATTGCGGCATGGTACTTTAGCGAAGAACAGCGCGGGCTGGGGCGACAGAGATCTGTCGTGAAGTTTGGGTTCGGCGACCCCGCCGCTGTCTTCTCCTTATCCGCCAGCGAACCCCTTGAGCGACGGATTGAGGAGGTCCTTACTATGACAAAAATGCTCAAGATCACGCTGAATGGCGAGACGTTTCTCGCCGATATGCTCTGGGACAAGGCCCCCGAGACATGCAAGCTGTTCGAATCGTCCTGTCCGGTCGAGTCACGTATCTTTTCGGCCAAGATCTGCGATGCCGAGGTAACCTATCCCGTATCGGGCCCCATTGCCAATTATGAGCACATCGAGAACCCCGTTTTTCACGAGCCGGCGGGCGCCGTGAGCTGGTATGGCGGATGGTCGTCAATCTGCATCTTCTTTGACGTGTGCGAGCCCTTTGGCACCTGCAACATGTTCGCCCGCATCTGCGAAGCCGACCGCGAGCGCTTTGCCGCCGCCTGCCGCAATGTCTGGGACAACCAGGGCATGTGCATCAAAAACGAAATCGTCGAGATCGAAGCGGAGGCCTAAAGATGATGGATATCAACACCCTGCTCGCACTCGACCTTGCCGAGTACACCACTGCACTTGAGGCCCTCGCCGACCAAATGATGCTCGAGGAACCGCGCGATATCGACTACATGCGCCGCCGCAAGCTTGACACAGGCCGCGAATTCGCCGTCTGGAACTTCACCGTCGGCTACTGCATGAACGCGGCCGACGCCCTCTCCCTCCTGCGAGCCCAGGCCAACGAAAACGCCAACGACGGCACCGCCGACCTCGCAACGATCAACAACATCGCCGCGCGCCTGTGCGACTGGTTCTCGGGCGCCTTCGACGTCACCGGCAAAATGGATGACACCACGGCAATCCTCGCCCACAGCCGCGACCTCTACGCCCAGGTAGAGACTCACGAACAGTTTGCAGCCCTCACCCGCGCCACCGAGCGCTATCTGGTCCAGCTCCAATTTTGGGTCGACCGCCAGATTCCCTGGCCGGCCATTAGCGACCTCGTCCACGGCTACCGCCTACGCACGGAGTCCGGCGAGACAAGGTAACCAAGCAAGCAGCACCGACAACACCCCACCATCGGGATCCAAAGTAAGAATCAGAGGGCTGGAGACGCACCCAACAGCGTCCCCAGCCCCTTCGCAAAGTAGAGCACTGTTTCAGTGGCTTTGAGGCCTATTCGAACCTTTGCTATCTCCCAATTTTTGTATATTTACGACAATATTATCTGCCAATTTTTGTATGATTTTAGGCGATTCTATCTGTCAATTTTTGTCATTTGGGGGTTTAATGCTACGCCGTAAGGTCACTGATAGGCTTTTGAGCTGGAAGAATAACTCCAATAAGGCATTACTCGTTACTGGTGCGCGTCAGATTGGCAAGAGCTATGCGATTCGCGCGTTTGGAAAAAGCAACTACGCTTCGTATTTTGAGGTCAATTTACTACTCGATGTCGAAGCAAGGAATGCACTTGTTGGCGCAAAGAACTCCGTTGACTTTATCAACCGCGTAGCCCTTCTTGCGGATGCGCCGCTTGTTGAGGGCGATACGCTTGTCTTTGTCGATGAGATTCAGGAGTATCCGCAGATCGTTACACTCATGAAGGCGTTGGTCGAGGATGGGCGCTTTAGCTATGTCTTCTCGGGGTCTATGCTTGGGACTGAGTTTAAGGGGATCTCTTCTTTTCCGGTGGGGTATGTAGAGCACATTGTTATGCGCCCGATGGATTTTGAAGAGTTTTGTTGGGCAAACAGCGTAAGCGAGAATGTGCTTGCAGGCATTCGCAGCTGCCTTGTCGAGAAACATCCTGTCGAAAACTATATTCATGAGGCGATGCTCAAGAACTATAGAGCCTATATCGTTTGCGGCGGCATGCCGGAGGTCGTTCAGAATTATATTGATTCGGGTTATTCGCTCGTGAGCACACGTGAGCTTCAAACTCAGCTGGTCGATCAGTACAAAAGCGATATCTCAAAATATGCATCGACTCGAGCGTTTAACGTTCGGTCGATTTTTGAGCAAATTCCCGTTCAGCTTGAGGCGGAGTCTCATCGCTTTGTTGTTTCGTCTCTGGGTGAGGGAGCTCGCCTTAAAAAATATGAGCAGGATTTCCTGTGGCTTGTTAACGCAGGTGTTGGATTGATGGTCGCCAGGGTGACGGAGCCACGGAGTCCTCTCAAGAGGACGGAGAAAACGACAGCCTTCAAACTATACGAGTCTGATACAGGCATGCTCGCATCGCGATACCCCGGCAGCACCGCACGCGCTGTCTATCTTGATATGAAAACTCCCAACCTTGGTGGTCTCTATGAGAACGTGGTCGCGCAGGAACTCGTTGCCCTCGGGGCGGATGCATGGTACTACCAAACGCGTGAGGTCGGTGAAGTTGACTTTGTGATCGAAGGCGTCCACGGTCATGTTGTCCCAATCGAGGTCAAATCGGGCAAGAAAGTTCGAGCGCACGCGGCCCTCGATCGTCTGATGAGTGTGGGCGAGTACAAAATTCCCGAAGCCGTTGTACTAAGCCACGAGAATCTCAGCAAAGAGGGCAAGGTTCTGTACGTTCCAATCTACATGACGTTTTGTCTCGATGAGTTTATGGAAAAGGATGACCCCAATAACGATTTCTCGTTCGCACCCATATCTCTCTAGCCATTTGAATCCGCAATCCAGCCCCGTCCACACATCAATGCATTTCCCAAGGTGCTGCGCGTTTCGCGCCAAAGGCGCGAAAAAGCAAAGGGATAAGGCGTTGCAACAGCCACGCCCCCCATCCATCCCCAAAGTAACGCGCCTTTCGCGGCAAAGCCGCGAAACAGCGAAGGGGACGGAATTCCCGGCCAACTACGTCCTTCATCCGCCCACACAATCCAAGGACGTAGTCGTAGCAGGATCTGAGGGCTGACCTTCGCGGACACTCCGCAGGACGAAAGAACCCCCGCCGCACGTAGTGCGCAGCGGGGGTTCTTTCATGTCCGAGGACGTCCGCGAAGGTCAGCCCTCAGATCCTGCGGTGGGAGACCTAGGCCTCGTTGTACACCGTCTTGAGCTTCAGCAGGTGAGCGTAGCGGTCCATAGCGGCCTGCTCGTTCTCCTTGAAGAGCTCCTCGGCGCGCTCGGGGAAGGAACGCGTCAGCGAAGCGTAACGGGCCTCGTTCATCAGGAACTCCTGATAGCCGCCCGCGGGCTCCTTGGAATCGAGCGAGAACTTCTTGCCGGCAGCAGCCTCGGGGTTGAAGCGGAAGAGGTTCCAGTAACCGCACTCGACGGCCTTCTTCATCTCGGCCTGGCAGTTCTGCATGCCGCCCTTCTTGATGGAGTGCATCTCGCAGGGGCTGTAGCCGATGATGAGGGACGGGCCGTCGTAGGCCTCGGCCTCGTGGATGGCCTTGAGGGTCTGAGCCGGGTTGGCGCCCATGGCGACCTGCGCCACGTAGACGTAGCCGTAGCTCATGGCGATCTCGGCCAGGGACTTCTTCTTGGTCACCTTACCGGCAGCGGCGAACTGAGCAACCTGGCCCAGGTTCGAGGCCTTGGAGGCCTGACCGCCGGTGTTGGAGTAGACCTCGGTGTCGAAGACGAAGACGTTGACGTTGTGGCCGGAAGCCAGGACGTGGTCCAGGCCACCGAAGCCGATGTCGTAAGCCCAACCGTCGCCGCCGAAGATCCAGAAGGACTTCTTGGTGAGGTAAGCCTTGTCGGCGAGGATCGCCTTGGAAGCGTCACAGCCGCACTTCTCGAGCTCGGCAACGTAGGCAGCGGCAGCGGTCTTGGAGGCCTCGGCGTCGTTGACGGAGTCGATCCAAGCCTGGCCGGCGGCCTTGAGCTCATCGGACGGACCATCGGCAGCGATGATGTCCTGGGTAGCGGCGATCAGCTTGTGCTGAACGGCCTCATAGCCAACGGCCATGCCCAGACCGTGCTCGGCATTGTCCTCGAACAGGGAGTTGTTCCACGCCGGGCCGTGACCGTCCTTGTCCTTGCAGTAAGGAGCGGTGGCAGCGGGGTTGCCCCAAATGGAGGAGCAGCCGGTGGCGTTGGAAATGAACATGCGGTCGCCGGCGACCTGGGTCACCAGACGTGCATAGGCGGTCTCGGCGCAGCCGGCGCAGGAGCCGGAGAACTCCAGGTAGGGCTGCTTAAACTGGCTGCCCTTGACGTTGGCCGCGATGAGCTCCTTCTTCTCGGAGACGCTCTCGACCATGTAGTCCCAAACGGGCTGCTGGTCCATCTCCTGCTCGGTGGGAACCATCTCGAGGGCGCCCTTGGGGCAAACCTTGACGCAGTTGGTGCAGCCCATGCAGTCGAGCGGGGACACAGCCATGGTGAACTTCATGCCCTTGGCCTTGGGGCCCATGGCGTCGAGCGTGCGGGTAGCCTCGGGCGCGGCGGCAGCCTCGTCCTCGGTCATCGCGAACGGACGGATGGTGGCATGCGGGCACACGTAGGCGCACTGGTTGCACTGGATGCACTTGGTCTCGTCCCAGTGGGGAACAACCACGGCGACGCCGCGCTTCTCGTATGCGGAGGCGCCCAGCTCAAACTGGCCGTCGGCGCAATCGACGAAGGCGGAAACAGGCAGGCTGTCGCCGTCCATGCGATCGATGGGCTCGAGCAGGTTCTTGACCTGCTGGGCGATAGCGGACTTGGTCTCCTCGGAGAGCTCGACGGGAGCGGCATCCTCGGCGGTAGCCCAGTCGGCCGGAACCTCGAACTTACGGAAGGCGGTAGCGCCGGCATCGATGGCCTTGTGGTTGGCGTCAACGATAGCCTGGCCCTTCTTCATGTAGGACTTGGTAGCCGCGTCCTTCATGTACTGCAGGGCGTCCTCGGCGGGCAGGACCTTGGCCAGCGCGAAGAAGGCGGACTGGAGCACCGTGTTGGTGCGCTTGCCCATGCCGACCTTAGCGGCCAGGTCGATAGCGTCGATCAGGTAGACGTTGACGTTGTTGTTCGCGATGTAGCGCTTGGCCACGGCGGGCATGTGCTCGGCGAACTCCTCGTCGCTCCACTGGCAGTTGACCAGGAAGGTGCCGCCCGGCTTGACGTCGCGGACCATCTTGAAGCCCTTAACGATGTAGCTGGGGTTGTGGCAAGCGACAAAGTCGGCCTTGGTCACGTAGTACGGCGAACGGATCGGAGAATCACCAAAGCGCAGGTGCGAGACGGTGACGCCGCCGGTCTTCTTGGAGTCGTACTGGAAGTAGGCCTGGACGTACTTGTCGGTGTGGTCGCCGATGATCTTGATCGAGTTCTTGTTGGCGCCGACGGTACCGTCGCCACCCAGACCCCAGAACTTGCACTCGATGGTGCCGGGGGCTGCGGTGTTGGGCGCATCCTCGGCCTCGGGCAGGCTCAGGTTGGTCACGTCATCGACAATGCCGATGGTGAACTCGCGCTTGGGCTCGTCCTTCTTGAGCTCCTCGAAGACAGCGAACGCGGACGCGGGAGGCGTGTCCTTGCTGCCCAGGCCATAACGGCCGCCGACGACCTTGATGCCCGTCTTGCCGGCCTCGTAGAGAGCGGAGACGACGTCCTGGTAGAGCGGCTCGCCGATGGAACCCGGCTCCTTGGTACGGTCCATGACGGCGATCTTCTGGACGGTCTCGGGGAGAACGTCGACGAAGTGCTTGATGGAGAACGGACGGAACAGACGAACCTTGACCAGGCCGACCTTCTCGCCGTGAGCGTTGAGGTAGTCGATGACTTCCTCGAGCACGTCGCAGAAGGAGCCCATGCACACGACGACGCGGTCGGCATCGGGAGCGCCGTAGTAGTTGAACAGGCCGTAATCGGTGCCGAGCTTCTCGTTGATCTTCTTCATGTAGCCCTCGACGACGGCGGGAAGCTCGTCGTAGACCTTGTTGCAGGCCTCACGGTTCTGGAAGAAGATATCGCCGTTCTCGTGGCTACCGCGGGTGTGCGGGTGCTCAGGGTTGAGCGCGTGGTCGCGGAAAGCCTGGACGGCGTCCATGTCGCACATCTCGGCCAGATCCTTGTAGTCCCACATGGCGACCTTCTGGATCTCGTGGCTGGTGCGGAAGCCGTCGAAGAAGTTAAGGAACGGGGTCTTACCCTCGATGGCGGCAAGGTGAGCCACCGGCGAGAGGTCCATGACCTCCTGGACGTTGCCCTCGGCGAGCATGGCGAAGCCGGTCTGACGACAAGCCATGACGTCGGAGTGATCGCCAAAAATGTTCAGGGCGTGGGAAGCGACGCAACGCGCGGAGACGTGGAAGACGCCCGGGAGCTGCTCGCCCGCGATCTTGTACATGTTCGGAATCATCAGGAGCAGACCCTGAGAAGCCGTGTAGGTGGTGGTCAGAGCACCGGCGCCCAGCGAACCGTGAACGGTACCGGCTGCACCTGCCTCGGACTCCATCTCGACGACCTTGACCGGGGTGCCGAAGATATTCTTGCGACCCTGGGCCGCCCACTGGTCGACATGGTCGGCCATCGGGCTGGACGGCGTAATGGGATAGATTCCCGCTACCTCGGTGTACGCATACGAAACATATGCGGCCGCCTCGTTGCCGTCCATAGACTTAAACTTACGCGCCATATACCCCTCTCCTCTCATATAGGTATACAGGCCCCGGCGATCGCCGGGATGTTGGCGTGATGGGATTTACGCTGTTGCTTCCAATCATCTGGCAGGCAGGCTCAGCAGCAGGTACGTGGCGTGGAGAGAAGACATGCCGAGGCGAGGGACAGCTGATGCGCCCCACAGACCCGACCGCCCGTCTTGCACATGACCGAGCGCCGCAAAGGCCGCATGCCGGATGCTCCCGGGCACGCCCCGGCGATGGGAAGCGCCCGCAACGGAAATCCGCATGCGGGTTTATTGTACCCCGCCGTCAAGTGTAATTTCGGCAAATATAGGCGGGCGGTAAAGGTTTACCTCGGGTGACCGCCAAGGGCCAAAATGGCCCCTCCATCCCCGGGCGACCGGCTCTGGAGCGCCAAGGAATGTCCCCAGCCGGCAGAAAAGGAACGTCCCTATCTGCCGGCTAGAGAGCACCGAAGAGGATGGCGTAGGTAGTGGATTCGCCGAGCTTGAGCTCGTCGCCGGGATTGAGTTGGGCGGAACGGCCGGGCTCGACCTGAATGCAGACGCGCGTGGCCCCGTTTACCACCACGGTTCCGTTGGTGGACGACAAGTCCTCGACGTGCCAGATATTTTGAGCATCGCACCAGATATGGGCATGGCGGGCCGAGACATCGTCGCCGACGTCGGTGATGTCGCCCTCCCCCGTTGCCAGCGCGCCGATCTCGACGCCTTCCTCACTCGGCTGAATCCAGCGCGGGGCGCTCACCACGTAGCCGTTTTGCACGCGCAGCAGTCCCAGCGGATGCGCCGGCGCGACCTCGTGCTCGCCCGCGATCGAAGATGTGCTCAGCGAGCGCGGCGTCGACGTGGCGCCGCCACAGGTCGCATGAACGCGGCGGCTCGCCCGACTTGGAACCAAGGCGGGCGTGAGAGCAAACGGCATAGGGAACGAATCTTGCGGATGTACTCCTCGACGTCAGGCAGGTAAGCCCCACGAAGTCGCCGGGGAGGCCCAAGCAGCCCGGCACCACTTCCAGATTCTGACCAGGGCGAGTCGTTCGCCGATAGCTGAAGGCTCGCTCCCACCCAAAAAGGGGAGATTCGCGTTGTTCCCCAATCGCTCTCGCATCTTTCATTTTGCTCGAGGTGGGCTATAAAAAACTTTCCTGGTGAAAGGCGGTGATTGGTTTCCTTTCTTTCTAGATGAGCGCGCCTGTAATCTGTTTTCATCCTAAATCAAGTTAAGATCGGACCTTCCAGAGGCAAGTCGACTCAAACTGCGAGGCTCCATGCTGGAATAAAGAGCGCTGTCGAAGTGCCAACAACGCAAAGCTTGCCAGTCTCAAATAGAACCTTTTGGGAGTCCGATTGAGCCGCACGCCGAATCCCCGCTGGTGGTTTTTTATAGCTGCGTAACAATAAACAAGGTTAGTGCCAGTCCAGCATGAAATTGAGGAACGTATGCATTTTTTCTCAGTAAGTGATCGTCGTTACTGCTTCGATGAGGTCACTCGCAATTGCTTTCAGGTTGACCAAGCATCAGAAGATGCGCTTCGCGTATTTGAAGCATCGGGAAGAACGGTCAACTCGAAGTTGCTAACGAAGTCACTTGCTGCGAAAGGCTACGACCAAACGACCATAGCAGAACTTGAAGACGACATTGATGAATATCAACGATTGTCTGAGCGGACTATCTCAACAAAAGACACGCCTCGAAAACTTAGATCCATCGAACTCCACGTTTCACATGCATGCAACCTTGGTTGTAGTTACTGTTTTGCCGGTAAAGGAGATTATGGGACGTCTCCTCTGCTGATGACAGACGAGATAGCCTTCAAGGCGGTCGACTACCTCGTCGCAAGTTCATCGGAAAACGAAACGCTTACGATCGTCTTTTTTGGTGGGGAACCCATGATTAACGAGCCGCTGATATGGAAAACGGTCGACTATTCAAAAAGAATATACCCCAATAGAAACTTTACCTATTCTATTACGACCAACGGAACGCTTTTGAATGACACTGCTGTGAATTCTTTCAAGGAGCACGGGTTTTCTGTTCTGATTAGTCTCGATGGTACAGGATGTAAACACGATGCATCGCGCCCGTACAAGACGGGAGGCGGCTCTTTCTCCGATATCGACAAAAACGTTCGTCGTTTTTCCGAGTCGTTCCCCTTCGGCGCAAGAGCGACCTTAACAAAAAATAACTGTAACCTTGTTGAAGACTATCTTCAGTTTAAAGAGATGGGTTTCAGAAGGATTTACTTCTCGCCCGTAAGCTCATTCGATGAGAATATCAAACTCGACGAACACTCATTAAACAAAATCAGGGCGGGCTTAATAGATTTGGCGGATCAATATCTCAAACAGATTGATCAAGGGGAAAAGCCCTTGTTTAGAACATTGAAAACTGCAATTGATTTGATTATGAGCAACAGGATCGCCTTTGTCGGATGCGGGGCTGGCAGGCGTTTTATTTCTGTGACTCCCGAAGGAGACGTATACCCCTGTCACAGGTTTGTCGGGATGATGCGATTCAAAATGGGCAACATCATCACCGGAATTGACGAAACTAGGTATATTGAAAACTGGAGTCAGGGTGTCGAAAAAAGAATTGACTGTACGGACTGTTGGGCTCGGTCTTTCTGTGGTGGGGGCTGTAGCTGGGAGGCTGCAGACGAGTACGGCTACTTACCCAAGAGTCTACACCCTGCATCATGTGAATATAGAAAAATGTGCTACGAGATGGCTTTTGACCTTATTTCCCGCCACTCATCTTCGCAGGAGAAAAATCAACGAGAAGCTACTGTATCGGAATAAGCGGTTCAGCGCATTGCTGTCACCATTGTGGAGGTGTTCGTTCTTCTGATTACCGTCTGCAAAGCTTATTGCTACGTTCGCCGAAACCATTCTAGAAATATGGTGAACTAGACATCTTGGTTTGTTATACACAATATTGAGGTTTTTTCTGCACTCAAAGGGAGGTAGTCGTGAAGCATATTCATCCGATTAATCCAGGAAGTAGCGACGAGGCAGGCGTGAAGCCGATGTCTTTTGACTGCCTCTTGGGCATTACTGACATCTGTACTGTTTATGATAAAGCAGATGGCTGTGGTGCATACGATTACTGCGACTATGACATGGATGGCGGCAGCATCTGCGTTGTAGATCACTGTGGCATTGATCAAACGTAGTCTCTAATTGGATTAAGGTGAGGAGCTGTTATGAAGCATATCCATCCTGTTGGTTCAAGTGGAAATGAAAATCCTCCCGTTGAGCCTTGTTGTCTTGGAGTTGATATATGCAATTTTTACGACATCGCCGAGTGCCCTGTTGCGGATTGGTGCTATGTCGATAAAGAATCAAGCTGCGTTTTGCCAGCAGATTGGTGCGATCCAGTTGACGAGTAGTTTTTGTGGCTAGAAACTATTTGGTCCAATTCAGAATAAGATGGGAACAAATACCAAAATCTCGTGTCTGGGAGGAGTTATGCCATTATTGCAAGGTCTCGTTGGATTAGCCTTTATACTTGCATTATATTTAGCACCCTTTTTAATTTTATTCTTCATTATCCGACTCTTTCTTCGGAAAAAATAGGAGTATCACGCAAACATTAGCGTAGCTTTCTTCCAATATGAGCCGAGCATTGGCAAGTGGAATAAGAAGCCCGACCGTTCGCCATATGAAAGTGATCGGACGGGCTTCTCTATTTAACCCGGGCCGCCACCCATAGCGGCTTTCCAAGCGTATTCTCGGTGCAAAGCAATCGTCAGTTTAATCCTATGCGTTGATACCGCATTTCATTTGTTCGGCTCGAATTCTACGGCCTTGCAGCCCTCGCACTCTCCGGCAAACGGATTGAACGCGAAGGCAGAGATGATGTGTGCGTGGACATCGAGGCTGCTGTAGGCAACATACTGGGGCATGGACCCCCGCTGCGCGTGGCATGCGGCCCGGCATATTCATTGCCGTCCAACCCCGTGTAGTTGCAGCAAAGGGCGGAACCTCAATGCTCAGCTCATGTTGTCCGTGGGACACGAGAATCGTAAGTACACTTTGATGCGATTCCCACGCTGATACTGAGCCACCTGGAATAAGATACGTCGCGACAACACTTCGCTTCACCTCTGTCTCGACAAGACGACGTAGACTAAAGTTTCCTTTAGTAAGAGAACGAGAACTATATCTGAAAGCGTTGCGATGGCGTGAAGGCACCGAATCCGAACCGCCTGAATGCTACGTGCATCTGCATCGCTTTTTTGTTATCTCTGCCAGTTGGGTAGCACTACACTTGTCAGCATTTACCCTGGTACATGCTGCCTAAATCCACTACCCCTTCTACCGCGCCGACCATCTCGTCATCGTGAGAGACAACGATGATCAGCTGGCTTTGCTTGTTGCGCTTAACATAGGCCGCAAGCTCGGCGCGGCTTACAGCGTCTAACCCAGTCGTGGGCTCGTCGAGCACCAAAACTGACGACTTGCGTGAAATCGCCGACCATAAGTACACGCGGCGCAGCTCACCGCCCGAAAGCGCGGAGCAACGTTTCCCGAGTAACTCCTTCACGCTGTTTTCCAGCGAAGGTAGGTCATCTACACCCCGGTGATAGGGAGAAAAGGGCGTGTCGAAATACTCTAACAGCTCTTTCACCGTTTCGTCCGGCGCGAAGCACGACTGTGGGCAGCACGATATCTCTCTCGCACGTATGTAATCCAAGTCGCATTCTTCGATTGGCACACCGTTGTATTTTACTTTGCCTTTCGATGAGTATAGCCCGAGCATCAAGTAAAGAAGTGACGTCTTGCCTCTTCCGTTCTCCCCAACTATGCAATATGTACCAGGACCGGAAAACTTGAAAGAAAACCCGCCGAGGACCTCTCGGACAGATCCGTCTGGAAGGACAACCGAGAATTCCAAATCAGATACCGAAATGTCATTTATTCCATCAAGTTTCGCCAAATCGGTCCGATTCCACCCCGATCTCGCCTTTTCCCTCGTCGCGATAGCCGTCCTATCCCATGATGCTTTGGCGTCCTGATAGGATTTGAACAATGACATCATACTTTTCAAAGTCTTAAAGAGAACCGCGAAGTATGTACCGATGATAGTGTACTCGCCTATTGACATAGTCCCGTTAATGATTCGTACTCCGGAAACAACAAGTATCACCGCTTGAAACAACGCTGCGAAAAGACCATCGAGCGATGCCAGAGAATATGATAGCTTTCCGGAGCGCAAAACTTTGGGAAAATAGCTCTTAAATCCAGCGTCGAGCGCTTGTTCGCTCTTGCCGTACGAAGATGCCAGTTGAATGTTGAGAATCTGATTAAGCTGCGATGCAATTGCGGCGTAAAAGGCGCTGTCCGCCTCTTTCTTCTCATACGTGACCCTATACAAAAGTTTCCTCAACCCAGTAATTACACAGAAATACACGATGAGGAGAATGATGGAAAACACCGCGAGAGTTGAATCAATTGACCATATGATAAGCAATACGATGGGAATAGCTACAATGGACAGCGGCGCACTGATAAAATTCGCCAAAACGAAGGATGAGACCACGCTGGAGTCGGAAATAATCCGTTGCGTTGTATAGGCTGGATCGATGGTCCGACTCACCAAGTAATCGTCTCTTTCAAAACGCAAGACGGCCTCCCTGAGAAGATCAAAGGAAAGTCTCGTGGTTATGCGAATGGAAAGTGTTCCTGCAAAATAAGTAAAGAGGGTGGAGAAAACTCCTATTGACGCAACCAGGAGCGCGAAGAGTACGGCGTCTCTTTCGCTGCGGTTACCAAGAAGAAAATCTAAGAATTTCCCGTTCACGTATGGCATGGCATAGGAGAGAGCGGTTCCAATCACCGTGATAGCAATGAAGACGAAAGCCCCTTTTGCTCTGATGAACCTCGAGAGAACGCATCGAATCAAGGAAGGCCCCAATCTACCCGCCACAAAACATCAATCACTGATACCTTACACCTCAACACAACAGGAGCGAAGATTTGTCAATGAGACTGCTTTAAGATTGCCTTGGGCCAATACGATCTCAAGCTCTTCCTACAAGAGAGTCGGAATCGGACATCTCCTCCGACGAATCTGGCAATCGGGCGGTTGAAATATCTTTTTCAACCGCCCGATTGCCACAATAGATTGGAGCGTCCGCCCGCAAACGACCTCGTTTTACACCCACCAAATCCTTTGCCTTTTGTCGCCTTTTTGCTGTTCGCAGCCTTAAACAAGAACTATTTCGCCGCAACTTATCGAGGGGTTGGCTAGAGGGCACCGAAGAGGATGGCGTAGGTAGTGGATTCGCCGAGCTTGAGCTCGTCGCCGGGATTGAGTTGGGCGGAACGACCGGGCTCGACCTGAATGCAGACGCGCGTGGCCCCGTTTACCACCACGGTTCCGTTGGTGGACGACAAGTCCTCGACGTGCCAGATATTTTGAGCATCGCACCAGATATGGGCATGGCGGGCCGAGACATCGTCGCCGACGTCGGTAATATCGCCCTCACCAGTGGCCAGCGCGCCAATCTCAACACCCTGCTCACTCGGCTGAATCCAGCGCGGGGCGCTCACGACAAAACTGTTTTGTACGCGCAGCAAGCCCAAGGGGTGCGCCGGGGCGGGTTCGCGTTCGCCCGCGGTCATCGACATGCCAAGCGAACGCGGCGTGGAGGTGCCTCCGCCACAGGTCGCGTGCGCGTAGTCGATGGCATAGTTCACCGAGGACCGCACATCCGCCGAACAACCGACAGCGACAAACAGCACCAGCACGGCCTCGGCGCGCTCGGCGGGCATGAGTTCCGCCGCCTGGGACAGGCGATCGAGCGCGTTGCGATAGAGATTCGTGTCCTGGTGGCACTCTTCGAGCGCGCGTACCATCGGTTCACCTGCAGGACCGCACACCATATTGATCACAGCCGTGGAGTCCATGGGATTTCGCTGGCGCAGGGCCAGTTGCGACATAATGCGCGCAGCCGAGGTACCGTATTCGGCAAAGTAGCGCTGCTGAAGCGTGCCGACCGGCGCGCGAACGATAAAGCGGGAAACCCAAGAGCGATCGGCGGCTCGGCTCTGCGGGCTGCGGCCGTCGGCGAGCGGACGGGACGAAAGCACCAAGCCGCACAGCTCGATATGGCTCAGATGCGCCGCGCGCTTAAAGATGTCAAACATGGCCCCGCATGGGGTGAGCTCAACTTGAGATGCCATGACCTAGGCCTCCTTGGTCGTAGAAATAGAATCAGACGATACTTCGACAGGTACGCCAAAAGTACGGGCAGCTGCGGCTCCACCGGCAAGCGGAGTCGCCATCTGGGCTTTTGTGCGTCGCGGTGCCGAAACGGGAAGTTCAAAGGCAAAGCCCATCGCAAGCAAAAACCACGTAAGCGTATAGGTTGCAACCAGAGCGGCAACAAGGCCGCCCATCAGAGCGCGTTGGGAAAATACGCTACATGCAGCCACAACCAGCACCGGAACCTCGCAGGCAGAAAGCGCAAGCACACCCTGCAGGAACCCCGAGCGCCGATCGCGCGCAAGTGCCCCCGCGGCAACGCCGGCTATGTCTGGCAACGCCAACGCCAGTGCGGCAATAATACCCGGTAGCGACCCAGACCACACGAGCGATCCCAAAGTCGCCGTCACGCGAGCGCCCGATGCCAGCAGCGCGGCCGAAACCACGACCACAGCCCAAACCACGCCGCAGACGACCGCCGCGCCGACCATCAGCGCGCGACGAACCGCGCGGCCGGACGCATCCATAGGGCACGGCGTAAGCGGCTCGCCGCGGAGCGAACGACCGACATTTTGCGCATAGTGGTCACAAAACGCCGAGAGCGCCGCCTCGACCGCCGCCGGCTCGGGACGATCTTTTTGATGGCTGGACAGACAGGCCATTACCACGTCGAACAGCTGGGCATCGACAAACGCCAGCGCATCGCGTAGCTCTTCGGAATCCGGCTCAAGCCCTAGCTGCTGGGCCTGCTCGGCCGCGGCGAGCGCCACATCGGGCTCACGACGAAGCAGCTGAGTCAAATCGCAACCGGGCGCATGGGCACCAATGGGATAGTCGGGCCGCGTGTCCATCTTGAGACGGTAGGGGCTCGCGATGTCGCGCGTCTTTTTGCGCGAACCCGAGGTGCCCGAAGTGCCCGGCGCGGCTTCGTATGGCGCGACGCCGGCAATGAGCTCGTAAACCGTGCTTGCCGCGGCATAGACGTCGATCGCCGGCGACATACGCAAAGCGCGCAGGTCGGGAATATCGTCGGTGAGCATCTCGGGCGGGGCATAGGCAACCGTCGCGCGACGCAGCGTGGCATAACGCTCCGTAAACGACGCCTTGCCGCCGGTACCGGCCACGGCCGACGCAGGCTCAAGCCCAGCGACGAGCCAAAGTCGATCAGGCACAGGTCAAAGGTGCCCTCGGCAAGCTGCCGATCAAGCGGCAGGCGCGCCGTGCGCACCATAATATTAGCGGGCGAGATATCGCGATGGACAAAGCCCTCGCCCACCAGGCTCATACGGCAGAGCAGATCGAACAGGTCGCGACCCAGACGCGCCGCCACAAGCGGCGACAGGCGTCCGGCATCGTCCACGGCGAGTCGCGAACGCAAGCGGGCAAGCGTCTCGCCCTCGACCCATTCCATGACAATTGCAGGCACACCGTCAACCACGCCCCAGCCATAGAGGCGGGGAAAGCCCTTAAGGCCCGAAAGGGCGCGATGGCATTCATATTCCTCGCGAAATGCCGCTTTGAACTTGGCGACCAGCGCCTCATGGGCGGCATCGTCGTCAAACTCATCGCGCGTCGGCAAGATGAGCTGTTTGAGTGCTACGGCCTCGCCTTGGGCGTTGACGGCACGCGTCACGCGGCCGATACCGCCACGGCGCATGGTGGCATCGTCGGCAAACAGTATCGTAAAACGACGCAGATAGGCAGGCAGTTCGTCCTGACCGAGCGCAATGGCCGGCTCAAACCCGTCGACACGCGCCAGGCGCAGGCCGACCATGGGATCGCGACCGAGCGATTGTGGTGTGGTGGATGCAAGATCGGTCATCATAGGGCAAGCGCCGCCACGTTATTGTTGAAGTTACCGAGCGCGACGTCATCATCGCCGTAATGGCCGACCCATTGACATAGGTTGGTGTAACAGCCCCACAGATTGGCATACTGCTGATACCACCTTGACCGGGGCGAGAATGTCTGACGACCGAACTCGGCTCGAATGACAAACATCTCCCCGACCAGGCTGTCGCACGGCCTGGGATCTCCCGTAGAGTTATAGGTCGAGACCACGTCATTGGCACGAGAAACATAGCCGTCGAGCATGTTGTACTTGGTCACAAGCCAACTGTGAATGCTCTCTTCCTCAGCAGCGGAAAGGCCACCGGAGTTTGCATCGTTGTCAGTGTTGCCGCCCGTCGAGCCGCCGTTTCCAGACCCTCCGGCAGAGGAACCCGACCCAGAGCCGCCGCCCGAACTCGACGAATCCGAGCCGGAGCCAGAAGTATCCGAGCTACCGGGCTTTCCGGACTGCTGGACGTCCTGCTCCTTCTGCTGCTCGACCTTATTCACCGTTGCCGCCACGCTATTGTTGGACAACCGATCGATGATCTTGGTGTTGGTGAGCACGATGGTTTTGCCATTGGCAAGCGTGACTTCGTTGTCCGGGGCCTCGGCACCGTCCGCATCGTCGGTGCCAAACACAATATGCGCGACCACGCTTGCCCAAGCATATCCAGTCGTGGTGCCCAGATCACTTTTGACCTCATGCCCCACGCGCGGTTCGCGTGCGGCATGCGCCTGCATCATGGACGGCGCGGTCATGCCATAGGCAGAAACGCCAGCTATGACCAGCACCAGCGAGCACGACAGCAGCGCGTACGCCCGAGGCGCCAAGCCCAGTCGGCGTCGCATGCGCACCGCGGCGCCGCGCTTTGTCTGAGTACCACCGGGCCGCATGCGTTCTCCTCCAACAAAAACACGCCGCTCGGGAGCGGCGCATTCATTCGAATCCATATTTGAGTGTATCAGCGAACCCAAAAGGTTGCGCAACGAATGGGCAAATTAAGGATGCGAGTGGATGCATCCATGCGATAAGCGGATACAAAGCATCTTTGTTGCACAACAAACTTACAGTCGCACAGGGAAATTATGACTACCCCGTGCGTCGCGAGGAAAACATACGGCAGGAGCAGGCTCGCACCTAAATCGTGCGACGGGCCTCGATGGCGCGCCCGAGCGTGAGCTCGTCGGCATACTCCAGGTCGCCGCCCACGGGCAGGCCGCTTGCCAGACGCGACACCTCAACGCCCAGCGGCTTGATAGTGCGGGCCAGGTAGCTCGCCGTGGTCTCGCCCTCAATATTGGGGTTGGTGGCGATGATGACCTCATGGATGTCCTCGTGGCCCAGACGTGCCAGCAGCTCGCGGATGTGCAACTGCTCGGGACCTATCTTGTCCATGGGGCTGATCACGCCGCCCAGCACATGGTACAGGCCATGGTAGCTGCCCGTGCGCTCGATTGCCTGGACGTCGCGCGGCTCGCCCACCACGCAAATGCGAGTGGTATCGCGCATCGGGTCCTGGCAGATGGAGCACTCGTCGGCCGTGGCGTAGTTAAAGCAGCGGCTGCAAAAGTGGACCTCCTGCTTGACCTCCAGGATGGCCTCGGCCAGGCGGCGGGCCTCCTCGGCATCGGCCTCGAGCAGGTAATAGGCGATGCGCTGGGCCGACTTGGGACCAATGCCCGGCAGACGGCCCAGCTCATCGAGCAGTTTTTGCAGACTGTGGTTGGCACTCATATATATGCGTGTCTTAGAACGGCATGCCCGGGATGTTGAGGCCGCCGGTGATGGCGCCCATCTGCTTGTTGGCGAGCTCGTTGACGCCGCGGACGGCCTCGTTGACGGCAGCCATGATCATGTCCTGCAGCATATCGACGTCCTCGGGATCGAGGGCATCGGGATCGATGGTGAGGTTGACGAGCTCCATCTCGCCGTTAACGGTCACCTTGACCATGCCGCCGCCGGCAGAGGCGTCGACGGTCTGGGACTTGAGGTTCTCCTGCGCGGCGGCAAGCTGCTCCTGCATCTTGCGGGCCTGCTTCATCATCTGCTGCATGTTCATACCGGCCATGATGGCTCCTTTACGTGCGGCCGCACGCCGAGCTGCAAGGGCAGCCGGAGCACGGCGGGACTTTCAAACTCAAAAATCGTACCACGGCGCGCGGCGAGAGAGCGGGGCGGACGTGTTACCTCAGTCGATATACATGTCCTGGAGCGTGATGCGCCCCCAAGATTATGCAAAGTTGAATAATTCGCATCTGCATAATATTGAAAGCTAAATCTTGTAGAGCCGGAATCCGACATTTAATGCGTGCCACTAAACAGCTAAATGCCGAACCGCTGCTCGAGGCGACGCACATGGCGGCAGGGTATAATTTGATTGTCATAAATAGCAATTTGGAGGTGCCCCATGAATGCCCCCGACGCGCTCCAAAACATCCGCTCAAAACACCCCACTCTGTATTTCGTTCTCTACCTCTTTGCCGGCTGGGCATTGCTGGTTGTCGTCACCCACGCTATAGCCTTTGGAGCAGAACTGCTGGTAGCCAGCTCGGACCAGCCGGTCGTCAAATGGGAAGCGACCGATGAGTGCACCGATGGAACCCGAACTGTTTACTACAACAGCCCGTCCCTCTATCAAGAGTTCAAGGTCAAGATAAAGGACTTCAAGATTGTCGATGCCGAGCTAGGCGTTTATTTGGCAATCGGAGCAACCATTAACGCCGAGCAAGTCGAGTACACGGACAGCCATGCGACGTATCGTATCGACCTCAGCATCCTAGGCCGACCGTCACGCACCTGTCTGCTCAAATGCGACATACGCGGCACCACGTTGCACATGTCCGAAATACAGATGCGCCCGGGCAAAGAGATCTCTTCTTGAGCAGCATACCCGCCCGCACGGTTACTCCACCGGCTTGAAGATGGTGGACTGACCGAAGACGCTGCGGATGAGGGCCTTGGCCTCGTCCTCGGTCTGCGGGATGCTCGGGGCTGCGCCCTGATGGCCGAAGGGGCTGCCAGCACCGGGATTGGATTCCCAGGGAGCGGCGGGGACGTCGTCGTTTGCAGAGGCTGCGGGTGCCACAGCAGCGGCCTTGGTCGCGGACGCCGCACCCGACACGTCGAACGGGGGCAGATTGTCCCCGCCGGCATCGGCAGCAAAACCACCGACCATAGCATCGTCGTAGGGCACCTGCTCGGATTCCCATGGCGCAGCCTGCGCAGGCGGCTGAGCCATGGGGACGGACGCGCGCTCGGGCGCTCGGGGCGCGGGCTCGGTCGGGAGCTTGCCCGTGGCAGGAGCACCGGCAGGGTTGTCGGAGCGCAGCCAAGGGGCCTTGGCCAGGTCGGATGACTTGGGCGCAGGCGCGGCAGCGGACTTGGGCGCGGGGATCGGAGCAGCCGGTTTGGGCGCAGCGGGTTCAGGCGCCGACGGGGTCGGTGCCGCTACCGGCGCCGCTTTTGGCTGCGTCGCGCTGGCGCTCGAGGATGCAGGGGGCACCGAGGACACGGGTTGCGGGTCCGCAGATACCGCAGCCCGTGCAGATGGAGAATGCTCCTCATGTTGAGGAGCCGGCGTGCCACCCCCATCCAGGACATAGTCGACGGTACGACGACCGAAGACCGCGCAGACCGTCGGCAGGACCACCGACTGCGTATCGGCGCGACCGAGCATCTTGATGGCAAAAGTCGAACCCGCGGGGAACGAGACCGTGAGCTTGGAGCCGTCGTCGGCCGTGGCGCGGGCGTTGAGCAAAAGCCCTGCGTAGGAGGCCTGACGAGCCTTGACGCGCTCGACGACCTCGGCCCATTTGCGCTGGAGCTCGCCGGCGTCCTCAACCGCGGGGGTCTCGGCAGCACCGGCGGTGGCAACCTGGGCGGCGTTGTTGGGCTTGGACACCGACACGGTCGATGCAGCAGGCGCGGAAGCCGGAGCCGCAACGGGCTGAGGTGCAGGCGTTACAGGTCTGGGCGCCGGCGCAGGAGCCGCGGACTTGGTCGCAGGCTGGGCAGCCGGAACAGCAGCGCCGCGGTCCCAAGGCATACCGCCCTGGCGCGCGGACGTAGCAGCGGGGGCAGCGGATGCCGCCGGAGCGGCAGCACGAGCGCCCGAAATGAGCGTCGGCTGTTGGGCAGCAGCGGGTACGGATGCTGCAGGCGCGGCGGCCTGAGCAGCAGCCACGCTCGCCGGCACGGCGCCGTTGGCAATCATGGCCTCCAGGCGTGCCACGCGCTCGGCCAATGCCTCAATCGTTAAATCGGCCTCGGGACGCGCCAGACGCGTGCAGGCAATCTCGAGCACCAGGCGCACGTCGCTCGCGCCCCTCATCTCCAGTGCGGCATCGTCGAGCACCGTCAGCACGCGGGCCAGGCGGTCGGCAGGATGCTCGCCAAAGGCAGCGGCCTCGGCAGCAAGCGCCTCGGCCTGCTCGGAGCCGCCCTCAAACAGCTCGGCACGGGCACCGGCAACGCAGGCAACGTACACGTCGCGCACATGCGCCACCAGGTCGCGCGTCAGCTCCAGCAGGTCATTGCCCTCCTCGACCTGCGCACGGATCAGTCCATAGAGCTCGGCAACATCGCGATCGGCAATGGCGCGGGAAAACTCGCCCAGAATCTGGTCCGAAACCTCGCCCAAAAGCGAGCGGGCGTCGTCCGCATGCACAGAACCGTTGCCAAAGACGCTCAGCTGCTCCAGCGTGGAAAGCGCGTCGCGCATACCGCCCTTGGCATGGCGCGCCACAATGGCGAGTGCCTCGTCGTCGTAATCGAAGCCCTCCTGCTCGCACACGTAAGACAGGCGATGCTCGATATCCTCGTTGCCGATGCGGTGGAAATCGAAGCGCTGGCAGCGTGAGAGAATGGTCTCCAGAATCTTTTGCGGGTCGGTGGTGCACAGCACAAAGATCACGTGTGCCGGCGGCTCCTCAAGCGTCTTGAGCAGCGCGTTGAACGCCGCCGTCGTGAGCATGTGGACCTCGTCGATGATATAAATCTTGTACTTGCCGCGCACTGGGGCAAAGTTGACGGAGTTGATGATCTCCTCGCGCACGTTGTCCACGCCGGTACGGCTTGCGGCATCGAGCTCGTAGACATCGGGGTGGTTACCCTCGGCAATGAGCTCGCACTCCTCGCAAGTACCGTCGGGCATGCAGCCGCTTGCACCCTCGGCGCGCGCCGCCTCGGCATTGCGGCACAGCAGCGCCTTGGCCAGAATGCGCGCCATGGTGGTCTTGCCCGTGCCGCGCGGTCCGCAGAACAGGTAGGCGTGGGACAGGCGCCCCTCGGTGATGGCGTGCTCGAGCGTCGAGACGATATGCTGCTGGCCCACCACGGAGTCAAAGGTGAGCGGGCGATACTTTCGGTACAACGATTCCATGGGTGCTCCCCCGGGTATACTGAGTCTTGTTGCCGCGGCGGCCATGCGGTCGCACGGCATACTGCATTCCATAATAACCCGTACGGCGAGCCCGCCGCGATAGGAGTCCAAAGAGCATGGCAGACGCAGAGAGCAACCTCGTTCCCTCCGAAGCAGCCGACCAGGTCGAGGTCGCGCTCGAGGAGCAGGCCGCAGCCGATGACGGCATCCTGTACCTCAACGAGTACCAGTACGAAAACGACCTGGTCACCGACTTCGCCCGCCTGGTCGCCTCGCCCAGGCGTCGCGGCTCGCTGTATGTCGCCGCGGCAGTTGCCGCGCTCATCGGCATCGGCATGCTGGTGGCCGGCGGCAGCTGGATCAAGTTCGGCGTCGTGTTGATCGTGTTCGGCGCCTTTTTGGCCTGGTGGAGCAAGAACCTGCACCACACGCTCGCCCGCGACTTTATCGACGCCGTCGAGGCCGACGAGTCCATGGGTGGCCGCTATCGCCGCGTCGCCGCCAACGAGGACGGCCTGATGGTTTGGGGCAAGAGCGGCAAGTCGCAGTTCTTCCCGTTTGACAAGCTCGACCACGTACTCGACGGCGAGCGCATCTTTGTGGCCATGTTCGCCGACCAGGGCGTGACGATCCCCAAGGACACCTTCGTCCGTGGCGATGCCGAGCAGTTCGGTCCCTTCCTCAAGGCCCGCATCAACAAAAAACTCCGCATCGAGACCAAGCGCAAGAAGATGAAGGCAGAAAAGGCCGCTGCCGAAGCCAAACAGGGCGACAAGCCCCAGGAGACCAAGCGCAAGCAGAAGAAGAACAAGAAAAAGCGCTAAGGCCAAGCCAGGCAGGCAGCCTCGCATCCCGCTATCCTCCCCATGCACCCGAGCGTGCTACACTAGCAGCATCTATGCCACCGCGAACGGCTCGGCTCCGCGCCCGCCACTCGCAAACGAACTTTAAACGCACGAGGGTTGGCCATGCCGCTTTTCTCGCAACATACCGCCCGGTTCTCGCCGGACGTTCCCTTGGAGGGCACCAGCTCTCGCGAGCTGCTCAAGCGGTACCAGCCGCTCGAGACACTTGCGACCGGCGGTTTTGGCTCCATCGAGATCTGCCGCGACACGCACCTGCGCCGCCGCGTCGCCATCAAGCGCATCCCCCTTATCAACGGTGCCGGCATGCCCGCCAGCGACATCATGGATGTCCTGCGCGAGGCGCACACTGCCGCCATGCTTCAACATCCCAATATCGTGCAGGTCATCGACTTTACGCACGACACCGCCTATGCCTACTTGGTCATGGAGTATGTCGACGGTATGTCGCTGGCCGAGTTTTTGCATCGCGTGGACGGCCACTCGCTCACCTTTGACGAGGCCGCGGCCATTGCCGATACCCTGGGCCAGGCGCTCACCTTCGCCCATAGCAATGGCGTACTCCACCTGGACATTAAGCCCGCCAACGTGCTCATCGACCACTCGGGCAATGTAAAGCTCACCGACTTTGGCATGGCGCGACTGTCGTCCGCCGGTGGCTTTGGCGGCTCGCGCGGCGGCACCATCGGCTACATGCCGCCCGAGCAGCTCGATATCGAGACCGGCACGGTCGACGAACGCGCCGATGTCTTTGCCCTTGCCTGCGTTATCTATGAGGGCTTGTGCGGCAGCGCCCCCTTTATGGCGGCCACGCCCGCTGACTCGCTCGACCGCATCATCGGCGGCGCCACCTATCCCAGCGAGCTGATACCACACTTTCCCCCGGGAGCCGAGGCCGCGCTCATGAGCGCGCTCTCCCCCATGCCGCAGGACCGCCCCAACAGCATCGAGGCATTTTGCGACCAGCTCCTTGCCGGTCTGGGCAGCGTGCGCGAGGGCCGTCGCAGCCTGGAGCAAATAGTTGGCGAGCTTTCGGATGACGAGCAGGAGCTCGACGATATCGAGCCGTCGCACTATGAGGACGACGCCATCGAGGTCGACCCCGCGCTCGGCTGGGCGGGCACGCGCTGGAGCCATGCGCGCGACTACACCATGCACGCCATCTCGGCGCTAACGTGCGGCACCTTTAGCTTTTTGCTGATGCAGACGGCCGGGGTCGCGGCGCTTCCCGGCCTGGTCATTGCGGCTATCGCGATCGGAGCGGCGGCTGGCCTGGCCCCCCAGATTGGCTCGGCCATCTCGGCTGTGGGCTTTTTGGTGCTCATGGCCAACGCCACCATGCAGGCGCAGGGTATCCTGTCGATGTTGCCCGTCGCGGTGATCTTTGCCGCCGCCATGTCCGGTTGGTGGATCGCCTGGGGTCGCACCGAGGCTGCCGCGAGCGCCGCGCTCACCTGTGCGCTCGCGCTTGGCTGTCTGACCGGCAATACCTTCCTGGCAGCTGGGGTCGCCGCCGGCGTCGCGTCATTTTGGCTCGGCCCGGCAAGCGCCGCCGCGGCAACGGGCATGGGCGCGCTTTTTGCCCGTCTGGCCACGGTCGCGCTTTCAGCCGGAGGCGTGCTGGGGCTCGGTAACGTTGCCGCAGCGCTGGGAGACCCGCTCCTTTGGGCTGCCTTTGTGCTGGTCGCGGCAACTGCCGCGGCGTCATCTGCGCTGCTCAATGCCCATGCCAAGCGTGCCGATCAGGGCTCAAACCTTGCCGCAATCGCCGCCATCGCTGTCACCGGCATCGGCTGCTCAGCGGCGTCCTGTCTTGCACACCATATGGAAATTGCCAGCCTTGCAGCCGCGGTCGTCGCCAAGGCGGCGGTTGCGGGAACCCTATCCTCTATAATCGTTGGGATATGCCTATATTTGCTCGGATACCAAAGAACCTATACGGAGAGTGATCTTTCGTGAACTTCCTGAACATCTTCGAGGACCACGTGGCCGGCATCTTCGGTGCCACCCGTGCCCCGTTCTCCTTTAAGAAGCTTGCTAAGCAGGCCGCTCGCGACATGGAGGATCAGACTCTGGTGATCAACGGCGTCAACACGGCGCCGGCACTCTATACCATCCTTATCGCCGCCGACGACGATCCCATGCTCGCCCCGTTCTACCCCGAGCTTTCGCGCGAGGTCCGCGAGTTTGTGAAGGCGCAGGCCGAAAAGCGCCGCTATGTCTTTGTCGGCGAGCCCCTCGTGCGCTTTATGATCGATCCGCAGCTGCGCGCCGGCAAGTTCTCGGTCTTTGCCGAGAACGTCGATGCCCCCACGCTCGGCCGCCTGTACGAAGAAGAGCGCGCCTATCAAAACGGCCTGGGCCAGAACAACTCCGCGGCAAGCCGTGCCGCCAGCGCCCCGCGCGCCGGCCAGCAGCAGTTTGCTGCCCCGCAGCAGCAGCGCCCCGCCGCCATGCCCCAGCAGCAGCCGACGCCTCGCGCCGCCGCTCCCGACCCGCTTGCCGTGGCAGACCCCTTCGCGCCTAGCGTCCCCGACCCCGCCGCCGCACCCATCCCGGTGCCGCAGACCGTCTCGCGCGACTCGCTTGCCGGCATGGGCGGAGCCGCCGCGACCGGTGCCGCCGTGGGCCTAGGCGCCGCAGCCGGCATCGCCTCCAACATGGCGAGCACTCGCGCCCCGCAGCGCCCGCTCGCCCAGCTCGTCGACGTCGTGAGCGGCGAGAGCCATAGCATCACCTCCGCACAGGTGACCATCGGTCGCGAGCGCTCAGTTTCCGACATTGCCCTGCGCGACCCCAACGTGTCGCGCCGCCACGCCCAGCTCACCTTTACGGGCTCGGATTGGTCGATCGAGGACCTCAATTCCACCAACGGCACGCTCGTCAACAACCGCCGCATTACGCGCTGCCCGCTGCGCAACGGCGATCTGCTGACGTTTGGCCTGAGTACCTTTGAATTTAGGGGATAGTCGCTTATGAACATCGATATCGTCCTTTTTGCAGGCCGCATCGTCCTGGTCGCCCTGCTCTATATCTTCCTGTTCGCCGTCATGAAGACCGGCGTGGGACTTGTGCGCGGGCAGCGCCGCGACTCGGCTATCTGGACGATTGATGTGGACAAGGGTCCGCGCGGTATCCGCGGCATCCACGTAGACATGCTCGGCCCCGTCATCGTCGGTCGCTCGCCGTCTTCGGACATCTGCATCAACGAACCGTTCGTCTCGGCCTCGCATGCGCGCTTTTCGCTGCAGGGCCCGGCGCTTATCATCGAGGACCTCAACTCGCTTAACGGCACGCTCGTCAACGGCCGCCAGCTCGTGGAGCCCGCGACGCTGCGTGAGGGCGACGAAGTCCAGATTGGCGACGTGGTCATGAAGGTGAACCGTCGATGATCGACGAGGAGAACAAGTCCGCAACTATGACCGAGGCACCGGCCGCCGCCACAGCTGCGCCGGCCCACGCCGCTCCGGCGGGCTCCGCACCCGTGGAGCCCGAGGACACCGTGTTCTCCCTGCCTCTTTCGCATGTAACGCATGATATTTCGGATCTAGCCGATAACGAGGACGAAGAGGATGCCGTAGCGGCGCCCATCGGCGCACATGCTGCGGAACAGCCCACAGCGCCCGAAGCAACCCCGGCGCCGGCTCACTTTGCAGAGCCCGTCGCCGCGGCAATCAACGAGAGCACTGCGGTGTTTGCGGCACCCGAGCCCGCCGCGCCGGCGTTTCCCATAGCCCCGGCATCCGAGGTTGCGCCCGCGTCTACGCCGGCGCCCGAGCCTATAGACGTCAGCCCGCAAGATGACGAGTCGACCGCCCGCGTTTCCGAGGAGCCCGACTCCCCGGACACCGACAATTCCGAATCAAACGCCGAGACCGACACCGTCTCTCCCGGTGACACCGCCGAGATCGACGTTGCTGCCGTTGAGGCCAAGCTCAAAGACCCCGGCTCGACCATGAGCTTTGAGCCCCTGACCGAGGAGCGCATCGAGACCGACTCGACCTATGATGCCGGTACCACCACGCAACTCATGTGGGGCGCCCGCTCCGACGTTGGCTGTGTGCGCCCGCACAATGAGGATTCCTACCTGGTGCAGTCGCCGCTCTTTTGCGTATGCGACGGCATGGGTGGTCACGCCGCCGGCGAGGTAGCCTCTTCTATCGCTGTCGAGACTATAGCCAAGACGGCCCCACAGTCCGCCGACGCAGCACGCCTGGCCGCAGCCGTCGAGGCAGCCAACGCCGCCGTAATCGAGGCGGCCCTGAACGGCCTGGGCAAGCCCGGCATGGGCTGCACAGCCACCTGCGCCTATATCGAAAACGATACGCTCGCCATCGCCCACGTGGGCGACTCGCGCGCCTACCTGCTCCACGAGGGCACGCTCATCCGCGTGACCCGCGACCACTCCTACGTGGAGGAGCTCGTGGACGCCGGCGAGATCACGGCAGACGAGGCTCGCGTCCACCCCAACCGTTCGGTCATCACCCGCGCACTGGGCTCGGACCCCGCCATGTATGCCGACCACTTCACTCTGCATATCGAGGAAGGCGACCGCCTGATCCTGTGCTCCGACGGCCTTTCGAGCATGATTCCCGATAGCGATATCGAGAACATCGCCACGCAGTCCTCAACCGCGCAAATCTGCGTCGACAACCTAGTGGACGCGGCGCTTGCCGCCGGCGGCCACGACAACGTGACCGTAGTAGTCGTTGACCTGGTTGACGATGGCGTCATGCGCGAGGCGCAACGCGTGCGTCGCCGCAACGTTACTATCGCCGCCATCCTGGCCCTCGTCTTTGTGCTGGCAGCTGGCATCTGGGCCTACACGGGTGTCACCGGCTCGTACTACCTGGGTACCTACCAGGGCAATGTCGCCGTCTGGCGCGGCCTGCCCGGCAAGCCACTCGGACTCAAGCTCCACTGGCTCGAAAGCGAAACCAGCATCAAGCTGTCCGACCTGCCCGAAGACACGCAAAACCGCCTCAAGGCGGGCATTCCGCAAACAAGTGTCGACGATGCGCAGGACACGATATCCAAGTACCGCCACCAGATCGACGAGGAGCAGACCCGCCAGGTGATCGACGCGCAAACGATTCGCGACAACACCAATCAGGGATCGACCTCCGAATCAGATTCCGAGAAAACCGCCGAACAGTCCGCCGAGGCCGAAGCCTCCGATAAGAATTAGAAAGGGAGTGCCGCTTATGAGTCGCCGCAACACCGAGCTGCTCTTGCTCATCGCCTCGGCGTTCCCCGTCATCCTGCTGTATGCGATGTACGTCCTCACCGCGGGCGCTGCCATCTCCTTTGAGACGCTCGCCGTACCGATCGGCCTCTTTGCCGCCTTTGCCGCGGCCCACATTGCCGTGCGCATCTTGGCGCCCGGTGCCGACCCCGCCATCCTGCCCATCGTATTTATACTTTCGGGCATCGGCATCACGTTCGTGACGCGTCTCGCCCCCGCTCTCGCCATCTCACAGCTCATCATCCTGTTTGTCTCGGTGGCGCTCATGGTGGGAACGCTTGCACTAGTCAAAAACCTCGACGTGGTCATGCGCTACAAGTACACCTTTGGCATCATCGGCATCATTCTGCTGATGCTGCCTATCTTTATCGGCACCACGATCTCGGGCTCCAAGCTGTGGATTCGCATCGCGGGCTTTACCATCCAGCCTGGCGAGTTCGCCAAGGTCTTTATCGTGCTGTTCCTGGCCGGGTACCTGGCCGAGAACCGCGAGCTACTCTCCATCTCCAACCGCAAGATCCTGGGCTTTAAGATCCCTCGCCTGCGACTGCTGCTGCCGCTGTTTGCCGTGTGGGGTGTGTGCCTGCTCGTCGTCGTCTTCGAACGCGACCTGGGTTCGGCCGTGCTGTTCTACACCATCTTCTTGCTGATGCTCTACGTTGCCACGGGGCGCTTTTCGTATGTCGTTATCGGCCTTGCGCTCTTAGCCGTTGGAGCCGTGGGCGCCTACAAGTTCCTGTCGCACGTTCAGGTGCGTTTCCAGGTTTGGGTCGATCCGTTTAAGGACGCCCAGGGCCAGGGCTACCAGATCGTCCAGTCGCTCTTCTCGCTTGCCGACGGCGGTCTGGTCGGCGTTGGCATCGGCAACGGGATGGCCAACAACATCCCCGTCGTCGAGTCCGACTTTATCTTCTCGGCCATCGGCGAGGAGATGGGTCTTTTGGGCGGCGGCGCCGTGCTCATCCTGTTTATGCTCTTTGCCGTGCGTGGCCTCACCACGGCTGCCCGCGCTAAATCCGACCTCGCCGCCTTTAGCGCCACGGGCCTTACGGCCGCCATCAGCTTCCAGGCCTTCTTGATCGTTGGCGGCGTTACCCGCCTGATCCCGCTGACCGGCGTCACCTTGCCCTTTATGAGCCAGGGCGGCTCCTCGCTGCTGGCGAGCTTTATCATCGTCGCGCTCCTGCTGCGCGCCGGTGACGAGGCGACCGGACGCGAGGCCGAGCTTACCGGCACCGGCACCATGGCCGCCATCACCGATGATCAGGTCGCATCTGCCGCCGCCCCGACGGGCACGCGCTTTGCCACCTCGTCTTCCTACGGCAGCGGCAGCCATTCCGTCGGCTCGCGCATGCGCCGTCGCCTGCTCGACACACCTGAATCCGGTGTGCTCGGCCGCGTGGCGCTCGCCAACCGTCTAACCCGCGCGGTGCTCGCCTTTACGGCGCTGTTCGCCATCCTTATCGGCAACCTCACCTATGTCCAGGTCATCAAGGCCAAGGACTATCAGGACATGCCGACCAACAACCACACCATCGCCCGCTCCAAGTACATCCAGCGCGGTTCCATCATCACGTCCGACGGCGTGACGCTGGCCGAGTCGCTGCAACAGGAGGACGGCACCTACGTACGCTCCTACCCCAACGGTAACCTGGCAGCGCACGTGGTTGGCTACGTGAGCCAGCAGTATGGCACCACCGCCATCGAGAGCGTCATGAACGACACGCTCACCGGCTCTAAGGATTACTCCAGCTGGAACAACGCCATCGCGTCGCTCGCGGGCCAGACCCAGCCGGGCAACACCGCCAAGCTCACCATCGACTCGCGCATCCAGACGGCTGCCGAGCAGGCACTCAAGGGCTTTAAGGGCGCTGTAGTGGTCATCGACCCGCGTACCGGCGCGGTGCTCGCATGTGCCAGCTCGCCCACCTACGACAACACCAACATCGATGCCCTGCTGCAGACGGGCGGCGGCGAGGACGGCTCCATGTACAATCGCGCCATGGACGCGCTGTACACGCCGGGCTCAACGTTTAAGGTCGTTACGCTTTCCGCGGCACTCGAGACCGGTGCCGCCAGCCTTACCAGCACCTACCAGGCGCCCGGCTCCATGGACATCGGCAACGCACCGGTCACCAACTATGCCAACGAGAGCTACGGCACCATCAGCCTGCAGCAGGCCTTTGCCGTGTCCTCCAACGTCGTCTTTGGCCAGGTGGCAAACGAAGTTGGCGCAAACACGCTCGTACAGTTTGCCAACGCCTTTGGCTACGGCCAAAAGCTCGGCCAGGACCTGACCTCCGCAGCCTCCATCATGGCCGACCCGTCGCTCATGACCGAGTGGGAGACCGCCTGGGCCGGCGCCGGCCAGCCTGTCGGCATGGACCACACGCCCGGCCCGCAGACCACCGTCATGCAAAACGCCGTGATTGCCGCCGCCATCGCTAACAGCGGCGTGGTCATGGACCCGTACTTTGTAGCCCAGGTACTCGCCCCGGACGGAACCGTGGTCAAGACCACGCAGTCCCGCTCGCTGGGTCAGGCCGTCAGCTCCGCCACGGCCGACCAGGTCAAGCAGGCCATGCTTGCCGTCGTCCAGTCCGGCACCGGCACCGATGCCCAGATCCCCGGCGTCAAGGTCGCCGGCAAGACCGGCTCGGCCGAGACCGGCGGCACCAACGTCAACTCGATGTTCGTTGGCTTTGCACCTTACGATTCACCCACGGTCGCCATCTCGGTGGCCTTGGAGGATTTCGACAAGCATGACGTCAAGGCCGCCAAGATCGCCGGTATCGTCCTGACCGCGGCGCTTGCCGCACAGGGAGCGTGATGCCCATGATCGAATCGGACACCCGAGGCGCGCCGCGGCCGAAGAGTTAGCGGCAACGCGCCACACGGCCCCAGCGGCCACATCGTAGGTACTACACACATCGTTGAGCGAATAGTTATGTTAGGAGCAGGAATGGAACAGAGGGTCCTCGGGGGAAGATACCTCCTCAAGGATAAGGTGGGAACAGGCGGCATGGCGACCGTCTACCGTGCACAGGACCAGGTCCTCGACCGCACGGTTGCCGTCAAGATCATGCTGCCGCAGTATGCTGGCGACGCAACCTTCGCCGCACGCTTTAAGCAGGAGGCCCAGGCAGCAGCCGGTCTCTCCTCCCCCTATATCGTGGGCGTCTACGATTGGGGCAAGGACGGCGACACCTATTACATCGTCATGGAGTACCTGCGCGGTACCGACCTTAAGAGCGGCATCAAGAGCCACGGCGCCCTCGACCCCAAGAAGGTCGCCCAGATCGGCTCGCAGATCAGCTCCGCGCTTTCGGTCGCCCACAAGCACGAGATCATCCACCGCGACATTAAGCCGCAGAACATCATGGTGCTGCCCGACGGCAACATCAAGGTGATGGACTTTGGCATCGCGCGCGCCAAGAACAGCCACCTCACGCAAGACAACAACGTGCTGGGAACCGCCCACTACGTCAGCCCCGAGCAGACCCGCGGTCAGGATCTCGGCCCCACCTCGGATATCTACTCGCTGGGCGTCGTGATGTATGAGTGCGCCACCGGCCGCGTTCCCTTTGACGGCGACGACGCTATCTCGGTCGCACTCAAGCAGGTCAACGAGCTGCCTATTCCACCGAGCCAGATCAACTCCGGTGTCGACGCCGACCTTGAGCGCATCATCCTCAAGTGCATGGAGAAGGACCCGGCAAACCGCTTCCAGACCGCCGACGAGCTTCGTCAGGTGCTCAACAGCTACCTGTCGGGCCGTGCCGTCAACATCTCGGAGCCCACGCGCATCATCGGTGCCCCCGGCGAGCTGGGCGCCACCAAGACTCGCGAGCTTTCCGATCAGACGCGCGCCATGGTGCGTCCCGTCTCGGGCGTGAGCGGCCAGAATACCGCCCGTAGCTCGGTTTCGGGTTCCACCGGCTCCTACGAGGTCGAAAAGCCCAAATCCAACAAGAACAAGATCATCGCCGCCGTGGTGGCAGCCGTTGCCGTCATCGGCATCGTGGTGGCCTTTGCCACAGGACTCTTTGGCGGCGAGCAGGTCACCGTTCCCGATGTACTGGGCAAGGACCAGCAGACTGCCGTCGAACTGATCAAGGAAGCCGGCCTCGAGGTCGGCACCATCGACCAAAGCTACAACGACGATGTCGACGAGGGCAAGGTCGCCGAGCAGACGCCCAACGGCAACACCAAGAAGGCCAAGGGCACTAAGGTGAACCTGGTAATCTCCAAGGGCCCCAAGCCCTCCGAGAAGGTTGAGGTTCCCAAGCTTGTCGGCCTGACCAAGGACCAGGCAGAAGCCGCGCTGGCAAGCGTTGGCCTGAAGGGCAACGCCTCCGAGGAGGCCAACGAGGCCGATGAGGGCCAGGTCTTTGAGCAGGGCACCGAAGCCGGTAAGGAAGTCGCGAAGGGCACGACCATCTCGTACAAGGTCTCGAGCGGCCCGGATACCACGTCCGTCCCCGACCTGACCGACATGACCGAGGCCCAGGCGCGCAACGCCCTCGATATGGCAGGCTTTGGCGTCGACGTGAGCTACCAGGAGAACGACTCAGTTACCGAGGGAACCGTGATCAGCTGGAACCCCAGCGGCAAGCAGAAGCCCGGCGCCACGATTACCGTCGTCATTGCCAAGAAGTCCGGCAAGGCCAGCGTTCCGGGTAACCTGTACGGCAAGAGCATCTCCGCCGCCGTCACCGCGCTCAACAACGCCGGGTTCTACAACATCGCGTTCTGCGACCAGAACGGCAACCCCGTGAGCGGCAACGAAAACGCCACCGTTACGGGCGTCTCCCCCACCGGCAAGCAGTCCACCGACAACACGATCACGCTGACGGTCGCACTTTCTGGCTCGGATTCGGGCTCTGGCTCGGGCACGGGCGACGATTCCGGTACGACCAACTAGTCGCCGCCCCACCGCCCATTACGGCTCCCGCCGCAAACATATTCGCTCACAGGCGCCCGCTTGCTCCCCCAGCAAGCGGGCGCTTCGTTTTTGACATGACATGAACCAGAAGAGCCCGGTACCGTAACGGTGTACCGGGCTCGACAAATCTCTGGTGCTCCGGGCGGATTCGACCCCCCCGCGGGGAAATTGCTGACGCGGGTGTCGACGGCTCGAATCCTGCCGGCGGTCCCCACAAACCAGAAACGGCGCCGCTCTCGCGACGCCGTCATAATCTTCTGGTGCCCCCGGGCGGATTCGAACCGTCGACACCCGCTTTAGGAGGTCTTGTATTTCTATTTGAGCTGGTGTTTTATAATTTTATACAGCTTCATATAACCGCATGTAAAACGGCATATTTCAAGAATCGCGAGATATAGGCTTCAAAAACTTTCTACCCTAATTCTACCCAGATACTCTTGCTTGGGTAGATTTTTGGGATTAGGCTAGGGGCAAGCCTTTAAGGGCTTGCCCCTAGCCTAATCCCAAGGAATCCCACCATGAGCACCAAACCACGAGTCGTCGGAAACGGCAGCGTATATCAAGTTAAAGAGGGGGTGTTCCAATACCGCTTCAACCTCGGCAAGGACCCCAAGACTGGCAAATACGCCTACTCATCCAAGAGAACACTGCACTGCGAAGGTGTGAGTAGACGCACACAACAGGCAATGCTCCGCAAAGCCTTGGAAGAATACAAGGAGGAGTTGAACTCCGGTGTCGTCCGTGACAACGGAAACCTCACCGTCGCAAAGTACGCCGAGAACTTCCACAGCCTAAGGGAAGAGGGCTTCAAGTCACCGCTCGCCTATGCCCGTGAGGGCAACTATATTAGCCACATTCAAGAAATGTTCGGTCATATTCGACTTACTGACCTCCACCCTGACGATATACGGCACATCTACGCAAACGCCCGCAAAAAGGGAATGTCCGAAGCCGAGCTACACGGGACACACGTCAAACTGCGACAGATTCTCCAAGACGCCGTAGACAACGAGCTCATCCTTCGTAACCCATGCACGCCAATCAAGCTTCCCAAACCAACTTACAGGGAAAGAACTCCGCTTACGGCAGACGAGGCTTCACGATTTCTGTCTTGCCTCATGGATGAACCACTGTCGGCCAAGGCAACGGGCACCATGCTCTTGCTCCAATGTGGTCTCCGACGCGGCGAAATGCTCGGCTTGACTTGGGGCGACATCGATCTTGGGCAGCGCACGTTGAGCGTGTCGAAGCAGTTCACCAATGACAAGACTCTCCGACCGCCAAAATCGAAGATGAGCCAACGCACCATAGCAATCAACGACTCCCTGGCCTGCTATCTCAGAAAATGGAAGCTGGAACAGCGGGCGCAGCTCAACCGATACACTCTCGATCAGGACGACAAGACGCCTATCGTTAACGGCATAAAGGTCGTCACGATCGAGGATGACATATACGCCACAGTCGTCAACGTAGACGGCCACAACTTCGACCGATGGTTCCGCAACTTCTGCGTCGATAACGGCTTTGGGAGCTACAACAATATCACCAGAAGATTCCAGCGAAACGGCAAAGAGCACGTGAGGGGCACGGGATACAGTGGGCTCGTCCCCCACGCCCTGCGGCACACGCAAGCGACGCTCCTAATCGGAGAAGGCGCAGACGTGAAGACTGTCCAGGCAAGACTTGGACACGCATCTCCAAGTACGACGCTCTCCATCTACTCCCACGCCATCGAGGCAAACGATCGTAAGGCAGCAGATGCCTTCGGCGAGCTCATTTCCCAAGAGAGCAATTCATAAAAGAAGGGCCGAGATATACCCGGCCCTTCCCTTGCTTTGAACATAGATGGACTAATGGCGATAGACCATCGCTCCATATGGAGCTTTATCCTCCCAGGAAAACGATGAGGCGTCGCGAATGGGGAAGACGCCGATTATAGGTGCCTTCGTCCATTCGTCGGTATTCAGAATCGCGCCGTCCTTGTCATAGATCGGCTCGACCTGAGAACTCTGGACATCACGAATCCCCGGCCATTTATCAGCTATTGCGTTAAGCACCTCATCCGTAGGACAGGCTTCCCTTGAGGAAAGATAAACATAGTGCGGAATTGCATCGCTTGCGTTCCGCACTTCAAGGACGAAAGCATAGTCGCATGATGAGGCGTTTGGCTCATTGACCACAGGCCAATCATCGGGGACAACGAGATACGAGCCACCTCGCAGGTCCACGCGTTTCATTGACGGCCCCTTATCAACAAGGCTGTCTTGCGGAACAAATCGCAGCATATGGTTACGAAGAGTCTTGTAATAAGAGAGCTTGTCGTTTAAATCGTCGGCAGCGAGCGACAGGGACTCAGCATCGCCATATCCACTAAGCTCATCCTGAATAGACTTGACCCGTTGCGCACAAAAAGCGCTCAGCTCTGCAGCCGCACCCTTGTTGACGCGGAGACATAGACTCGCGAGAAGGTCGACCACTTCCCCCGGAGTCTTAAACTCTTGCGGATGTTGTTCCTTGAACATGCTGATGTTGTCATCGGTCTGTTCAAGGACGGTCGTCCCAAACTTTCGTTTTTTCGGTTTCCTGGAGCGTTCCATTTCATCCCCCAATCGATTTTCATTGTAAGTATAACCCTGTTTTTCGAGGTAAAAGTGCTTATCCGAAACTTTTCGGAACTTTTTCTGAATCTTCAGCGCCTCGATTGCCAGAAGCAGTATCATCGAATTGCACAGATAAGCGAATGCCGGAATGGAGGTGCCCAAAGAAGGCCATAGAAACAAAAAGCCGCCCACCCCTCCCCTCTAGTCGCCAAACTGAGGTGGGGAGGAGTGAGCAGACCAAAGGAGATTCTACCATGGTAGATTCCGTTGTTCCCAAAGCGGGTATCGTACCCGCTCCTCCTCGCGTCGTTCTGGGACGCGAGCGTCTGCTCGGCGTCACCGAGATTCGTGAGCTGACCGGGCTTGGGGAGGTTGCCGCCGCGTCGCTCATGAAAGAGAGCGGTCGCTGCCTCAAGCTTCATAGCCGCCTCTTCGTCATCGAGTCCAGCTTTTTTGAGTACCTTCACGAGTTGGAGGTGTCGGATCCGTGCAGCCTGTAGCCAATAGCTCATTCAACGTCGAAGCCGATCAGCTCAAGACCTATATCGAGGAAATGAACGGGCGTAAGCCCATGGCTCATATACGCAGCCTCCCCTCTCTCGACAAGCTCATCGGAGGCGTCGTACCCGGAATCCTGACCATAGTCGGAGCGGCACCCGCTGCCGGCAAAACGACGCTCCTCAAGGTTATCTCCGACGACCTTGCCTCCCAAAGCGTGCCCACCGTCTTCTACTCCGCGGAACTCCCCGCGTATCGCATTGCTCAGAAGGGCATCACGCGCCTCGGCAACGGAGACTTCAGCCTTTCCGAAGCGACCGGGGCTATCCCCGAGAAGAGGGAGGCATTTGAGCACGCTTGCGCCATCTACGCCGAGACCGTAGCACCTAACTCGTGCATCATGGACAGCCAAACGTCCATGGAAGATCTCGGGCGTTGCATCGGTGATTGCATTCACGAACGTGGGCAGCGCCCTGCCGTTTTTGTGGATTACCTTCAACTCATTGCAGCAACCAATTTCAATGTTCGCGCGGAAGAACGCGTTGTCATCACCGCTTGCGTTCAAGCCCTGGGCAACATCGCCCGGACGTATGACGTCCCCGTTTTCCTGATAAGCAGCGTCGCGCGCGATAAGTACAACGATGCGAACACCGAGCTCAACGTCTTCGCTGGCTCGCAGGGTATCGACTACGGCTCCGACAACGCTCTCTTCCTGCAGGTCGACGGCAGGGACAAGAAGGAGCGGAGGTACAACTCAGAGCTAGATGTTCGTCCCCTGCTTGTTCGCGTCCTTAAGGCACGCTATGGCACGCTTGGAAGCGCCAAGCTCACCTTCGACGCGCCCCATGCCACCTTCTATGACCAGGAGGGCTAGGCCATGCGCGGCAACAGCAAGACCGCGCATATCAACGTCCGCATGACCGAGGAGGAGCGTGCCGTCATCATGGCGCGCTCCTCCTCTTTTGACATGGCCCCATCGACGTTCATGCGCGAAGCTGCCCTCCGCATCGGGCAGAAGCCCGTCAAGGTCGCCGACGAGGCGACCTTGCGGCAAATCCTCCACCAGATGAAGAAACAGGGCGGAAACCTCAACCAGGCCGTCCATGCCGCAAACGCCTATGGCGTGGATGCGCAGACTGCCCGACAGCTCACGGAGGCCGTCCGACTGGTGTCGAGCACGGCCTCGCAGCTTTCAAACCTCATCTCCAAGAATCGAGAACTATCATGAAAACCAAGATGCTCACAGCGCTCCTGTCATCCCTTTTCCTAGCGATCCTCGCATGCCCCGTGCTCGCCGCCCCCATCGACATGCTCGTCGCCGGGTACGGACTCGACGCATCGGCAATTCCCACAACGTTCGACGCGGAGACCGTCCTCGGCTGGTGGCTCTCGGACGGGTTCGTCACCCATCCCCTCGGGGCCTTGTTCGTCTTCCTCCTTGCACTCTGCGCCTGCGCCCTCATCGCCTACTCAAGTGCCCTCAAATCACGAGCCGAGGACGGCGGCGTGCTCGGCGACGCCCACGTCAAGACGGGCCGCGAGGTCGTGAAGGGGTCCATGACATGGGGCGGCTCGACGAACCCCTCGTCGCGCGGGTTCGTCTACGGTTTCACCAAATATCGCGGTAAGCCCTGCTATTTCTACGAGCCGAAGAAGATGATTTTCGTATCAGGGGCCACTGGGTCAGGTAAATCACGCTTCCTCTACCTCCCCTCAATCGACCTGCTCAGCTACGGCGACGCCTCCAACGGCTCCGAGCCCGCGACCCTCGTCGTCTCAGACGTGAAGAACGAGCTCATAGAGCTCACGGGCGATGAGCTTGCCCGTCGTGGCTACCGCGTCCTCCTGCTCGATACGCAGCACCCCTATCGCGGCCAGAGGTTCAACCCGCTCAAGCAGGTTCTCGACCTCCATGCCGAGGGGCGCGACCAGGAGGCCGAGCAGGCGGCGGACGCCATCGCGGAGCTCGTGGTGCAGGATGACGAGAAGGGCAAGGGTTCGCACTGGACGGCATCGGCCAGGGGCCTGCTCTCGGCCCTGGTCCTGCTGGTCTCCATGTCTGACGAGTGTCCCGAGGGATCGAGGCACCTCGCGACCGTCTGCGAGGTCTTGGACCGTGGCACCGAGGCCGAGGGCGACGACCCGGCCGAGCCTCTGAAGGCCGTCTTCCGCTCCCTGCCGAGCGGTCACCCCGCCAAGGGCAGGGCGTCGCAGTTCGTCTCCTCGGGCGGCAACGAGCTCAGGAGCATCCTCTCGACGCTCAAGGTGGCACTCCGCCCGTTCTCGTCCGCGCCGGTCGCATGGATGACCTCTGGCTCCGACATCGACCCGCGAACGGTGCTCACGGAGAAGAGTGCCGTCTTCCTCCACGTGCTCGACGAGGGCTCCCCCTACAACTGCATAGCGGCGATATTCCTCTCGCAGCTCTGGGCTTCGGTCCAGTCGGTCGCGGACGTGAACGGCGGAAAACTCCCCCGCCCCGTGCAGATACTCGGCGACGAGTGGGGCAACCTCCCCCGCGTCGAGTGCCTGCCCGCGCTCCTCAGCCTAGGACGCAGCTACGGTTGTTTCTGGGTCGGCGCGACGCAGGACGTATCCCAGCTCAACAAGTACGGCGAGAAAGACGGCCGCAGGAAGATCCTCGCGAACTGCGGCATCAAGGTCGCGATGAAGCTCGCCGAGGAGGAGGACCGCCGGTACTTCACCGAGCTCATCGGCAAGACCACGCGCCACACGCAGGGCACGAGCAACGGCAGGGCCGCGTCAGGCACGTCCTCCTCGACGTCCTACAGCGAGAGGGCCGACGACGTGATACACCCCTGGGAGTGGCGCGACATGGCCCCGGACCGGGACGGGATCATCGTCGTGAAGCACGCGGACAACGGTATGCCCGCATGTCGAGCCGGCGTCTTCCGCTCCCCCGTCACCGACTGCACCAACACGCCCACAAGGGAGCACTTCGACCTCGGGACCCCCGAGCACGAGGCGGAGAACCGTCGCGCCTACCAGCGCCGCCTCGACGAGTCAGCTGCTGGGAAGATGCGCGAGGAGGCCTCGACCTGGTGCCCAAAGTGGCCCGAGCCGGAGAAGAAGAACGGGAGCAAGCCGGGCGGCAAATTCAGCGGGCTCTCGCTCGACTAGGGAGGCGACCATGACGGCGATAAAGCAGACGAGCGTCTGCAGCGAGAAGCACCTCGCGAGACTCAGGGATTACCTCTCCTGGGACCGCGACAAGGCGCTCGCCCACGGCACGCAGAACATCATCGACGATGACCGCTGGTTTCAGGAGATGGCAGACACGAGGGCGGCCATGGGTCACGACAGGCCCGGCAAGGCCGGTGCCAAGTGTACCTACATGCAGCACCAGATACTCGGGTTCCTCCCCGACGAGTGCGACCTCAACGGCGGGAAGATGACGCCGGAGCTGTGCATGCGCTATGCGAGGGAGTACGTGGCCGAGCGCTACCCCAACCAGGAAGTCGTGATGGTGCTGCACCGCGAGCGCTGCCACGCGGACGCCACCGACCGTTACGCCGTGCACCTCGGCATCAACCGCAGTGATCTGGAAACCGGCCGAAGGCTCGACGAGGGCCCCGCCCGAAAGGCGGCGGCATCACGCGTGAAGACCGTCCGTACCCTGGACGAAAGGTACGGCCTCAGGCAGCTTGAGCGCGGCAAGGCCAACTCGCGCGTCCACGCGAGGCAACCCGGCGCGGAAGAGCGCGACATGGCCCGAAAGGGGCAGGCCGAGCGCTCGGAGAACGCCCGCGTCCGCGTCGCGGTCGCCCGCCGAATCGAGGAGGTCGGGCGCATGCGCGACTGCCCCGACCGGATGGGCGAGCTTGAGCGGCGGCTCAAGCGGGACGGCATCGAGCTCGCCAGGTCGAAGGGCGGGAGCCTCCAGTACCGCTTCCCCTCGAAGTCTCTCGGGGGCATGAGGAAGGTCAACGGCGGAAGGCTCGGCTTTGCCGTTGACCGCTCGACTGGCATCGCCGTCCGCTTCACGCTGCGCGGGATAGCGACGGCGATGCGGGCGTTCTGGGAGCTTGAGCGAAAGGCGCTGGAGAACCAGAACGGCCGAGACGACTGAGCATTTGGGCCGGGACGCAACAGGCGTCCCGGCCCTTTCTTTTGCCCTTCGGCGAGAGCGACCTCGGAGCGGTTCGCCGTCCCGCCGCAGGCGGGCAAGATGATTCCGTGCAACGGAATCCATATCTTGCATGCACGGAGCGAACCGGTTGCCGAGGCAACGCGAGCCCGGGCAGGTGAGCGACGGTTGAGCCGACGCCGAGGAGACGCGACCCATGGGGAGCGTCGTACGACGGCGCTCGGCGACCCGACGCGAGAGGCCCCGCCCGGCGACCACGGCGGAGCGATGGCGACTTCTGGAAGCCATCGAGCGCAGCCGTTCGCCGGGTGGGGCCGGTGTGAGCGGAGGCGGACGAAACGCGACCCTGGGGAGCGTTGCCAGGGAGCCGCAGCGAGAGCGACGCCGCGCGTCGCGGGGGTCCCGCCCATAAGCGGGACCCATCGGCCGCAAGGCCGATTGCTACACCCCGACCCTCTCGGCGTACAAGTTGAAGAGGTGGGCGACAATCTTCTCCTCGTCTCCGCCGAAATCAACGCCATAGGCGGCCTCAACGGCAGTGTCGAGCGCCTTGTGCGCCGCCATCAGCTCGGGGAAGAACGTCTCGTTCTTGGGATCGTACATGTCCGCGAGCGTCGCACCTTCTTGGGCGTCACGGGCATCGAGCACGGCCTGGGCGCAGCGCTCGACTTCCTCGCGTTGGGATTCCGTGGGCTCGGGCCAGACGAAGTTGTTGTAGTCAATACCAGCCGAGTACTGATAATCATCTTTCAGTCTTCCGGTCACGACCCTAACCCATGCATTATGAAATTGGGACTGCAACACCCCATATTGATAGAGAGTTGCATTTGGGATAAGACGAACTTTATTGCTACAAAAGACCTCAGCATCGACGAACCCCATTGGGATGTATCGCCTTCGGCTTGATGAAACCTCTGGTATCAAGATTGAATCTGTATCCGACAGGATTTCAGTTCCAAAATGGGCAGGGCACTCCGCAGCCTTAACGGTCTGACTTCTCTTGCTCTTGAGCCGATACCGGCGTACCGCTTCAACCCTTTCCCTGCATTTAGGCAGATTCTTTAGCTCATCCCAATTTGCGTTCCCAAGCCATAAACACCAACGGCTTTTGCCACGGATAAATTCTTGTGATCCAAGCCACTTGTGAAAGAATTTCTCTGCACCAGGTTCACTTTGCAAGAATTCGATTTTCTGCTCATCAGTGAAAAGGTAATTGCCGTCGTCTATAGGCTGGGAGCCTATTCCCATTTCTGGAACATCTGATAATGGCTTACTTCTGCTGTAGACAAAAACGTCCGGAGCGTCTTTCAGATACGCATTGATTCGAGCCGTGGGAATCTGTTCTTCGTCGCTGTCCGGGGTCGCGTGGTAGAAGAGCGTCTTGGTCCCCGACTCGCGGGAGAACCCGACGATGACACAGAACACGTGTGCCTTGTCCGCAGCCTCGTTGTCCCACCTGAACGTGTTGTGCGCGAAGTCGATGTGGATACCCAGGTCGTACAGGGGTTTCCAGAGGTTGGCGACCTGCTCGCCCTGACATATCGAGTTGGTAGAGACCAGGGCGCAGCGCGTGCGCTTTCCCTGCGTGAACCTCGCGGCCTTCATGTACCAGGCCCCGCAGTAGTCGATGTTGCCTGCGTTCTTCGCTCCGTCGAAGACCTCAAGGAGCTCCGCCTTCTGCTCCTTGGACTGGTTACGGGCCCCAAGGAAGGGCGGATTGCCCACGAGGTACGTGAGGTCATCGGGGAACACCTCGGACCAATCGGTCTTGAGGGCGTTGCCCTCATGGAGGTTGCTGAGGCTCCTGAGCGGCAGGAAGTCGAAGTCGTAGTCGACGTATATCTCCTGCGTCTTTCGGAGCATCTGCTCCTCGGTGATCCAAAGGGCGGTCTTGGCGACCGAGACGGCGAAGTCGTTTATCTCGATGCCGTACAGCTGGTCTAGGGACACGCGAACAGGGATGTCCTGCGCGACGACGAGGGACGTCTGTCCCGCGTTGCCGGTCTCCTCGCTGAGCTCGTCCTCGATGATTCGGTTCTCGATGGTGCGCAGCTGCCGGTACGCCTCGGTAAGGAAGTTGCCCGAGCCGCATGCCGGGTCGCCGATGGTGATGGAGGCCACCTTGTCGTGCAGCCTCGCCAGGGCCTGCTTGCGCTTGGCAGCTGTCTTCTCGCCCTCGGCCTCGTGCAGCTTATCCCACAGCTCGTCGAGGAAGAGTGGCCTGAGGCAGCGCTCGATGTTCTCGACGCTCGTGTAGTGCATGCCCCCGGCATGGCGCGTCTCGGGGTTCAGCGTGCCCTCGAACACGCCGCCGAAGATGACGCCCGAGATCTCGCGCCAGTCGAAGTCCTGGGACGCGTCAGTGATGGCCTCGAGAATCTCCGAGGTCATCTGCGGGACGATAATGGAGGAGTCGGCGAACAGCCCACCGTTCACGTACGGGAAGGCCGCAAGGTCCTCGTCCATGTACTCGTCCCGCTTGTCCAGAGGCGTGTCGATCGCCTCGAACAGGTCAACCAGCTTGCGGCGGAGCTTGGCAGGGTCATCCTCGCAGTACCTACCGAACGCCTGGTGCGATTGCAGAAGGTCGGCGTCCTCGGCGTAGAGCAGGAAGATGATTCGGGTGATGAGCACGTTGAGGGAGCGCTGCTCCTCTTGCGCCCGATCATCCTTCTCCTCAATGTGGTGGTACTGCTTGGCGAGGGCATCGTAGAGCCTGGAGACGTAGGCCCCGGCCTCAATGGAGAGCTGCTGCTCCTTGTGCAGGCGGCTCATCTCGTTGGAGGTCAGGAAGGACAGGAGATACAGGCTGTCCTGGAGCTCTTCGAGGGAGAACTCCTGCACGGTATCCTCGGGCCGCTCGTTGTCGAGGTCGTAGAGGCGGAAGGTCCCGAAGTTGCACGTCATCACCCAGCGGGGGCGCTCGGAGTACGGCAGATGCCGCGCGTACCACATGGCCTGCTGGAGCGGCGTCTCCATGCCGCCGTTCCTGGGTTCTGGCTTGTCGAGGTCGATACCCCACGACTTCTGCTCGCACAGGAAGTTGTGGTCGGAGACGAACACGTCGATGCGGCGGCCTCTCACCTTCCGCTCGAAGTCGACGAAGCTGTCTATGGTGTTGGACGGGATGCCCAGGACGTTGATGAGCAGATCTACCCAGAACTTTTGCGTGTCCTGCTGCTCGTTGTTGGAGCCCGCGGGGATGGCGGCAAGGCGCTTCTGCCACCGCTTGACGAACTCTTTTGCCTCTTTCTTGCTGGCAGGCATACCGGACCTCCTGCGTCGTTGTCACTTTCGGACAATTTTAAGGGGTAAAAGCCCTCTTCCAAGCGGAAGGGCGAGTTTTCAACGGTCCACGGTGTCGCAGGGTCCCAGGCGAAACCCGAAGACGCCGGGGGCTGTTGGAAACTCGCCCATCTCACAGCAACGTCACCCTAGGTTTTCAACGCTTTCCATGGCCGAAGGGCTTCTTATAAGCCCGTAGGCTGTGGGAAGGGTTGGAAACCGGACTTTGGGCATAGCCCTTCACAAAAAAACTTTCTACCCAAATTCTACCCAACTGACGTTAACGATGCCCTTATATAAGAAAGCAGGTCAGACGATTTATACCGTCTGACCTGCATTTACTTCTGGTGCCCCCGGGCGGATTCGAACCGTCGACACCCGCTTTAGGAGAGCGGTGCTCTATCCCCTGAGCTACGGAGGCATGTTGTACTAGTGTAGCAGATTTACGCCGTTGTAATACAGCGTATAGCCACTCTTCGAAGTTGCGGTGGAACAGCCCTCCGGAAAGTGTGTCCCACTATCCAGGCAAATTCTGGGTCAAACTTTCCCAATGGGACCTCGCTGGAAACAGTGTCCCAGAATTTCGGCTCGAAACGGGACACGGTTTCCCAAACGACCCCGTTCCGGAAACTACATCCCGGAATCGGCGCTCGAACTGGGATGCACTTTCCCAATCGAGCCCCATGGGAAACTGCGTCCCACTTTGGGGGGCGCTCTTTAATGACTAGTTACCTTTGTGGAAGAGGTTTTTGATAACGGAGGGGATGCTCTTGGCGCCCTTGGCAGTCACATCGATAAAGTCGGGCGAACGCACGAGCTTATCCTCGTCGACGTACTTGCGGACAGCACGAAGCGTCTCTTTGTCGTCGCGCGTCGAAAACGTAAAGTGACCGTTGTCCTTGGTGAAGATGGCAAAACGAGTGATCTTCTTGGTGCCGCGTAAAACCTCGGCGGCAATATAGTCGACCTCGTCCCACGGGATCTGAATAAAATCCTCGGGATTGCGCTCGTTGTAATACTCGAACGCCTTATTGCCCACCATCACGTTACCGTGGCTGGTAAGCCCCATCAGGCAGGTTGCCGGCGTTGCCAGATCGACCGTGCTGTTCTGAGATTGCGCCATGCGCGCCTCGCCCTCCAAATAAAACAATCGGACCGCATCCAGTGTACCCACCGGGTGCGGTCCGTTTCAATGGCTCAAAAGCCCTTGCCTAGCAATTCTCGGTCTTAAGCCGAAGCGTACTTACATGAAGCCGCAGAAGCGACCGATGATGCCGACGGCGAAGAGAGCCAGGATGATGACGATCGGGCTGACCTTCTTCTTGAGGAGCTTGCAGACCAGCAGGGTCAGGCACACGGCGGCAAGGCCGGGGATGAGCTGATCGAGGTTGGCCTGAAGCGTGGTGACCTTCATCTGATCAAGGGCGGTAGCACCGACGGAGTTGTACATCGTCAGCGCTTCCTTGATACCCTCGGAACCGGAGGGCAGGCTAGCCCAGTCGATAAAGGCGCCAGCAGACTGCTTGACCGTGGAGACGATCGGGGTGAAGGAAATGGACACCCAGCGCTCGACCAGGGCGCCGATGATGAACATACCCAGGATGGAAGCGCCCTCGGTGACCTTGCCCATCAGACCACCGGAGAGGTCCTTGGCGATGGAGGAGCCGACCTTGTAGCCAAACTCCTGCGTGTACCACAGGAAGGCGTAACGGATGATGTTCCACGCGAAGAAGAACAGCAACGGACCGGCGATGCTGCCGGACAGGGCCAGGGAAGCGCCCAGAGCGCCCAGAATCGGGCGAAGGGTGAACCAGAAGACGGGGTCACCGACGCCGGCGAGCGGGCCCATCATACCGACCTTGACGCCCTGGATGGCGACGTCATCGATCGGAGCACCGTTGGCGCGCTCCTCCTCGAGGGCGAGGGTAACGCCAATGACGGGGGCGGAAACATAGGGGTGGGTGTTATAGAACTCCAGGTGGCGCTTAAGAGCGGCAATCTGGTCATCCTTGCTGGTGTAGAGCTTCTTGATCGCAGGGATCATTGCGAAGCACCAGCCGCCGTTCTGCATACGCTCGTAGTTCCACGAGCCCTGAAGGAACTGATGACGGAAGCAAACCTTCTTGCGGTCAGCCTTGGTGAGCTGAATCTTGTTCTCTGCCATATGTATCACTCCCCTCCTACTCGTAATCGTTCAGAATGTCGCCGAGCGGGTCGCCGGAGCCACCGCCCATGCCGCCACCCTGCTTGGCCAGATCCTTAAGGCCAAGGTAGATGAGGGCAAGGGAGATGCCGATGAGACCAAGGGCGATCAGCGTGAGCTGAGGGATGGCAGCAAGGACAAAGCCGAGGACGAAGAACGGCCAGGTCTCCTTGGTGGCCATCATGTTGATGACCATGGCGTAACCGACGGAAGCGACCATGCCGCCGCCGACAGCCATACCGCCGGACAGCCAGTCGGGCATAGCGTTAAGCGCGTTGGTAACGGCCTCGGCCGGGATGACGCACAGAAGCACTGCCGGGATGGCGATACGAAGGCCCTGCATGAGGATGGCAGCATACTGCCAGCGCTCGATGCCGGAGAAGTCGCCCTTCTCGGCGCAACCGTCCATGGCGTGAGCGATAGCGGTAGCAATGGTACGGCAGATCATGGTCAGGAACAGACCAGCGACCGACAGCGGGACGGCGACGGCGATGGCGGCGGTAACGGCCTTTGCCGAATCAGTGGCGCCACCGTTGAGGGCGAGCACCATGATGATCGAAGAAGCGACCGAGGCCAGAGCGGCGTCAGGCGCGACAGCGGCGCCAACGTTAGCCCAGCCAAGGGCCATCATCTGGAGCGAACCGCCCAGGAGGATGCCCTCCTGAAGGTGACCGGTTACGAGACCGATAAGCGTGCATGCCACGAGCGGCTGATGGAACTGGAACTCATCCAGAATGCCTTCCATACCGGCAAGCAACGCGACAATCGCAACAAGCAGAATAGTGATTGCAGACATGTATCGGACCCTCCTTTACTATGCTTGAGCGGCCAGTTCGGCCTTAGCTTTCTTCAACATGGCGTCGAGATCCTCGGAGGAATCCGAAGGAACCTTGCGGACCTCGAACTTGACGCCCTTGGCCTTGAGAGCCTCGAGAGTCTTAACGTCGTCATCGCCCATAGCGACGGCGTTGGTGACGACGACCTTGCCCTTGGAGTGAGCCATGGAACCGATGTTGACTTCCTTGATGTCGACGCCGGCCTCGATGGCCTTGAGCAGATCCTGCGGGTTCTCAAAGAGCAGCATGGCCTTGGTGTCACCAAAGCGCGTGTCCTTGACGACCTCGGCCATCTTCTTGATGGGAACGACGTTGGCATGGACTCCCGGAGGGGCAGCCTGCTCGATCATGGTCTTGCGGAGCTCGTCGTGAGCAACGCCGTCGGAAACCACGATGATGCGGTTGGGGTTGATCTGCTTGGTCCACGTGGTGGCCACCTGACCATGCAGCAGACGGGTGTCGATACGGACGTGGGCAATCTTGATGTGCCCGTCGCCGATGACCGTTCCCGGAGGGATGGCGCCTGCAGGAGCAGCGGCGGCCGCAGCCGGCTTCTTCTCCTCGGGCTCCAGAGACTCGGGCTTGACGCGCACGCCAGCCTTAGCCTCAGTCACGAGATGTTTTGCGATCGCATGTGCAGTGTTCTTTGCGTCAAAGCGCTGCGAATATGCCTCGATGAGCATAGGCAGGTTGACACCGGTGACGATAGCCCAGGAATCGTGGCCCTCGATGAGCCCGCTGATCTGGTTGAACGGCGTGCCGCCCCACAGATCAACGAGGAAGAGCACCTGCTCCTGGTCCTCGAAGGAAGCGACTGCTTCCTCGACCTTGGCACGGAAATCGTCGGGGCCCATGCTCGGCTCGAGCGAGACCACGGCAACAGACGGCTGATCGCCAAAGACCATCGAGCCCGTCTGCTTGATTCCAGCTGCCAAGTCCCCGTGGCTAGCAAGAACAATACTTACCATCACATAACCTCCTTTTTGTCTACGTATTTCCTACACGACATGAAAGGAGTATACCTGTTTGGATTGTGGAATTATAGCTAAATTCGCAAAAGGTTGGATTATTTGTTTAAACGTCTAAGTTTGTTACAAATTGATTACGTTGCCGGTTTACAGCTTATTGCCTGCTAAAACGTGATTTGCTGATTGCTTTCAAAGACATATAAAGGTGCACTGTTCGTTAAGACCTCTTTTAGGTTGATCCCAATGCGTCTGCGTGCCACCATTTTGTTTAAACAGACATGACTTGACTAACCGAAGCAAATATGTTTAGAACTCTAGCCCATGTAGTCATTGGATGTTAGGCGATGTGGAGAGGGTTGGCGGCGTCGACGGCATCGGGGGCGTCGGAGAGGCCGTCAGGAGCAGCGTCTGCCGGGTCCTCGTCGGGGGTCTCGATCTGTTTGATCATTACCTCTTGGCCCTGCAGCAAATAGGTCTCGCCGCTACCGCACTGGGGACAGGTCTTGCCGTGCTCGACCGTCGCGTAGTCGCAGCCGCACGCCTCGCAATGTGTCACGGCCTCGACGGGCTCCACGATAAGCTCCGCGTCCTCGGTGATAGGCTTTTTATCTGCTGCCCAGCGCCAAGCGTCGAGCAGCAAGTCGGGAACGACGCCCGAGACCTCGCCCAGTAGCAACGTCACGCTCGAAACGCGACGCACGCCATTGGCGCGCGCCACGTTCTCAACATCACGAATAATGTGATAAACGATTCCCAATTCATGCAAGGTAGAAACCTTTCAACAACGGTTGATGCGATGCAAACTCAAAGCAAGGGGACGGCGAAGTCTAGCCTGCGCCGTCCCCTTGCCCGCCATGGTTACCTATTTACGACCGAACTTGATTTTGATTGCACGCTTTAAAGCATACTTGCCGAGGCTTGGGAGCTTTTGCTCGTATTTGACCATCGTAGAGCACTCGGGGCGGTCGCGATCCAGACGGATAGCGTCAAACGCGCACTTGGTGGTGCACAGGCCGCAGCCGATGCACTTGTTGGGGTCGACGATCGAGGCGCCGCAGCCCAGGCAGCGGGCGGTCTCGGCGCGCACCTGCTCCTCGGTAAAGGTCTCAACATACTCGCTAAACGGCGCAGCCTTCTCGCGTTCGCGGTCCACATGCGCAACCTCGCGGCTCGCGTTGTCGTAGCTCTCGAGCACAACGTCGTTGCGGTCGAGCGCGGTGTAGCGGCGCTGGTTGCGGCCGATGGTGAGCGTGGAGCCCGGCTGCACAAAGCGATGGATGGACACCGCGGCCTCGTGACCGGCGGCGATAGCGTCGATGGCAAAGCTGGGGCCAGTGTAGACGTCGCCACCCACAAAGATGTCGGGTTCGGCGGTCTGGTAAGTCTGGGGATCGGCAAGGGCACCCTGGCCGCGGCCGAGCTCCACCTTGGAGCCAGCCAGCAGGTCGCCCCACACAATGGACTGGCCAATCGACATGACGACACGGTCGGCATCGACACGGCGCAGATCGTTCTCGTCGTACTCGGGCGCAAAACGGCCCTCGTCGTCAAAGACACGCGTGCAGCGCTTGAAGGTGATACCGCACACACGACCGGCCTCGTCCAGGTGAATCTCCTTGGGGCCCCAGCCGCAGCTGATGTGAGCGCCGTCCTCAACGGCCTCGCGACGTTCTTCCTCGCTGGCGGGCATCTGGACCTCGCTCTCCAGGCAGAACATCTCAACGTGCCCAGAGCCCAGACGGCAGGCGTTGCGGGCAACGTCGATGGCCACGTTGCCGCCGCCCACCACAATGGTGCGGCCGGACAGGGTATCGATCTTGCCGCTGTTAACCTCGCGAAGGAAGTCGACGGCCACGGTCACGTCCACGGCATCCTCGCCCGGAATACCGGCAAGGCGGCCGCCCTGGCAGCCGATGGCCACGTAAAAGGCCTTAAAGCCCTGCGCGCGCAGCTCGTCGAGCGTCACATCACGACCGACCTCCACGCCATAGCGGAACTCGGCACCCATCAGGCGAATGATCTCGACCTCGGCCTCAATGACGTCCTTCTGCAGCTTAAAGCTGGGAATGCCGTAGGTGAGCATGCCGCCCGGGCGCTCGTTTTTCTCGAAGACGACGGGCTTGTAGCCCTTCTCGGCCAGATAGAAAGCGCAGGACAGGCCGGCCGGACCGGCACCGATGATGGCGATCTTCTGATCAAAGCCGCCAGCGCGCGTCGGCGTCACCACGGGCGGGACGTAGCGGGTCGCGGCATCCAGATCGCGCTGGGCGATGAACTTCTTGACCTCGTCGATGGCCACGGCGGCGTCCACACGGCCGCGGGTGCAGGCGTCCTCGCAGCGGCGGTTGCACACACGGCCGCAGATAGCGGGCAGCGGGTTCTCGCGCTTAATGAGTGCCAGCGCCTCGTCATAGCGACCCTGAGCCGCGAGCTTCAAATAGCCCTGAACGGCAACGTGCGCGGGGCAGGCCGTCTTGCAGGGAGCGGTGCCGGACTCATGCGTCTCGATGCGGTTGTCGTTGCGGTAGTTGGGCGACCACTTGGTGTGGTCCCACTTGGTGGCATCGGGCAGCTCCTGGCGCGGATACTCGGGCACCTGTCCGCCGGCCTTTTTGCTGCAGAGCTTCTGGCCCAGCTTGGCGGCGCCGGCCGGACACACCTCGACGCAGCGACCGCAGGCCACGCACTTGTCCTTCTCGACCTTAGCGACATAGGCCGAGCGCGACAGGTTGGGCGTGTTGAACAGCTGCGAGGTGCGCAGGGCGTAGCACACGTTGACGTTGCAGTTGCAGATGGCGAAGATCTTGTTCTCGCCGTCGATATTAGTGATCTGGTGCACAAAGCCGTTGTCCTCGGCCTGGCGCAAGATGTCGTAAACCTCGTCGCGGGTCACGTAATGGCCACGATCGGTCTCAACCACGTAGTCGGCCATATCGCCCACGGCGATGCACCAATCGGCCGGGTCGTCGGCGCAGCCCTCACCCATCACGCGACGGCTCGCGCGGCAGCTGCAGGTGCTGTCGGCATATTTGCCATCGTATTTGTCGAGCCAATGCTCGATATGCTCGATCGGCACCGAGGTGCTCGCGGCGTCGATGGCCTTCTCGACCGGAATGACGTGCATGCCGATGCCGGCGCCTCCGGGCGGCACCATCGGCGTGGCCTTGGACAGCGGTCCCTTGGACGCCTGCTCAAAGAACTTGGCATAGACCGGGTGCTCCTCGAGCTGGCTCACGCGCATGTTGAGGAACTCGGCAGAACCCGGCACCAGCATGGGCAACACCCATTGCTTGGCGCGCTCGGGGTTTTCCCAGTTGTACTCGAGCAGACCCGTGTAGCTCATGTCGTCGAGCATCTTCTCGATATCGGCTTCGGGCATGCCGGTGAGCTTGACCATCTCGGGCAGCGTATAGGGACGGCGCATCTTCATCTTGCAGAGCACTTCGGCCTGCTCGTCGGTTGCGGCCTCGGCAAACGACCAGTACTCGTAGCCCAGCAGCTCGTCGCGATGCAGCAGACGGTTGGTGCAGTGCTCGCACAGCTTGACGATGGCCTCGCGCGGATGCTCCGGCAGCGGCGGCACGAACTCCGAACCGATGTCGGGCTCGGTGTAACTAATCCCCGGTCCGTTGAGAATCATGGTTGTCCCTTCTCTTGCCGCAGCCCGGCGGGACCGCAGCGCCCCTCTTTTTTTGCAGGCCGGACATGCCCCCATGCCGTTCACCCGCCATTGTTGACATTGTGTCAAAAATAGTATTGACGAACCGTCAACAATATTCAAGACTGTTAGGCGAACGGTCAGGCAAAAGAGGATGAAAGGCGGCAAAACATGGGCAATAACACAGCAGGTACCTCTGTGGTCGATGCCGTCCCCGCATCCGATAGCGCGGCAAAGCGCCTGACGGGCGACGAACGCCGTCGCGAGATCCTCGATGCCGTGCGCACCGTAAGCTCCGAGCTGGGCGTGTCCCACCTATCGGTATCGGCCGTGACCAAGCGAGCCGGCTGCACGCGTTCATTGTTCTACCACTACTTCGCCGACATGGACGCCGCCGTCACCGCTGTTATGGACGAGGCGATCGACGACTTTATCTCCGAACTCGAGCGGTGGAACGCCGACCGCACCGTCGGTGATATCGAGGGCGCGCTCGACACCGTCGCCCCGCTCTTTAAGCGCCTGGTCGCCAGCGGCCACGAGCTGCCGAGCACGCTTACCTCGAGCAGCGGCGCGCTCTACGGCGGCTTTTTGCACAACGTGGTCCAGCGCGTGGCGCAGTATATCTGCGACACCACCGTAGTGGATTTTGTCGCCCATCATGAGCTACGCATCGACCATGTCTACGAGACGTTCTACACCCTCATCATGGGCCTTTTGATGTATATCCGCACGCACCCCGATGTGCCCGACGAAACGGTCAAGGAAATCATCGCCTCGACACTCCACATCGAGGGCTATACCGCCAAGTATCCGGAGCGCAAGCCCCAGAACTGACGACATTTGGCCAAACTGCCCGCGATCAGAAGAGGGGCCGCGGGCGTGTGAAAGGAGAGCAGCATGCTGTTCGATGTTTGGGGTGGCGATACCCTTATCCACTGGGCCGGCTGGGCCATGGTCTTTATTGGCCTGATCGTGCTCAACGAAGTCGGCCGCCGCACCAAGCTGGGCGCGGCAATCATCTTTGGCGTGGCTCCGCTGGCCATGACCATCTACTGCGTCGCCATCGCCGTGGGCGTTTCGCAAGGCGCCGAGTGGGCGCTCACCAACCCCACCCATGTGTACCAGAACAGCTGGTTCCACTACGCCAAGGTATACGCGGCGCTCGCCGGTTGCTGGGGCTTCATTGCCATTAAGTACCAGTGGGGAAAGATCGGCAAGGCGCATTGGTTCCGCGCATGGCCGTTTGTGATCGTCGCCATCAACATCATGATCGCCGTCGTATCCGACTTTGAGAGCGCCTATCACTTCTTTGTCCTGGGCGAGTCCACCTGGGTCACCTCCGAAGGTGCTACGCAGCTGGCCGGCTGGAACAACGTGTTCAACGGCATCGCCGGTCTCATCAACATCTTCTGCATGACCGGTTGGTGGAGCGTCTACGCCTCCGAGGATCAGACCGATATGCTGTGGCCCGACATGACCTGGGTCTACATCATCGCCTACGATATCTGGAACTTCTGCTACACCTACAACTGCCTGCCCACCCACTCCTGGTTCTGCGGCTTTGCGCTGCTGCTGGCGCCCACCGTCGCCGCCTTTATCTGGAACAAGGGCGGCTGGATCCAGAACCGCGCCTTTACGCTGGCTATTTGGTGCATGTTTGCCCAGGTATTCCCCTACTTCCAGGAGGAGTCCATCTTTGTGACCCACTCCACGCTCGACCCCGGCGCCGCTACCGCGGTCTCGATCGCCGCACTGGTCGCCAACGTCGCCGCGATCATCTACATCGCCTACCGCGCCAAGAAGCTCGGCCGCAATCCCTACAAGCAGGATGTCTTTGAGGGCACCAGCGATTGGGAGAAGGCTACCGCTCGCCGCGCCAAGGTGGATTACGCACACGCCGAGTAACGCGCCCGGCGCAGACATCGCTTGAGCACGAAGCAGCATAGCCGGCTCCGCGCAACTCAACGCATTGTAGAGCCCCCGGAATGTGATTCGTTCGCGTTCCGGGGGCCTTTTGCCGCCGCGAGGATGCGGCCGAACGATGCGCTCAGGTTAAATCGGATCTTATATTTCGCACGCGCTTTATATGGCTCCATTTTTGGGTACAGTGTTGTCCCGATATTGAGCTTGGGGGATGTATGAATGATGAGACGATGGGCCAAGAGGATGCGGCCCAAGATGCAGAAGCTTGCGCTGAGGCCTTGGAGAGCTTAGACCGGATTTCACTCGATGAGATTGCGTTTGACGATTCGGGCGTTGATGTGCAGGATGAGCCGGAAACCGAGGCGCAATCCGATAATCAGGATGCAGGCGACGTTGAGCCTGCCGAGGATGAGGCAGATCACGAAGGCACCGAAAGCGAGGCCGGCAACCAGCCCGAATCCGACACGGGCGAGGAAACCGTCTTGCTCGACAGCTTGCCGGCCGAGGATTCGCTGACTCGCGAGCTTCCTGGCCTGGGTTCCGCACCAGCCGTGGACGAGACCATCGCCATGGGCGATATACCCCTGCCGTCCGTTCCCTCGGCACGCGAGGCCGAGGTCCGCCATCGCAAGATGTCGCCCAAGCGCCGCAATCTGATGGTCGCCGGTGTCGTGGCCGTCGCGCTCGTCGCCGGCGGTGCAGGCTATGCTGCCTGGAACGGATATCAGCAAGAGCAGGCTGCCGCTGTCGCCGCCAATGCCCACACGATGATGTCGGTGCAGATTGGCATGCATGCCGCGGGCCTCGACTGTTCCACTGGCTCCAAGATTCCCGTACAGGTGAGCGGTCAGGATTCTGACGGCTCCTCCGTGAGCGAAACGCTCTATGTTGATGAGCACGGCCGCGGCATCAAACTGCTGCCCGGCGATTACACGCTCTCCATCGCTGCCTCCCCCATCGCGGCCGACGGCACCATCTATACCGTCCCGACTACCAAGACGCAGGTCACCGTTAAGAGCGATGGACAGGATTTAAGTGCCCAGGCCACCTTTAAGCTCAAGGTGCCTTCGGCCGACACGGTGACTGACGACCAGATCGATGCCGCCGCCAAGTATGCCGAGGAGGGCGGTGCGAGCTCCGCCGCGGCTGCCAAAGTGCTCCAGCAGGCAGCAACCGCGCGGCGCGACGCCGCCGTCAATGCCGTGAGCGCGCAAAAGGCACAGGCGTCCCGTGATGCTGACGCTCGCCACAAGGCAACCGACCTCTACCAGCTCGATATTCCCGTCGAGTGGTACGGCAAGGTCGCAACTTGGCAAAACGGAAGCACGCTATGCATCTATCTGGGCGACGACGCCAATACGCCGCTCGTGACGCTCGTCGCGGTGCGCGAGGGCGAGAGCTTTACGCCCGATGAAGGCGATACGGTTTTGGGTGCGGCCAATCTAGGCAACGGTTATACCGTCTACGCCAGCGGCCCCGTCTATCCGTACGTGGTGCCCCAGACCATCAACGGGCGGACGCAGAATCCCGTGTCGACCTACCCCATGGATACGGCCATTGAGCTTGTCGAGCTGACGACCGGCAACCGCTATACGTATAGCCAGATCAAGAACGACCTGGTGGGTAAAGACGGCAAGGCCGATGGTGCCACTAAGCTCGAAACCGACTACCTCGCGCAGATCCTGCTGCCGAGTATCAAAGCCCAGGACTAGCCTGGCGCAGCAAGGTGCTCCCCAACCGTGATGAAGGAGCCAGGAGGTCCTGACCCCACAGGCCCATAGATGATTAGGCAAGGAGCCACTTCCATGCGGGCATAACGTGTACCACACCGTGCTCGCATGGAATATCGGTCTGTTCATCCATGGTAACGATTGCCGACTCGCCAAGATCAAACTGGGCCATCGAGGCATCAAGCGCGGCGATTTCGCGCTCGCGCGTTTTCTCACTTGCCATATCCGCACTCACCTGAATCAGGCTATAAGCCCGCATGAGAAGCGCATCCCCAGCCACAAAGTCCACCTCATGGCTTTTGCTCTTCTCTTTGATTAGCAGGCGGCAGACCGAGCCGGTCCTCACCGCGGGAGTCCTTCTTCTTAGCGCATTGAACACTGCGGTCTCGAGCCTCTGGCCCTGGTCCAATGCCGATGCGGGAGAGAATGCTCCAAACATCGCAGGGTCGACAGCGTAGACCTTAGACGCAGACCGCATGTTATTTGCCAGTGAACGCGTGAACTCCGGCACAGAAAATAACAGGTAGGCGTCCTCATAATACTCAAGTAAGTCGCTGAGCGAATTACGACTGACGGGTATCTGTCTGCTCTTGAACTCGTTGTACACTTTGTTCACTGACAGCTCTCGTCCCGAAGATGCCATACACCGCGTCAAGAACAGCGATGCCAGGCGAGGGTTCTTGACGTCGTAACGTTCAACGACGTCCATGGCGACCGTTCGCGAAGCATATTCCTGTAGCAGCTGAATCGCGTCTGCAGGCGTCTGCTCAAGTGTCGCGATGAATCCCCCTCGTTCAAGATACCCGATCAGATGATGTCGAAGCAGCGCTGCATCGCTCGGGGAAAAGGTCGCATCTGACTCGAGAACGCTCCCCGTCTTATATCGAACGTATTCCGAAAAACTCAACGGAAAAAGCTCTCGCACAAGAGAACGACCCCTGAACTCGCTCTTAAGTTCTGAGGACAGCATCTTAGAAGAAGATCCCGTCACATAGACGGTCGCTTTCTCCGTATCGACTACACGCCGCAGAAACGCACCCCATTCGGGAATTTCCTGGATCTCGTCAAAGAAAATGTAAGCGCCCTCGGTTCGAGCAACAGGATACAGCGCATAGAACGTGTCGAGCACGTCCGCCAGCAGCGATGGCTCATACGGGCGCAAGCGCTCATCCTCAAAATTGAAGTAAAGCATCCGGTCAAGCTCGACGCCCCGGCTCTGAAGCCGCCGCATCTCCTGATACAGGCGATACGTCTTTCCACAACGGCGGGCCCCCACAATCACATTTACGATGTTGTCGCGCTTTGGCTCCTGTGGGTTTCCTAGATCAAGGTCTCGCTCAAAGACCTGCGGAACCCCCTGCTGTTCAAAGTCCTTTATTTTCTGGGCGATCAAGTCGTTGAATGCCATGATTCTCCAATCTTGCTCTCTAGCTAATCAAAATTATAGCGATTCTTGATTAATTAGAGATCAAGATTATGTCTGACTTGATTAACACTTAAGCAAGTTTTTTCACTATTACTGCTCGAAGGATGCCGAGTGGCTGAGAGGGCAACCAAGCTCGAATGCGACTCCCTGGACAGTCGATTTGGGACGGGACTTTTTTGACTACCCCGTCCCAGGAAATCATCGCCAAATTAGCTACTTGATGCAACTAGCGCCAGGGGTCGGCTTCGAACAGCGGCTCGCGCTCGGGGCGGCGATCGCTGTAGGGATCGTAGCCGTCATCGTCCTCGTTCTCGGCACGGATGTAGGGGTCGCGCGGCTTGGGCGCCGGCTTAGGCACAGGCTTGGGTACGGCGGGTGCGGCATCGGTCGCCGGCGCGCTTGTCTTGATCTCGTCTTTCATCTGCATAGCTCCTCGCATCGCATCCGTTCAATATCATCGATTGTCGCACGAAAAAGGGCGGCGGACCCAATTGGATCCGCCGCCCTTGGCGTTTAGAGACGGCTGGTAGATTTTAAGGCATGGCCCAAAACCTACTCGGCGTCGGGGACCTCGTAGGTGGCCGCCGGCGTGTTGTCGCACACGACGGTAAAGCCGCCGTCCTTGTCGGCATCGACCGTCACCTGATCGCCCTCGCGCACCGTGCCGTCGATGATAGCGGCGGCGATGGCATCCACGACCTCGCGCTGAACCAGACGCTTGAGCGGACGGGCACCGAACACGGGGTCCAGGCCACCCACGGCGAGCATCTGCTTGGCCGCCGGGGTGATGGCAAGCGTCATGCGCTCCTTGGCCAGGCGTGCGCGAACGTCGGCAAGCTGGATGTCGACAATCTTCTCGATCTGCGCCATGCCGAGCGGATGGAACACCACGATATCGTCGATACGGTTGAGGAACTCGGGGCGGAAGGTCTGAGCCATGGCGGCGTCGACCTGATGGCGCATCTCCTCCTCGTCCTTACCGGACAGATCGGCGATGGCCTTGGAGCCCACGTTGGACGTCATGATGATAATCGTGTTCTTGAAGGACACCTGGCGACCCTGGCCATCGGTCAGACGGCCGTCGTCGAGCACCTGCAGCAGCACGTTGAAGACATCAGGATGAGCCTTCTCCATCTCGTCGAGCAAGATCACGGAGTACGGACGACGGCGCACGGCCTCAGTGAGCTGGCCGCCCTCGTCGTAACCCACGTATCCTGGGGGCGCACCGATCAGACGCTGGACGCTGAACTTCTCCATGTACTCGGACATGTCGATACGCACGAGCGCGCGCTCGTCGTCGAACAGGCACTCGGCAAGTGCCTTGGCGAGCTCGGTCTTGCCCACGCCGGTGGGGCCCAGGAAGAAGAAGCTGCCGATGGGCTTGTCCGGATCGGAGAGGCCCGCACGGCTGCGGCGCACAGCCGCGGCGACGGCGGAGACGGCCTCGTCCTGGCCGATGACGCGCTTATGCAGCTCACCCTCCAGGCCCTTCAGCTTGTCGAGCTCGCCCTGCATCATCTTGGACACGGGCACGCCGGTCCAGGCACTCACGACCTCGGCGATCTCATCGGAGGTCACCTGCTCGTTGAGACCCTCGCCGTCCTTCTGCTTTTGTGCCTCGAGCGCAGCCTCGGAATCCTGAATCTGCTGCTGCAGACCCGGAATCACGGAGTAGCGCAGCTCGGACGCACGGCCCAGGTCGCCGTTGCGCGTCGCGCGCTCCTCTTCGCTTCTGGCCTCGTCGAGCTGTCCCTTAAGCTCCTGCACGTGGTCGATGGCGTTCTTCTGGTTGAGCCAGCCGGCCTTTTGCACGTTGAGCTTTTCTTGGACCTCGGCGATCTCTTGGCGCAGGGCCTCCAGACGCTCCTTGGAGGCGTCGTCGGTCTCCTTCATGAGCGCCTGCTCCTCGATCTGCAGCTGGGTGAGCTGACGCGTGGTGGCGTCAATCTCGACCGGCATGCTGTCGAGTTCCATGCGCAGGCGGCTTGCGGCCTCATCGACCAGGTCGATGGCCTTGTCGGGCAGAAAGCGGTCGGCGATATAGCGATCGGAGAGGTCAGCAGCGGCCACGAGCGCGCTATCGGTGATGTGCACACCGTGGAAGATCTCGTACTTCTCCTTGAGGCCACGCAGGATCGAGATGGTGTCCTCGACGGTAGGCTCGCTCACCATAACGGTCTGGAAACGACGGGCGAGCGCCGCGTCCTTCTCGATGTACTTGCGATACTCGTCGAGCGTGGTCGCGCCGATCGCGTGCAAGTCGCCACGGGCAAGCGCCGGCTTGAGGATGTTGCCGGCGTCCATGGAGCCCTCGGTGGCACCAGCGCCCACGATGGTGTGGAGCTCATCGATGAACAGGATGACCTTGCCTTCGGACTTCTGTACCTCCTTGAGCACAGCCTTCAAGCGGTCCTCGAACTCGCCGCGGTACTTAGCGCCGGCGACCAGCGCGCTCATGTCGAGCTCGATAAGGTCGCGGTCGCGCAGGGTACTCGGCACGTCGCCGGCCACGATACGCTGGGCGATGCCCTCGACGATGGCCGTCTTGCCGACACCCGGCTCGCCGATGAGCACGGGGTTGTTCTTGGTGCGGCGGGACAGGACCTGAATGGTGCGACGGATCTCGTCGGTACGGCCAATGACCGGGTCGAGCTTGCCGGCGCGGGCAAGGTCGCAGATATTGCGGCCGTACTGTTCCAGCGCCTCAAACTGGGTCTTGTCCTCGGCGGACGTCACGCGGTCATCGCCGCGCAGCTCCTCGTAGACCTGCTCGATGCGCTCCTTGGTGACGCCGGCGTCGCGCAGCACACGGCCCGCCTCGCCCTTGTCCTCGGCAAGCGCCATCAGCAGATGCTCGGTCACCACAAAGCTGTCGCCCATCTTGGTGGCCTTCTTCTCGGCCTTCTCGATGACGCGGACGAGCTCGTTGGACAGGCCCATCTGCTGACCCTCGCCCGAAACCTTGGGCGCGCGGTCGACGGCATCCTGCGTGGAGCGTGCGAGCTGGGCCGGATCAGCGCCGATGCGCTCGATGATCACGGAGATATTGCGCTCGCCGGCACCGAGCAGGGCAGACAGCAGGTGAATCGGCTCCACCGCGCCGGCCTGCGCATCGGCAGCCGTGCTCATGGCGGTCTGCAACGCCTCGCGCGACGTCATTGCTAGCTTATCGATTCTCATGGAATCACCTCTCTTGGGGCGGCCGCCCTACGGGGCGGCTTCACGTTGTTCGAGAAGTATTGTTGCCAGCTTTGTGCGATCTTATACATAAATCTAAGTCTCTATATATAAGATTTTCTGAGTGTTCCCACGACATGCAAACCACCACAAAGGGGACAGACACCTTTGTGGTGGTCGCGGTCTCTACTCCTTCGCCGGACCCGTACTTCCCGATTCGACGGTCCAGGGCATCTCATCCTCGAACAGCCATGTACGGGCAGACCCACTATCGCGTGCAGCCTGCGGGTCAGGCAAGCAGGTCTGTTTATAGGCATCTTGGATACACTGGCCCATAAAATCGTTGAGCTCGGTCTGGTCGCCCTCCATGACATAGGCGACATCGCCGTCCATGATGTAGATGCCCGGACCCTCATTGTCCTCGTAGCCCGGATCGTACGAGACATCACATAACTTTGCGCCGTTTGCAGTGTCCAGCTCGATGGAAGAGTGGCATCCGCCAACCATGTCGTTCGCTTTTGCCCGATAGGACGCATATCCATACCAGCGCTTAAAGATTTTGCCCTTGAGCAGCTCGGACGCCCTGTCGATCAGACCAGAATCCGTGGTATAGCGCATAGCCCCAAGCTGAATGCGTGGATAATTACTAATGCCCAGCGCAGCCGGTTGCTCATCAAAATCAACGGTAATGGTCTCAGGCTTGTCGTCGCCGGTCAGAAGTTCGACAGATTGAGTCACAGGCTTGACCACCGGCTCCGTCACCGCAGCAGGTAGAAATGCCATACCGACAGCGCCCGCGCCAACCACAGCGATCGCAAGCGCCAAGACAATCAATCCAATACGGGCAGGACTTCTCACAGCAAAGCACCTCACAATGCAAACCCGCGCCATTTGTCCTAATGATACCGCCGGCTAACACTATCACCAAAAGAAGCCGCGCGCTCCCCACCACCACAAAGGGGACAGGCACCTTTGTGGTGGTTTTCGACGCTAACGGTCGACCATCTCACGCCATGAGATTAAACTTGAATTGTTCTCTGAACATATCCATTTCTGCCTATCCTCAACAGCTCTTTGTCTCGAGGAGCGCATATGAAGCCGTCTCATTCCACCGGTCGCAACGTCATCGCCATTCTCGCCATACCCATCGTGATGCTCTTCCTTATCGTCATCACGCCCTTTTCTTTTGGTATCGCCTCGCCCTTCGATCTTTGCGGGATGATCGACGCCGGCTCGCGTGCCACCTCGCTCTCCTTTGTCTGCCGTGGCGTGTTCTACGAATATGCAATTCCCACCGGAAGTTGGCAGTCCAAGTTACCGTTGCTCGGCAAGGTCGACGGATGCTCTCCTTATTTCTGCCTCGAACCTCAGACAATGAATTATCTGATCGACGACCAGCCCCTTGACTCCATCACCCTCGCCTACGACTACGCACCAAACACCGATGAGCGCCACATGAACCAAGTCCTCGACAAGCTGCTTGGACAGTGCGGGCTCACCGCGGAAGCCGGTCGAACCATCTATAGCAACCAGAAATTAAAGCGAACAGAACTCCGCCGTGTCGGAAAAATCAAAGGGCGAAACGGGGCCGCCTACTGGGATGCCTGGGCAACACGCGACAAGGGCGAATTCGGACACAGCACCTATATGGTCACTGTCTACACCAAAGACGGAATTAAGGACAATGTTGACGATTTCGCGTCATCCAAACTCGGCATCCCCAAAACAACCAAACCCGCCAGCCCAGATGAAATTCTGTAGAGGTGCCCATTAACATGCCGCTCAACGATCACAACAACATCGAGCTCGTCCCCACCGCCACAAAGGTGCCTGTCCCCTTTGTGGCGGTTTTCGACAAAAAGAAGCCGCCCCGATAACAGAGGCGGCATCAAGCAAGCCTATTTATTAGCGTCCCTCAAGACCCAACGAAAACGCAGCGATGGAATCGAGAACCGACAATAGCCCGTTCGCACAGATAGAGGCGGAGATTCAAGGTCAGAGTCCGGCTTAAACGGCTTAGCTATCGCACGTCACAACGTTCTCGTCGTCCTCCCTATCGTATTTATAGTGCTTACTGTGAAAATAGTGAGTTTAGTGAGAATAGTATCGCTCAAGACTCGTGAACTGAATTATTGACCTCTCGCCCAGAATGAGTGGGGCAAATATTCCTATTAGAGGTCAAATCGAAGCCCAATAGGGCCTTTTCGCCCCGTCATTTCGACCGATCGCTTTCTTTTGAATATTGTCGTAAGCTGGTATCACTTATCTTAATGAATGCATACTGTTTGCGAGGTACCCGCCGTGAAACGCTCCACCTATATCGGCCTGCTCGTCTTAGCGTTTGCGATTACCGCAGTCGGCGTAGGAATTATCTATCTCGCATTTCTCCCTGCCTCGGCAACGCAGGCGGCGGTTGAAACCGTAAGCTACCCCATCGAAATCCTCACCGATATCGTCAAACCCGATTCGATCACCGTCGATTTCGACGGTACGCCCGCAGCGCTTGGGGTCAGTAACTATCCCCGAATCGAACTTGGAGCCACGCGCTATACCCAAGATGAGCAGCTTATCGGTAAGGCAACCAGTTTACTCAAAGGCAAGACGTTTAAGCGGTGGTACGGCGCCGCAACATATCGAGCCAAGAACGGCCAAATGGTTGGCGGGTATCATTCGACCCTTGAGCTCGATGCGGCAAACGGGAGCAAATTGTGCAACGTCTCATACGACCCCGGCTGCGTGGACAATGAAGGACCGGGGGTCTATATCTCGGATGGCGACGTAATCTACGTCATGGAGGGCGACCAGACGGCAGTCGTCGATTTTATGGATCGGTGTACCGAGGATGCCTACGAACAAACCTGCGAGCCCGATCCGCAGACAGCGCGCAACAGTGGCTCGGCACGCACTTGGCTATTTGACGATGAAATAACCTGGACCCCATCGAAATAAGGACCCGCCGGGCAGGCACCTTTGTGGTGGTTTCGGCTCCGATGTTCCACTGTCTCGATCTGTAACATCTAGCGGCCCTTTTCGATCCTAGATGTTACAGATTGAGATGAAATGATCGGCGGCGATCGTTTGTCTCAATCTGTAACAACCGCTCGTCAAATAGGGGCCCAGATGTTACAGGTCGAGACAAACGGAACCACCGCAAAGGCGCCTACCCCTTCATGGTGGTTTTCGACAAAAGAAGCCGCCCCGATAACAGAGGCGGCATCAAGCAAGTCTATTTATTAGCGTCCCTCAAGACCCAACGAGAACGCAGAAATGTAGCCCGGGGCTTACCCTTTCCCGAACGCGACCCTCGCGAAGCGCGTGAGCGGGCGGGAAAGGGTAAGTCCCGGGCGGACAATTAAGTGCGTTACTCGGCAGCGGCCTTGAACTTGTTGTAGTTGATCAGGCAGCCGGCCTTGACGATGGCACGCTCCTCTGCCGTCATATCGGCAATGTAGAGCTCAATCTGCTCGACCGCACCGTCGGCGCGCACCACGTAGGCGGCGATGTCCTTTAGGTCACCGTCGAGCGCGGCACGGATACCCGGCACAAAGACATAGTCGCCCACCTCAAAGCTGGGCTCGGCCCCCATCTGGAAGGGCACCATACCCCAGTTCATCACGTTGGAGCGATAGCGCTTGGTGGCGTACTCGTGGACGATGTTGGCCAGACCGCCGATCACGCGCTGACAGCTCGCGGCCTGCTCGCGGGCGGAACCGTCACCGGGCTTCTTGGCATAGAGCATGGAGCCGTACTCAGTCGCCTTGGCATCGGCCGCGACACCCGCGCCGACCAGCGCCTCAAACACGCCCGCAAGCTCGGCATCGAGTGCCGCCAGATCGCCTGCTGCCTCGCCGGCAACGCGGCGCTTCTCCACGGCGTCGACCTCCTTGGAGCGACCCACGTAGGCCGGATCGCGACGGCTGAGCGTAAACTCGGCCAGGCCCAGCGGGTTGGAGCGGAAGGAGCTCGTCTCGCCCGAAGGAATGAGCTCGTCGGTCGTGGTGACCGGATCCATGATCTTGGAGCACACCTTGAGCAGGATATCGTCGCCGAGCGGCTCCATCGCGGGCCACGGCTTGATGTTGGGACCCTCGACCAGCTCGTCGGCAGGCTCCGCCTTGCCAAAGCCCCAGTACACGCGCTTTTTGTACGGCGCGTCGTCAAAGGTGTACTCGCAGGCCTCGTCCCAAGTCTCCTCGGGCAGGTCGGTCGCCGGCGTCAGGACGCCGCCGTTGGCAGCCGTCGCCGCAATGGAGCGGGCGTCCATCAGGGCCACGGCGCTCAGCTGGCCATTGCCCGGCTTGGAACCCTCGCGGTTGGGGAAGTTGCGCGTAGTGTGGCGGATCGAAAGGCCGTTGTTGGCGGGCGTGTCGCCGGCGCCGAAGCACGGGCCGCAGAACGCCGTGCGCACGATCGCGCCGGCCTCCATGAGGTCGTAGATGTAGCCGCGGCGTGTAAGCTCGAGTGCCACGGGCTGGCTCGTGGGATAGACCGACAGCGAGAACTCGCCGCAGCCGGTGTTGGCGCCCTTGAGCACGCGGGCAGCCTGGACCACGGAGTCGTAGTTGCCGCCCGAGCAGCCGGCGATAACGCCCTGCTGCACGTGCAGCTTGCCGTCGACGATCTTGTCGAGCAGGCTAAAGTGCGTCTTGCCCTCGCCGATCTTGGCGGCCTCGAGCTCCACCTCGTGCAGGATGTCCTCGAGGTTCTCGTTGAGCTCGTCAATCTCAAAGCCGTTGGAAGGATGGAACGGCAGCGCGATCATGGGCTTGATGCTCGACAGATCGACCTCGACGCAGCCGTCGTAGTAGGCGACATCGGCGGGCTTGAGCTCGCGGTAGTCGTCGCCGCGGCCGTGCATGGCCAAAAACGCGTGTGTGTCCTCGTCGGTGGCCCAGATGGAGGAAAGGCAGGTGGTCTCGGTGGTCATGACGTCGACGCCGTTGCGATAGTCAGTCGTCATGCTCGCGATGCCGGGGCCCACGAACTCCATGACCTTGTTCTTGACGTAGCCCTTGGCAAAGACGGCGCGGATGATGGCGAGCGCCACATCGTGCGGGCCGACGCCGGGGCGCGGAGCGCCCGTGAGGTAGATGGCGACGACGCCGGGATAGGCGACATCGTAGGTGTCGCGCAGCAGCTGCTTTGCCAGCTCGCCGCCGCCCTCGCCCACGGCCATGGTGCCCAGGGCGCCGTAGCGGGTGTGCGAGTCGGAGCCCAAGATCATCTTGCCGCAGCCGGCGAAGTTCTCACGCATAAAGGAGTGGATGACCGCAATATGGGGCGGAACGAAGATGCCGCCGTACTTCTTAGCAGCGGAAAGGCCAAAGACGTGGTCGTCCTCGTTGATGGTGCCGCCCACGGCGCACAGCGAGTTATGGCAGTTGGTGAGCACGTAGGGCAGCGGGAACTGCTCCATGCCCGAGGCACGCGCCGTTTGGATGATGCCGACAAAGGTGATGTCGTGGCTCGCCATGGCGTCGAAGCGGATCTTGAGCGCCTCGGGATCTCCGGACGTATTGTGTGCCTGGAGGATCGAATACGCGATGGTGCCACGCTTGGCATCCTCGGGCGTCTGCGTAATACCGCGCTCGGCAGCCTCGGCCGCAGGCACAACCTCGCTGCCGCCGCGCAGGTAGATGCCGTCCTCGTACAGCTTGACCATACTGTCTCCCACTCTGCCCGAAAGGCTCGGGCGCATAGCATACATTCATTCAATATCGTGCCATAGAACAGTTGCGAGTGGGTTGCGAATCTGCACGTTCACTTTATCTCGGTAAAGTAAAGGACGAGCCCCTTGCATCACTCTCCTAACAAGGAGTGTCCCAAAGTGCCGGCACAAAAGGAACGTCCCCAAGTGCCAAATGCCGCAAGAATGTCCCCTTTGACTAGTCATTTAAGAACGTCCCCAATGACTACCCTGCCGTATCCGGAGCAAGGCAACGCCGCAGGTAGAGGACGGACAGCGAGCGACGTCCAGAGCGAACAAGTTGGCATGAAAAAGGCAAGGCATAGACCTTCTGGTCATGCCTTGCCTTTTGAATGACAAATTGTCGCTCTGGACGTCGAGCAGCGTCGGCCCGTTACGCGGTTTGGTAAAACCGCGTAACTACAAATCCCCGCCGGCGCCCAGCAGCTTGCGCATGACTTGCTCGGGGTTAACTGAGCCGTCGCGCGGGGCCAGGGCGGTGATCTTCTTTTGCATCTTGTACTCGTGCAGCTCGTCCTCGAGCTGGCGTACGCGGGCGCGGAGCTTCTCGTTCTCGCGTTCGCGCTCCTCGGCACGCTCCTTCATATCGAGGATGCGCACCACGCCGGCGAGGTTGATGCCCTCGTCGGTCAGTTGGTTGATGAGCTCCAGGCGCTCGATATCGGCACGCGAATACAGACGCGTGTTGCCGCCCGAGCGCTGGGGATTCACCAAGCCTTTGGACTCGTAGACGCGCAGAGTCTGCGGGTGCATGCCGGTCAGCTCGGCCGCCACGCTGATCATGTACAGCGGTTTGTTCCTATTGTCCTCGGCCATGCTACCTGACCCCTTTCCGTCTCGTTATCGTCCATCATAAGCCCGTGGGCGCGGGCGTGCGCCGCGACCGCCCTAGTACGTCGCCTTGTAACGGTTGACCTTCTCGCGATAGTCGCGTGTGTCGGTCTCGCGCAGCTTGGTCATGGCATCGCGCTCGTCATCGGATAGGTTCGTGGGGACCTGCACCTTGATCTCGACGAGCAGCGCGCCTGTGCGGCCACGGTGCTTAACGTCGGGCGCCCCCATTTCCTTAAAGCGGAACTTCTTGCCCGTCTGGGTACCCGCGGGCACCTTCAGACGAACCGTCGCACCGCCGGGCGTCGGCACGTCCACCGTGCAGCCGAGCGCCGCCTCGTAGACCGAGACCGGTACCTCCATGGTCACGTCGGCACCTTTGCGCTTAAACAGCGGGTGCTCCTCCACATGCGTGGTCACGACCAGGTCGCCGCGCTCGCCACCCGCAACGCCATACTCGCCGCGACGCTTGTAGCGCAGCTTGCCGCCGTCGACCGCACCCGCAGGCACCGAGACCGTAATGGTCTGCTGCTCACCTGTCGAGGGAATGCGATAGGTGACCTTGTGCGTCACACCGCGAAACGCGTCCTCGGCCGTCACATCGACGGTCAGCGACAGGTCGCCGCCCTTGCGAGCACGGCTGCGGCCAGCGCCGGCACCGGCAGCGCCCGCAGCCCCGGCAAAGCCCGAGCCCCAATCGCTGCCCCAGGCGCCGTTGCCGCTAAAGATGCTGTCGAAGATGTCGCCCCAGCCGCTGGCACCCGCGCCGGCACCGTAGCCGCCGCCATACGCGCCGCCCGCGCCCGGCATACCGCCAAACATGAGCATCTGGTCGTACTCTTTGCGCTTCTTCTCGTCCGAAAGCGTCTCATAGGCCTCGCTGATCTCCTTAAACTTGGCCTCGTCGCCGCCGGCATCGGGGTGATATTTTTGCGCGAGCTTGCGAAACGCGCTCTTGATCTCTTTGTCGGAGGCGCTCTTGGATACGCCCAGGATGTCATAGAAGGTTTTGCCTGCAGCCATCGTAGCTCCTCTCCTGTTACGTCCGCCGTCCATGCAGACGACGGCTCATGCTTTCATATGGCACTAGGCCAGAAAGGGCCCCGGGTGTTGCCCCGGGGCCCTTCTCAATTACTCCTCGGTGCTCTCGGCCGTATCGGCCGCAGCATCCTCGGGCGCCGCTTCGGGCTCCGGTGCGGGGCGCTTCTCGCCACCGTAGGTCACCGTCACCATCGCGGAACGCAGGATGCGATCCGCCATGCGGTAGCCCTTCTGGTACACGTCGTTGACGGTCTCGTCGTACTGCGACGCGTCCTCAACGCGACCCACGGCCTGGTGCTCGAGCGGATCGAACGCCTCGCCCTTAGGGTCGATGGGCTCAACGCCCTCGTGCGCAAACACATCGAGCAGCTTGGCATGCACCGCGTCGACGCCGTCGACGAACTGCTTAAAGTCGTCGGCAAGCTCCTGGCTGCGGGCATGGTCGATCGCACGCTCGATATCGTCGACCACCGGCAGCAGCGCGGTGACGAGCTTCTCGGTCGCGCGCTCGCGCTCGGCGATACGCTCATTGGCGGTGCGGCGACGGAAGTTCTCCCAGTCGGCCTGAAGACGGGCGGTACGCTCAGTGGCGTCCTTTGCCTTGTCCTCGGCGGCCTTCTGAGCCTCTGCCGCAGCATCGAGCTCATTGCGCACGTCGGCGAGCTCCTTTTGGGCCTGCTCGAACTTGAGCTTAAAGTCGTTGTCGGCGGCTTCCTCACCGGCGCGGATAGCGGCTTCCACCATCTCGTCCTCGGTCATCGTCGCCTCCTTGTTGGAATCCTCTACCTGGTTCTCGGCAGCCTCGGCGGCCGCGGCCTCGTTGGCCTCGGTATCGTCGACGGCCTCTACGGGAATCTTCACGTCCTTCTCCTCAGAGTCAACGGGGGCGGCACCAACGGCGGCCGCCTCCGTGCGAGCTTTACGGGCGGACATGATTACTTGTCCTCGTCGTCCACAACCTCGTAGTCGGCGTCGACAACGTCATCGTCGGCAGGCTGGGCGCCGGCGGCACCGTCGGTCTGCTGCTGAGCGTCGGCGTAGACAACCTGGGCCAGCTCGTAGGCCACGGACTGCAGGGACTCGCCGGCGGCCTTGATGGCCTCGACGTCAGAGCCCTCGAGCGCCTTCTTGGCGTCGGCGATAGCGGCCTCGGCCTTGGACTTCACGTCGGCGGAAACCTTGTCGCCCAGCTCGTTGAGGGTCTGCTCGGTGGAGTAGCACAGGCTGTCGGTCTGGTTGCGGACCTCGACCTCTTCCTTCTGCTTCTTGTCCTCCTCGGCATGAGCCTCGGCGTCCTTGACCATACGATCGACTTCGTCGTCGGAAAGCGCGGTGGAACCGGAAATGGTGATCTGCTGCTCCTTGCCGGTGCCCTTGTCCTTAGCAGAGACCTTGACGATGCCGTTGGCGTCGATGTCGAAGGTGACCTCGATCTGCGGCACGCCGCGGCGGGCAGCCGGGATACCGGTCAGCTGGAACTTACCGAGCGACTTGTTGTCGCGGGCAAGCTCGCGCTCGCCCTGGAGCACGTTGATCTCGACGCTGGTCTGGTTGTCGGCAGCGGTGGAGTAGACCTCGGTCTTGGAGGTCGGGATCGTGGTGTTGCGGTCGATCATCTTGGTCATGATGCCGCCCATGGTCTCGACACCCAGCGACAGCGGGGTAACGTCGAGCAGCAGGATGCCCTCGACGTCGCCGGTGAGCACGCCGCCCTGGACGGCGGCGCCGTCGGCAACGACCTCGTCGGGGTTCACGGACATGTTGGGCTGCTTGCCGGTCATAGTCTTGACGAGCTCCTGGACGGCGGGCATACGGGTGGAGCCGCCGACGAGGATGACCTCGGTCAGATCGGAGAGCTTAAGCTTGGCGTCGCGCAGGGCGTTGGTGACAGGCTGCTTGCAGCGCTCGAGCAGGTCGCGGGTGATCTTCTCGAACTCGGCGCGGGTCAGCGTGTAGTTGAGGTGCAGCGGGCCGGACTGGTTCATGGTAATGAACGGCAGGTTGATGGTGGTCTGCTGGGCGGCGGAGAGCTCCTTCTTGGCGTTCTCGGCGGCCTCCTTCAGACGCTGCAGGGCCATGGGGTCCTGACGCAGGTCGACACCGTTCTCCTGCTGGAACTTATCGGCCATCCAATCGATGACGCGCTGATCCCAGTCGTCGCCGCCCAGGTGGTTGTCGCCCGAGGTGGACAGAACCTCAAACACGCCGTCGGCGAGGTCGAGGATGGAGACGTCGAAGGTACCGCCGCCCAGGTCAAAGACCAGGATGCGCTGGTCGGTGCCCTGCTTGTCCAGGCCATAGGCCAGAGCAGCAGCGGTCGGCTCGTTGACGATACGCTTGACGTTGAGGCCGGCGATCTTACCGGCGTCCTTGGTGGCCTGACGCTGGGCGTCGTTGAAGTAGGCCGGGACGGTGATGACGGCGTCGGTGACGGTCTCGCCCAGATACTTCTCGGCGTCGGCCTTCATCTTGGCGAGCGTCATGGCGCTCACCTGCTCGGCGGTGTAATCCTTGCCCTCGATGTCGACGACGGCACGGCCACCCTGGCCCTCCTTGACCTCATACGGCACGGTCTTGATCTCGGAGGTGCACTCGGAATACTTGCGGCCCATGAAGCGCTTGATGGAGAACACGGTGTTCTTGGGGTTGGTGACAGCCTGGTTCTTAGCGGCCTTGCCCACGACGCGGTCGCCGTCGGCACGGAAGCCCACGACAGACGGGGTGGTGCGGTCGCCCTCGGCGTTCACGATGATGGTCGGAGAACCGCCCTCGAGGACGGCCATAGCGGAGTTGGTAGTACCAAGGTCGATACCAAGAATCTTGCCCATTAGAAATTCCCTCTCTCTTGTGCGTTTGCACCGACTCGGCGGTCTGCCGAGCGGTGTTTCGGCTTGTCTTTCAGGATGTAGTGTATCCCCTTATGGGCCGGAATATACAAAATCTAAGTCAATTCATATAAGATTTCTTATTGCTGAGAGTTTAGGTTCTTAAATGTGCAGGTAGATGCGCTGATTGAGTTCTCGGCAAATCTATCGAGATCTATGTAGAGATGGCTGAGGCTTGGGTCCGAGGGTGCCTGGGGCTGCCTTGCGGAAAGCTCGTCCCGTTTTGAGAGCTGATACCGGGTCGCAGTTTCCGCTAGCGGGCCCAACCGGAAACTACGACCCGGTTTTCGGCCAAATAACGGGATGCCCTTTCCGCAGGCGCGCTCAATAGCTCGATATTTCAAGTCACCTTTAGCTAACATTTGCGCAGCTCAACGGCCCCACCTGCGCATTTTTTAGTAAACCTTGGCATACTCGGCGAACGGTATGAAGATGCCGGTCAGAGGGTATTGCAAACGGTCGCTCCCGTGGTATGTTTTTGCCCGAATCAAACCGGCGCGCATCGCCTGTAGCGTCGGTCAACAGAGAGGAAACTACCATGGCTCATCCCGTAATTGATGCCGACGAGTGCATCGCTTGTGGCGTTTGCGTCGACTCCTGCCCCGCTGGCGTTCTGGAGCTCCAGGACGTCGCTACCGTCGCTGACGAGGACTCCTGCGTCGCCTGTGGCGCTTGCCAGGACGCTTGCCCCGCTGGCGCGATCACCGAGATCGTCGAGGAGTAACAACTCCCCCACTTGCACACTCAAAAGTACACCGTGCACAAAAAAGGAGGCCTCCGCATCGCCGCGGAGGCCTCCTTTTTGTGCGGATAACTAATTTGGCACCGTCGCAGGTTGAGCCCACGTCAGCGAAAACGTCCCTAAGCGAGCAAGGTGACGTGAAAGAGGAGGGAAGCGTACTTTGGGTACGCGACCGACGATTGAACGTCAGATTGCCGCTTAGGGGCGTTTGCAGCGTCGGCTAAGAGAGATCGTCTTCGTAGGGCATCAGGTCTGCTAGGTAGCCTTTTTCCTTGAGCATCGCCTCGATCTCGTCGAGGGTCTGTTCGTCCTCCGCCGCAATGCGATGGAAGTGGTAGCCGCTGGTCACCGTCAGCAGCGGGAAGCTCTTGCCGCTCTCGATATCGCGCAGATAGCGCTCAACATCGCGACGATTGCGGATGTCCAGGTCGGCCGTGATCTTACCGTACACGCGGTGATTGACGATCACGTTGAGCACGGCGCCTCCGGCGTCGACGATACTCGTGAGCTCATCGCCTGCCTGCTCCACGCTGTGGCGAACCTTGACCAAGCGCGTGGGCACGGCGGGGCTGCTGGGGGCCTCCTGCAGCACGTAGCCGCGGTTGGTCGCCACGATATCGTGCCCATCGGCGCGCAGCAGGGCGATGTCCTGCACCACGACCTGGCGGCTCACACCCACCTCGCGGGCAAGCGCGCTGCCCGAAACTGGCCCCTTGGCTCCCTCGAGCACGGCCATGATGGCACGGCGACGCTCGCGGGCGTCCATTATTTACCGTCCAGCAGACGCAGGTGCTTAAGCGAGAGGTCGAGAATCGGCGCAGAGTGCGTCAATGCCCCCGAGCTAATGTAGTCGACGCCCAGATCAGCCAGGGCGCGGATATTGCTGGCATCCACGTTGCCCGAGCACTCGGTCTTGGCGCGGCCGGCGATAAGCTCAATCGCGGCAGCCATGTCGTCGTGAGTCATGTTGTCGAACATGATGATATCGGCGCCGGCTTCCACGGCCTCGCGCACCATGTCCAGGTTCTCGCACTCGATCTCGACCGTCGTGGTAAACGATGCATGGGCGCGCGCCATCTCGATCGCACGCGTCACGCCGCCGGCGGCGTCGATGTGGTTGTCCTTGAGCATGACGGCCGTCGACAGGTTGTAGCGGTGGTTGCTGCCGCCGCCGATCTCGACCGCCGCCTTCTCAAACACGCGCATGCCCGGCGTGGTCTTGCGTGTGTCGACAAGCACGGTCTTGGTGCCCTCGAGCGCCGCGGCCATGCTGTGCGTGTAGGTAGCGATACCGCTCATGCGCTGCAGGTAGTTGAGTGCCACGCGTTCGCCCGAAAGCAGCACGCGCACATCGCCGCGCACCTGGCCCACGTGGTCGCCGGCGTGCACCTCGTCGCCATCCGAGACATCGAACAACACGGAGCTCTGCGGATCCAGCAGCTCAAAGGTGCGGGCGAATATGTCCAGGCCGGCGATAATGCCGTCGGCCTTGGCGATGAGCTCAACGGTAGCGGGGCGCGCCGTGGGGCACACGCTCGCCGTACTCACGTCCTCAAACGTAATGTCCTCGCGCAGAGCCTGCAAAATCAGGTCATCGACGACGAGCTTCATGGTAATGGGATTCATGGTCTACTCCTCCACGGCCTGCGTGCCGGCGGCACGGGCCAAATCATCGATTGCCAGGGAGTCGGCGCTCAGGGCGCGATGACGCCCGTCAAGCGCGGGCTCGCCCGCCCGCTCCACGGCGAGCGACTCGCCGGTGCGCATGCACCAGGCGGCACGGCGGCCCCAAACCAGGGACTCGAGCAGGCTGTTGGAAGCCAGGCGATTCTTGCCGTGCACGCCGTTGCAGGCCGTCTCGCCCGCGGCGTAGAGCTCGGGCATCGAGGTGCGGCCGTCCTTGTCGACCCACACGCCGCCCATAAAGTAGTGCTGCGTGGGCGTAACGGGGATGGGCTCGTCCAAGATGTCGCGGCCGTCCTCAAGGCAGCGCGCGCGAATGTTGGCAAAGTGCCCAGTCACCACGTCGCGCTCGACGGGGGCAAAGCTCAGCCACTCGTGCTCGGTACCGTCCTGCTTCATCTGCTCGCGGATGGCGGCGGCGACCACATCGCGCGGCTGAAGCTCGTCGGTAAAGCGCTCGCCGGCGGCGTTGAGCAAAATCGCGCCCTCGCCGCGGCAGCTCTCGCTGATCAGGAAGGTGCGGCCCGGCTGCGGCGAGAACAGGCCCGTGGGGTGAATCTGCACGTAGTCCAGATGCTCCATCTTAATGCCATGCTCCTGAGCAATGTAGCAGGCATCGCCCGTGAGCTGCGGGTAGTTGGTCGAATGGTCGTATACGCCGCCGATACCGCCCGTCGCCCACAGCGTGTGGCGGGCATGGATCTTAAACGGCTCGCCGGCATGCACGCCCTCGGCGGTATTTGCCAGCTCGTCGGCGGGGCGAGCTGAATCGTCCTCGTCCACGGCAACAGCGACGACACCAGTGCACACCGTGGCCCCATCGCGCTCGGCCGTCAGGATGTCGGTCATGGCAACGTGTTCGAGAATCTGCACGTTGTCCAGCTTGCGGACGGCCTGAAGCAGCTTGGTCGTAATCTCCTTGCCCGTAATGTCGGCATGGAAGGCAATGCGCGGACGGCTGTGCGCGCCCTCGCGGGTAAAGTCGAGGCCGCCATCGGCCTTGCGCTCAAAATCAACGCCCATCGCTAGCAGGTCGTTGATGACCGAGCGGCTCGAGCGGATCATGATGTCGACGCTCTCGCGGCGGTTCTCGTAATGGCCGGCGTGCATGGTGTCCTCAAAGAAGGCATCGTAGTCCGAGCCCTCGGGCAGCACGCAGATGCCGCCCTGCGCGAGCATCGAATCGCACTCGTCGACCGCGCCCTTGGAGAGCATGATCACGCGCGTGCTCGTCGGCAGGTTGAGCGCCGCGTACAGGCCCGCTACGCCGCAGCCGGCAATGACGACGTCGCACTCCATATCGGGGTATTGCTTGGTTTCCACAGGAATCCTCTCCCTTGAATGTGACATAAGGAACCGTCCCTCATGCCACATTGTTCTAGCGTGCTGCGTACTCGAGCATGCGGTCGAGCGTAAGTTTGGCCTGGTCGGCAGCCTCGTCCGACACGCCGATCTGCACCTCGCCCTCACCCGTCTCCAGGCAGCGCACGAGCTTTTCGAGCGTGATGAGATCCATGTTGACGCAGGTGGGCTGCACCGCGGGGAAGTAAAACTTCTTGCCGGTGCCCTGGCAGCGGCGCTCAAGCTCGTAGAGCACACCGCGGACCGTCACGATAATGAACTCGCTCGCGTCCGACTCCTCGGCGTACTTGATAATGCCGGCGGTGGAGCCGATGTAGTCGGCCTCGGCCAGGACGTCGGCCTTGCACTCGGGGTGCGCCAGCACGAGCGCGTCGGGGTGCGCCTCCTGCGCGTCGACGATCTGCTCAACGGTGATGATGTGATGGCGCGGACAGTAGCCGTTGTTGAGGATGACGTGCTTTTGCGGCACCTGCTCGGCTACGAAACGGCCCAGGTTTTGGTCGGGAATGAACAGGATATGCTGCTGCGGCAGCTCGGACACGATCTTAACGGCGTTGGAGCTGGTGACGCACACGTCGCTCCAGCTCTTGATCTCGACCGTGGAGTTGACGTAGCAGACCACGGCCAGGTCGTCGCCGTACTCGGTGCGCGCCGCGTCGACCGTCTCGCGCTTGACCATGTGAGCCATGGGGCAGTCCGCGCCCGGCTCGGGCAGCAGCACCGTCTTGGTGGGATTGAGCAGCTTGGCGCTCTCGCCCATAAACTCCACGCCGCACAGCACGATGGTCTGCTGCGGCAGGCTCTTGGCAAGCTTTGCCAGGTAGAAGCTGTCGCCGACGTAATCGGCAACGGCTTGGACCTCAGGCGCCACATAGTAGTGCGCCAGGATCACCGCGTCACGTTGGGTTTTTAGTTGCTGAATGGCCTCGACGAGCTCTGCGGGCACCAGTGCCGCGCGCTCCGTTGCCGTCGTTGCCGATGCTAGGCCGGCCGCGATATCGCGTGCAAGCTCCGACGCATCCATGTTCGCGCTCTGTGCCATCAAGGCCCCTCTCTTTTGGCGAATCTTGGGGCTTTAGTATGACACCTAGGTTTACAGCTGACAAGACAGCTGTAAACCTAGGTGTAAAGTTGAAATAAAGATTCAATCATGCGGCAGGTCCATTTTCGAACTGGCAAGCTGAGGATAGCCGAGCTCTCGATAGCGCAGGAGGCATCTTTCGCCACCGCAATACCGCTCGGCGCGAGTTGCGCACCATGAGGCACGAACGGGCGCTCCCCCGCGAGTGGTCCGCGCCCAATGTGGCAAAATCGAACTACTAAGGGGGCTCAGAATGCTCAAGATTATTGCCTGCGACGATGACGTCGCTTTTCTAGATAGACTGCACCGAATGATCGACCGTTGGTCGACCGAGACGGGCACGGCGGTCGATGTTGCGCTCGTTACGCGCGGCGAGGACCTGCTGGCGCGCCACGCCGCGTCGCGCGCCGACATCATCCTGCTCGACATGATCATGCCGCTCGTCAACGGCATGGACACCGCGCGCGAATTGCGCCAGGCCGACACCGCCGTGCGTCTGGTGTTTCTCACCTCATCGCCCGAGTTTGCACTGGAGTCCTACGAGGTCCGCGCCTTCGACTATCTGCTCAAGCCCGTGACTTACGAACGCCTGGCGCAGTTACTCGACGAGCTTTCGAGCATGCGCCCGGCGGCAACCGACGAGCTCGTGATCAAAACGTCCTTTGGCTACCACGCCCTGCACCTGTCCGACATCGAATATGCCGAGGCGCGCAACAAGCACGTGGTCTTCCACCTGCGCGACGGACGCGATATCGAGGCACTCGAGTCGTTCCGCAGCGTCGAGGACCGTTTGGCGCAAAATGCCACCTTCTTTAAATGCCACCGTAGCTACCAGGTCAACTTGCGCAACATCGACCACTTCGATCGCACGGACATCGTCATGCGCTCCGGCGCGTGCATTCCGCTGTCGCGCAGCAGCAAGCAGGGGTTCCAAGACGCCTACTTTGCGGTGCGCTTTGAGGGCGGGAGGCGCTGATGATCTCCTCGGTCGAAATGGTCCTTTGGGCAATCCACCACGCCACAACGCTACTCTTTGGCGTCTTTGCCTCGGCGGCGCTGTGCGGTATCGAAATCAATCGACGCCATGCACTCGAGTTGGTGGGGGTCGGAGCCGCAACCGGCGCTGCCTTTTCGATCGCCAATGTCGTTGGCGGAGAGCTTTTTGCCCGTCAGGTCTATCCGCTCGTCGTGCACCTGCCGCTTACCGTCTACTTGTGTGCGCGCTACCGCCTGAGCCCGCTGCTCGCGGCATTGGGCGTCACCAGCGCCTATCTGAGCTGTCAGTTCAGCAATTGGATGGGTATCGCCGCCTTTGCCGCAACCAATTCTCAGATTGCGTACTATCTGGCACGCATCGCTACCACGCTCGGCGTCTTTGCCGTCCTGCTGCATTGGGCCGGCGACATTGGACCCCGCCTGGCGATTAAAAGCCCCACCGAGCTGGGCATCCTTTTAATCCTGCCGCTCGTCTATTACATCTTTGACTACGCCACCAACGTCTACACCACGCTGTTCCACTCGGGCTCGGTGGTGACGGTTGAGTTTTTGGCCTTTGCGCTCTGTGCCTTCTATCTTATGTTTCTTGCCGTTTACCTGCGCGAATACGAAGAAAAGGAGACCGCCGAGCGAGAGCGCTGGATGCTCGAAACCCGCGACAGCGCCGCCATCAAAGAGCTCGAGGCTTGGCGTCAATCTGGGCGCGAGCTGTCAATTCTTCGCCACGACATGCGCCACTTCCTACGCGGCCTGGGCGCTTTAATTGAGGAAGGCCACACCGACGAGGCGCTCAAACGCATCGACGAACTCTGCGAAGCCGGCGACCGCACCGCCGTACGCCGCTTCTGCGCCAACGAGACCGTAAACATTGCGCTTTCGTCATTCAACTCGGATATCAATAGAAACGGCATTACCGCCAACCTGCGCGCCGCCGTACCCGAAACCGTCCACGTAGGCGACGCCGACCTGTTTAGCGTGCTCTCGAATGCCTTGGAAAACGCTATCACCGCCGCAAGCGCCGCGCCCCAAGGAAAGCGATTCGTCGACTTTGACCTGCGATTGGAGGACAGCCAGCTGCTGCTGTTGGTTTCCAACACGTTTGACCGCGCGCCGCGCATGGTCGACGGCATGCCCGTAGCCGCGCACACCGGGCACGGCTTTGGAACCAAGAGCATTAAGCTTGCCGTCGAACGCATGAACGGCAACTGCCAGTTCCGCATTAACGGCGATCGGTTTGAGCTGCGCGCTGTGATGTATGGGCGCGGGCGCGACGGATTTGCGTTCCGCGGGTACGGCTCGCCCGCTCGGGGTCGTTTGTCGACGCGGGCTCGCTACAGCGGAGCGGCCGCCGGGGTCAGCTGCTTGATGTAGGCCCACATGCGCTGCTTAGCGGCCTTGTCGGCGAGTGCCGCCTCAAAGCCGTCGAGCGCGAGCACGCGGCGGCCCTGCACATGGGCGACCAGGCCGGGCTTGAGCATGGCGGTGTCGAAGTCATCGATCGCCACGAGCATATCGGCGTAGGTCTCGCGCATGGCGTCAGCCGCGTTGTTGTCGAGCAGCAGCACCGCCTCGGGGTCCAAGGCCTCAAGTGCCTCGCGGAACAGCTCGCACGGCAGCGTCTCGCCCACCGCGACCGCTCCGTCACCCACGCCGGCGACGCTTGCCAGCACGCAAAAATCCTCGGGCGCGTAGCCGATGGCCCCAAGCGCCTTGCGCAACGCCGCACCGTCCGGACCGGCAGCCAGCTCGCCGCCCGAGCGCTCGGCCTCGTCCAAATCGCCTTTGACCAGAACGATCGGCGAGCACGCGTTGCCCGCGATGCGCACGCCACGGCCCACAAGCGATGCGAGCTCCTGCTCGGCGGCCTGGGCGATGACTTCTTTTTTCTGGCTTTGTGACGTGGACATGCGCTCTCCAATCGTTTGCGTGCCCACCATTATATAAAAGAGCTGCCCGCGAGTGGTTGCTTTGCGGGCGGCTGGGTATAAGCACGGTCGTACTGAGTTTTACGCGGCCGAGCCGCGTCGCATTATGGAGGTCACCATGGCTGACATTAATCAGATTACCCCCGAGAACTTCGATTCCATCGTTAACGACAGCCTGCCCGTGCTGGTCGATTTTTGGGCACCCTGGTGCGGGCCCTGTCGATCCCTCTCGCCCATCGTTGACGAGGTTGCCGATGAGCTGGCGGGCAAGCTTGCCGTTGCCAAATGCAACGTCGACGACAACCAGGACCTGGCCATGAAGTATGGCGTCATGAGCATCCCCACGCTGATTGTGTTTAAGAACGGCGAAGAGATTGACCGCTCGGTTGGCGCTCTGCCCAAGGCGAGGCTGCAGGCGCTGCTGGAAAAGCATCTGTAATACGCTTGTTACTTACCCGCCGTCCATGAGCGGTTTTGCACCGCTCGCCGGACTGCCGGGTGCGGCGCGTGCGACCACGGATAGTATGGTAGTTATAAACAGCCCCCAGTGAACGGGTGCGAGTCGCACAGACTCGCACCCGTTTTCTTATGCAGCTGCGCACAGAGTGGGCGTAGTAAAATCTGAACCACTGAACTGCCCCATACAAAAGGAGATTTCCCATGCATGATGTTGGAATGAACATGAGCCAGCTTGCCATGAGCGTCAAGCAGGTCGACGACACCATCGAGCTCGCTCACGAGTGGAGCCATCAGCTGCTGCATGCGACCGAGAATTTTGACATGGAGCGCATCGGCGCCAAGCTCGAGGCAGCCATGGCCGCGCTGCACGAGGCCCACGGCGCACTCGAGGGCTACGAAGAGGCCATCGAGGCCGACCACAACTCCGTCGGCTCCGTGAAGCTGGTGTAACGTGGCCGAACACGAGCACGGCTGCGGGTACGAGCACGAGCATCCGCACGGGGCGGACGGTGACGCGGGCTGCCACTGTAGTGGTTCCGGCTCCGAGCTGGTCCGTTTTTCGGTTACCGCACCGGACGACCTGCTGCGCCGTTTTGACGAACAGATCGCGCGCCGCGGCGACGTGGCCAACCGCTCCGAGGCCGTGCGCGACCTGATTCGCGCCTCGATCACCAAGGAGCAGATGCGCACGCCCGATGAGCATGTTATCGGGTCGCTCACCATGATCTACGACCACCATACCGGCGACCTGACGCGCCGTCTGGACGAAGTGCAGCACGACTACACCGACGAGATCGTATCGACCATGCACGTGCATCTGGATCACCACAACTGCTTGGAGATTCTGGCGCTCAAGGGTCGCGGCGAGCGCGTCTACGAACTAGCCGACCGTCTGCTGGGCCTGCGCGGCGTTAAGCACGGCGAGCTCACGTGCGCCGCCACCAAGCAGAGCCTGGGGCTGTAGCGCACCTGTCCCTATTTGGTCGGTTTGATGAGGGGTGTCGCATGCGGCATGTGCATATTCATGTAACGGGCATTGTGCAGGGCGTTGGCATGCGGCCGTTTGTGTATCGCGAGGCCATGGCGCATGGCATTTGCGGATGGGTGCTCAACGCGGGCGACGGCGTGCATATCGAAGCGCATGCTCTGGCCGGTGCGCTCGATGCTTTTGTTGCCGCGCTTTCTGAGCATGCGCCTGCGGCAGCCCGCGTAGAGCATGTCGAGGTTGTGGACCTGGCGGCCAACGGTTGGGATGCCGCTAACGAGCAGGGCTTTCGCATTGTGGCGTCGCAGGATCAGACCGCGCACACCACGCTCATCTCGCCCGATATCGCCACCTGCAACGACTGTCTGCGCGAGCTGTTCGACCCCGCCGATCGGCGCTATCACTACCCCTTTATCAACTGCACCAACTGCGGGCCGCGCTTTACCATCATCCGATCGCTGCCGTATGACCGAGCGGCTACCTCGATGGACCGTTTTCCCATGTGCCCTGAGTGCGCCGCGGAGTATGCCAGTCCGCTCGACCGTCGCTTTCACGCGCAGCCCGATGCCTGCTTTGATTGCGGGCCGCATATTACGTGGCGCGAGGCTGTGAACGGCGATGCGTGCGGGAATTCGTCCGCGACACCGGCCGTCGGCACCACGCGCGAGACCAGCGACGCTATCATCGAGCGCTGCGTCGAGCTGCTGGCCAGCGGCGGCATCGTCGCCATCAAGGGCCTGGGCGGATTCCACCTGGCCTGCGATGCCGCCAACGAGCAGGCGGTGGCCGAGCTGCGCCGTCGCAAACGCCGCAGCAACAAGCCGCTTGCCGTCATGGTGCGCAGTCTTGCCGATGCCGGGCGCCTGTGTCATATCGACGATGCTGAACGCGATCTGCTCGCCGGCAGTATCCGCCCCATTGTGCTGCTGCGCCAGCGCACTGCTGGCGAGGGCAACGGCGGTTCCCCCGACATCCTCGCCCTCGCGCCATCTGTCGCGCACGACTTGCCCGAGCTCGGCGTCATGCTCCCCTATACGCCGCTTCAACATCTGTTGCTTGCCGTGGCAGAAGCCTGCGGTATGCACGCGCTCGTCATGACCAGCGGCAACCTGAGCGAAGAGCCCATCGAGACCGATGACGATCTTGCCTGGGAACACCTCGTTGCCGCCGGCATCGCCGACGCGTTGCTCGGTAACGACCGCGCGATCCTCTCGCGCTACGACGACTCTGTAGTGCGCGTGGTCGGCGGCGCCGTTATGCCCGTGCGCCGCGCTCGCGGATATGCACCCCAGCCGCTGCCGTTGCCGGCGCTCGACGGCGCTCCGTCCTGCGTGCTCGCCTGCGGGCCACAACAAAAGGCCACGATTGCGCTCACGCGCGAAGGGACGAACGGCGAGGCAACCTGTTTTGTGTCGCAGCATATCGGCGATGTTGAAAACGGCGGGACCTTCGATGCCTGGAACGCCGCGCGCACGCGCTTGGAAGATCTCTTTGACTTGGCGCCCGCCGCCTTGGCCTGCGATGTACACCCCAGCTATCTATCGGGCCAGTGGGCGCGCGAGCAGGCGCGAAAATGCAATCTGCCGCTCGTCGAGGTGCAGCACCATCATGCGCATATCGCGAGCGTAATGGCCGAGGCCATCGCCGCGGGCCAGCTTACAACCGACGCGCGCGTCCTTGGCATCGCCTTTGACGGCACCGGCGCCGGCACCGATGGGACCATTTGGGGCGGCGAGTTTCTTGTCGCCGGCCTTGGCGGCTTTGAGCGCGCCGCGCATTTGCGCACCTGGGCGCTCCCCGGCGGGGCGGCCTCCGTGCGCGACGCCCGCCGCAACGCCTTTGCCCTGCTCAGTGAGCTCGGCCTGCTCGAGCACCCAGGTGCCGCTCGACTTTTGGACAGCCTCGACGAGCAAACGCGCAGCGTGACAGCCACCATGATCGAGCGCGACATCAACAGCCCGCGTACCAGCAGCATGGGGCGTCTCTTTGATGCCGCAGCAGCAATTCTGGGCATCTGCGACAAGGCAACCTACGAGGGCGAACCCGCCATCGAGCTTGAGGCCGCCGCCTGGCGCGCGCTCGACAACGAAATCGCCCATTTTCCCGACGACAACGCCGGCTATTTCGCATCTGGCCCATCGTGGCTAGACGGCCCCTATGTTCTGGACCAGAAAGCACTCTTTGAGGCACTTTTGGGAGGAATTGAAGCCGGAGCGCCCGCCGACAGGCTCGCACTCGACTTCCATGTCGCCGTCGCGCGCTCCTCGGCGCGCATCGCCAGCGATATCTGCGTGCACGAGGGCATCGATACCGTCGCGCTCTCGGGCGGCGTGTTTATGAACCGACTTTTGCTTCAGTTCCTCACCCGCAAGCTTAAAGACGCAGGCCTTACGGTCTTGATTCCCCAAACCGTGCCCGTTAACGACGGCTGCATCGCCTACGGTCAGGCGGCAGTCGCACGCACTCGCCTCGCACAGGTCGCACCGCAATAGGCTGTTCGGCCAGCCCGCAAGCCGCCGTCTCACAGGTGTAGCGCGTTTGCCCGCAGCGCCCGCGAGCGCTACCATCAACTGATGGATTATTGAGCGCCCGTCCAGCGCAAAGCGTATAAAAGGGGAACAATATGTGCCTTGCCGTTCCCGGTAAAGTAGTCAAACGCGACGACGACCTCAAGGCCACCGTCGACATGATGGGCATCGAGCGCCCCGTGTCGCTGCGACTCGTGCCGACGGCGCAGGTTGGCGACTATATTCTCGTACACGCCGGCTTTGGCATCCAGATCGTCGACGAGCAGGAAGCACAGGAAACGCTCGAGCTTGTTAATGCCATGTCCGAGCTGGTCGAAGAAGACCAGCTTGCCACCAACCCGGCGGAGGCTTACTAGTGGCGCCCGAACAACCGGCTCGCTCCGGTATCGACTTCTCGGCATTCCGCAATCCCAAGCTGGCTCGCGAGCTCATCGAGCGCATTCATGAGCTTGTCGGCGACCGCGCCATCAACCTTATGGAAGTCTGCGGCACGCATACCGTGAGCATCGGGCGCTATGGCTTTCGCTCCATTATGCCGGCCGGGCTCAAGCTGCTGAGCGGCCCGGGCTGCCCCGTCTGCGTCACCGCCAACCGCGACATCGACCACGCAATCGCGCTCGCCAACATAGACGGCGCCATCATCACCACCTTTGGCGACATGATGCGCGTGCCCGGATCATCCACCTCGCTCGCTGCGCAAAAAGCGGCAGGGCGTGACATTCGCATCGTCTACTCCCCGCTCGACGCGCTCGACATTGCCGAGCAAAACCCCGATCGCCCGGTCATTTTTATGGGCGTGGGCTTTGAGACCACAACGCCCACCATCGCCGCCGCCATCTTGGAGGCCGAAGCGCGCGGGCTTTTGAACTTCTCGGTCTATTGCGCCCACAAGACCACGCCGCCGGCGCTGCGCGCCATCGCCAACGATCCCGAGACCGCCATCGACGGCTTTATCCTGCCGGGACACGTCGCCACCATCACGGGCTTAGCCCCCTTTGGCTTTTTGGTCGACGAGTTCAATACCCCGGGCGTGGTCACAGGATTTGAACCGGTCGATATCCTGCAGGGCATCTGTATGCTGGTCCAGATGGTTGTCGAGGACAGGCCCGCAATCGACAACGCCTACCGTCGCGGCGTCAATGCCGACGGCAATCCCGTGGCGCGCCAGCTGGTCGAGCAGGTATTTGAGCCGTGCGATACCACATGGCGCGGGCTGGGGCTGATTGCCAACTCGGGTCTTTCCATCCGCCCCGAGTTCTCGCGCTTTGATGCCCGTGCTCGCTTTGACGTGCCCGTTGAGGCGACGGTCGAGCCGCGCGGGTGCCGCTGCGGCGACGTGCTGCGCGGGGCCATTGCGCCGAGCAGCTGCCCGCTCTTTGGCCGCACCTGCACGCCCGAGCACCCCGTCGGCCCGTGCATGGTGAGCTCCGAGGGCAGCTGCGCGGCGTACTACCGCTACCGCGACTATTAAGGTCCGCCGTTCTAACGAACGGCGGACCGGCCGACGCTGCGCACCATTCAGGCGAGCGATTTGCCTTTCAATCGTCGGCTGCGGGCAAAAGCCCAGCAGCCTCCTCTTTCAAGGCAGCTCACTTCGTCTGAATGGCGCTCGCTGACTTTTACTTAACATCGATTTTGCCACACTCGGCTATTGCCGATTCCACCCACGATTGGAGTTTTCGATATGTCCCGTACTGCCACCGATAGCACCGTCCTGTTGGGCCACGGCTCTGGCGGTCAGATGATGAAACGCATCATCGATGAGGTCTTTCTGGATGCATTTGGGTCGCCCGAGCTGCTCGAAGGCAACGACGCCGGCGTCGCCGCGCTGCCCGCGAGCGGGCGCATAGCCATGTCGACTGACAGCTTTGTAGTCTCGCCGCAGTTCTTCCCCGGTGGCAACATCGGCCGCCTCGCCGTGTGCGGAACCGTTAACGACGTCGCGACCTCGGGCGCCAACGTGCGCTACCTGTCGTGTGGCTTTATCCTCGAAGAGGGCTATCCCATGGATAAGCTCCACCAGATTGTGCAGACGATGGCCGAGACAGCACGTGAGGCGGGCGTGTCCATAATCACGGGCGACACCAAGGTGGTCGAGCGCGGCGGGGCCGACGGCGTCTACATCAATACCGCCGGCGTGGGCGAGGTTCCCACGGGCGTGGCGCTCAGCGGCGCCAACTGCCAGCCCGGCGACGTTATCCTGGTGTCGGGCACACTGGGTGACCACGGTATCGCCATCATGAGCCAACGCGAGGGCCTGGCGTTTTCGAGCACGATCGAAAGCGATGCCGCGCCGCTCAACCACCTGATTGCCGACGTTCTGGCCGCAGCGCCCGGCACGCGTTGCTTTCGCGACCCCACGCGCGGTGGCCTGGCGTCCACACTCAACGAGTTTGCCCAGGCCAGCAATGTTGCCATGGAGGTCGACGAAGATGCCGTGCCCGTGCGTCCCGACGTGCAGGCCGCCTGCGAGATGCTCGGCTACGATGTGCTGCAGGTGGCAAACGAGGGCAAGATGGTTGCCGTCGTGCCGGCCGAGCAAGCCGATGCCGCGCTAGCCGCCATGCGCGCCGCCCGCTACGGCGAGAATGCCGCCATCATCGGTCGCGTGCTGCCACTTGCCGAGGATGCCCGTCCCGCCGTGCGCGTGCGCACCGGCTGGGGCTCGACCCGCATCCTCGACATGCTCGTGGGAGAGCAGCTGCCGAGGATTTGCTAGCGACAAAGGCTCAGGGCTATTAAAGATATTCAGATTCCAAACATGCCCGGCACGCATGCCCAGTATCATGGGGTGCGTTTTGGAACCCAATGACGGGAGCTTTCATGGCAGCAGCTTTTTCCCATGTGATCTTTGACCTGGACGGCACCATCCTCAACACGCTCGAGGACCTGGCGGCCGCCGGCAACCATACCTGCGAGATGCACGGCTGGCCCACGTTTGCCGTCGACGAGTACCGCTACAAGGTGGGAAACGGCATGCTCAAGCTCGTCGAACGCTTTATGCCTGCCGAATATGCGGGCGACGGTCGCATGTTTGAGCAGACGCTTGCCGAGTTTAGGGCTTACTACGGCGAGCACAAGGAGGACCACACCGCCCCCTATGCCGGTACAATCGAGATGCTCGACCGCCTACGCGCCGCGGGCGTTCAGCTTGCCGTGCTCACCAACAAGGACCACGTCTCGGCGGCTCCGCTTATCGAGAAGTATTTTGGTTCCGAGCGCTTTGCGCTGGTACAGGGCCGTGTCGATGCGTTTCCGCCCAAGCCCGAAGCACCCGTTACGCTACATGTGATGGAAAAGCTGGGCGCCAATCCGGCAACCACGCTCTATGTGGGCGATTCCAATGTCGATATCCTGACCGGCCACAACGCCGGCCTTAAGAGCGCGGGCGTCAGCTGGGGCTTCCGCGGCCGCGCAGAGCTGGAAGCCGCCGGCGCCGACTACGTGGTGGACACCCAGGCAGAGCTCGCGGCGCTGATTCTGGGCGAGTAACGCTGGTGCTGCTCAACCCAGCCGTCGCAATACCGTTGCGCGGAAAGTAGTCGTTGGGGACGTTCTTAAACGACTAGTCAAACAAGAACGTCACCAACGACTACCCCAACAATGGCAACGCCGCAGGTAGAGGACGGACAGCGAGCGGACACCAGAGCGAACAAATTGGCATGAAAAGAGGACGGCATAGACCTTCTGGTCATACCGTCCTCTTTGAATGACAAGTTGTCGCTCTGGTGCCCGCGCAACGTCGAGCAGTTGCGGCGTTTGGTAAAACGCCGCAACGAACTAGCTCAGCATTGCATCCATCATCTCGGAGTTGACGGAGTCGTCGGCAGACCACTCGCCGTCGTCGTTGCAGGTGTACTTGAAGATAACCGTGGTCTTCCTGGGCTCGGTGGCCTTGGTCACATCGACCATAACCTGACCGGCCATCTTGTACAGCTCGTCATCGGAAGGAACCGTGTCAAGCGCGGCGACCTTCTCCTGATACTGGGTGGAGAAGTCCTCGACGATCTTGTTCATAGACTTGCAGGTGATAGAGACCTCGGCGGTCGCGACACCCTTGTCCTCGTCGACCGTCACGTCGCCGATCTTGTAGTCAAAGCCCTCGAGATAGGTCTTGGCATACTCCTTGGGATCGATACCCAGCTGCTCGAACTCGTCGCTCGAAGCTTCCTCCAGACCAGAAAGGAAGTCGTCGCCACCGTTCTTGACCTCGTCAAACTGCGTCGTAAGATCCTCGGTGATGAGCTCCTCAACCGAAGGACCTCCACAGCCGGAAAGCACGACCACGCATGCAACCAAGACGGCCATGAGGGGCGCAAGCAGCAGCTTCTTTTTCATGTTGTTCCTCCCAATGAGCGGCACCGCGCTTCCCGGACGCGGCACACGTTGTAATAAGTAAGCCCATACTATCCACTTATGAACACCCTCGGCAACGCGAAGGCGCGGTCGGTTCGTTTTAGCGTCCGAACGGTTTGCAAGCCCGCCCAACGCGCAATAAAACGCTTCCCCACGGTGCAATAAAAAAGGTGGCCGGAAAACCCGACCACCCTTGCACATCCTTTGGATGCCGCAGTTTACTTGCGGACGACCTTAACGATGGCGTCACCGGCGGCGACAGCAGAGTCGGCCTCGACGGCGAGTTCGACATCGGCAAACTCGGCGGTGTTGGACACGGCCACGACGACGCAGTCCTTGTAACCGGCAGCAGCGATCTTGGCGCGGTCGATCTTGAGAATGGGCTGGCCGGCCTTCACGACGTCGTCGGCCTTGACGAAGCCTTCGAAGCCGTCGCCGTTCATGTTGACGGTATCGACGCCAACGTGCACCAGAACCTCGATGCCGCTATCGGACTGCAAGCCCACGGCGTGACCCATGGTGACGGTCACCTTACCGTCGCAGGGAGCGTAGACCAGATCGTCCTCGGGCCACACGGCACAGCCCTTGCCCAGAACCTCGCCACCAAAGACGGGATCGGGCACGTCAGCCATCTTGATGACCTTGCCCTTGACGGGCGAGCACAGCACGTCGGCGCCAGCAGAAGCAGAGATAGAGGCCGGAGCAGCGGCAGCCGCGGGCTCAGCCTTCTTCTTGAACATGTCAAACAGACCCATACGTTTTCTCCTCTTGATTAAGCGCAACGTTGTGCGCATGCCTACGGTAATTATAGTGCCAAATGGTTCAAATGCTAAGGTGGGGACTCGAATCGCGAGCCCTTCCCGGTAGTGCTCGTGGGACGAGCATCTCCTTTGCATCGCTGGTCGATAAGCCAAGTATCGCCTGCACACGGGACGGGCAGAAGCGGGCGCACCAAACCCGATACTTCTTTTCGCTCTCGAGTCCTGCCGCCGCCCCGTCCCTGACACTTCCTGATACCGACCGAAACGTGCCAAAATAAACCCGTCCCTTTTTGGTAGGTTTGGCGAGTGTGGATTTTCGGACGCTTAACTAACGAGCGTGGATAATCTCCCACTTTGACTTTGAGGCCGTCACCGAGCCAAAAACGGGAGATTATCCACGTTCATTTTGGATGACCCCCTTGTACCAAGCCGAGCTCCATGGTCAAGTAATAACGACTTCTCATCATTAGATTGTTTACATGAATTCTAATAACTATTTAATCCTTAAACTCGTTATTAGAATTGATATGATTAGCCTAATAACGAGTTTCCGGCACTAAAGATATGGAGGGCGCGATGCAAATCGAGGAGAACGGCCAGGGAACGCTCCGCAATAATCTATCGGGGAAATTGGCTTACTATTCGTTTTTTCCAACGCCCTTGCAATCATTGAGGCAGCTAAACCTCACCGAGGAAACCTATCGCACGCTTTCCGCATGCTCACGAAAGCTTGGAGAGCTTGAAGGCATGCTCTACTTTGTTCCCAACGCCGACATGTATCTGACAATGTACGTGCGCAAAGAAGCACTCCTTTCTTCGCAAATTGAGGGAACCCAGTGCACGTTTGACGACCTACTTAGTCCATCGCAAACACAACTCCATCATAAAGATGTCGCAGACGTCGTGAATTACGTCCGTGCTGTCGACCGCGGCGTAGAACTGCTCAAAAAGATGCCCTTGTGCACGAGACTTCTTAGGCAAGTTCATGCGGTCCTGCTGGACGGAGTGCGCGGAACGGAGAAGAATCTAGGCGAACTGCGCTCCTCACAAAACTGGATTGGCCCCTCAGGCTGCACCATTGCAACCGCATCGTTTGTCCCTCCAAACATTGAAGATTTGAGTAACACGCTCCAGGACCTCGAACGCTTTATCAATGAGCCTCAAGTCGAAATGGATCCGATTGTGCGGGCGGCGCTCGTCCATTACCAATTTGAAATTGCCCATCCATTCCTAGACGGAAACGGTCGCCTGGGCAGGCTTCTCATTACACTTATGCTCATCAATGATGGCGTTCTTCATTCTTGCTTGTTCTATCCATCGTTCCAGTTCAAGAAAAATCGAAGCGAGTACTACCGGCAACTCACATCCGTAAGGGAGAGAGGCACTTACGAGGAATGGATAGAGTTTTTCTGCAACAGTCTTCTCGAGAGTGCGGAGGACTCGGTAGGGTCTTTAAAAAACCTTGTTGACCTCCATAACCGTTCCACAGCAACCATTACCGAAAATCTCGGAAGGACTGCTGCAAACGGGCAAAGGCTGTTGGGCATTCTTGAAGAGCACCCCATCGTCGACACCGCATTCATCGCTGCCCAACTCGATATCGGCAGGAGTACCGCGAGCTCGCTCGTCAAATCATTTGAAGAATTGGGTATCCTCCGTCCGCTCGACGAGTCAAGACAGAGATACCGGCAGTACGGGTATGAAGAGTATCTTTCGATTCTCAGGGAAGACGCCGAGCCGATTAGATAGGCATCGCAACCCAGGCAAATTAAAGCGAGCGTGGATAATCTCCCACTTTGAGCCTGCACACAGGCCAAAAACGGGAGATTATCCACGCTCATTCCTGAGTAGTCATTTATGAACGTCCCCAATGACTAGTCCGGCAACGCCGATGTTTCGGCAACGACAGCGAGCGAGCCGCATTCGGAGCAAGACGACGCCGCAGGTAGAGAACGGACAGCGAGCGGGTCGCATTTGAGACAAGGTGACGTGAAACGAAAGGGCGCTGACCTTCTGGTCGCGCCCTTGAAGTTGAACGTCAGATTGTCCAAATGCGGCCCGCGCAGCGTCGAGCAGTTACGGCGTTTGGTAAAACGCCGTAACTAACGTGCTCCGTACTGCTCGTAGTAGGCGTCGATGGCGGTCTTGAGCTCGTCGTCGATGACAACCTTGCCGTCGATCTCGTGGTTGTAGAGGGTCTCGACGACCTCAGCCATGGAGACGATGCTCGCGACGGGGAAACCGTACTTGGCCTCGATCTCCTTCTGCGCGGTGGTCACACCGCCCTTGCCGACCTCCATGCGGTTGAGGGACACGATCAGGCCCTTGATCTCGACATCGGCAGCAGCCTTGACCTTGGGATAGGTCTCGTCGATGGACTTGCCGCTGGTGGTAACGTCCTCGACCATGACCACACGGTCGCCGTCCTTGGGCTCATAACCCAGCAGGTTGCCCTTATCGGCACCGTGGTCCTTGGCCTCCTTGCGGTCGCAGCAGTACTTGACCTCCTTGCCGTACAGCTCGTGGTAGGCAATTGCGGTCACGACGGCCAGCGGAATACCCTTGTAGGCCGGTCCAAACAGCACATCAAAGTCGTCGCCAAAGTTATCGTGGATGGCCTGGGCGTAATACTCGCCCAGCTTCTTGAGCTGATAGCCCGTCACGTAAGCGCCGGCGTTCATAAAGAACGGGGACTGACGGCCGCTCTTGAGCGTAAAGCTGCCGAACTTAAGGACGTCGGACTCGACCATAAACTTGATGAACTCTTGCTTGTAAGCCTCCATGCGGGCTCCTCTCGTAATCGCGTACGTGCCTTCCAGTTTAGCGCAGGCGAAGCGTCGATGCGGGCGCGCTTTGGGGCCACGGCATTCTGTAAAGGCTTTGTCAGGGGGAATGGTTTTCCGAACAATGGGGTTGACATGTCAAACCCCCTCATCAAGAATACGGGCGGATTAAAAAGGGGTACGAGATACCCAAAGCGCGCTGCGCTCAGCCTTTAGGAGGTGTGCCATGGAAGGCAGTCCTAGTCGAAAAACCTGCATGTCGCCCTCGGCACGCCGCGAGGACTCCGCACACGCATAAACGCCACCGGCAGATCGCCAAAACCACCGCAAAGGCGCGCTGCACCCTTTGTGGGCTCAAGAGCTTGACGTGAGCGACATCTAGGTTTTTTGAAGCAAATACGACACGTACGCTAACTCCCCTCAACAAGGAGGACCCTATGCTGATGCTCAAAACCGTCACGGTACTCGAAGCCATCTCCAAGCGCCGCCGCACGGCGCGCCCTGCCGCTCATACCGGCCTGTCCAAGAACACCATATTCGCCGCCACCCATAGTGCCGAGGACGCCCTCGTACTGCTTGACGCCACGGCAAACGGCCTCACCGTCGAGCAGGCAACTGAGCGCCTGAACGCCGTCGGCCCCAACGCCATCGAGGCAACGACCAAAACGCTCGCCCGCCGCATCGCCGACGCGTTCATCGATCCCTTCGCCGGCATCCTCGCCGCGCTCGCACTGGTCTCGCTCTACATCGACGTGCTCGCCGTGCCCGAACCGCAGCGCGACCCCTCCACGGTCATCGTCATCGGCACCATGCTGCTGGTATCGGGCGGCATGAAGTTTATCCAGGAAGCCCGCAGCGGCAATGCGGCCGAGGCCCTCAAGGACCTGGTCTCCAACACTTGCACCGCCCTGCGCGACGGCGAGCGCATCGAGATCCCCTTCGACGAGCTCGTCCCCGGCGATGTAATCCGTCTCTCTGCCGGCGATATGGTGCCGGCAGATGCCCGCATCATCACCGCGCGCGACCTGTTTGTGATCGAGTCCGCACTCACCGGCGAGAGCGAGGCCGTCGAGAAGACCACCGCCGTCACCGTCGTCGAGGGCGCCGACGGCTCCGCACTGCCACTCTCTGCCTGCAAGAACATCGTCTTTACCGGCACCTCCGTGCAAAACGGCGCCGCCATGGCGCTTGTCGTTGCCACCGGCTCGGACACCTACCTGGGCGGCATCGCCAAGATGCTCAACGGGCGCGGCGAAAAAAGCGCGTTTGACCGCGGCGTCTCGAGCGTCTCCATGCTGCTGGTGCGCCTGATGCTCGTTATGGCGCCGGCCGTCTTTGCCATCAACGCCGCCACCAAGGGCAACGTCATCGACGCGCTGCTGTTCGCCACGAGCGTGGCCGTGGGCATCACGCCGCAGATGCTTCCCGTCATCGTGACCACGAGCCTGTCGCAGGGCGCCAAGGACCTCGCCCGTCGCCAGGTTATCGTCAAGGAGCTGCCGGCGATTCAAAACCTCGGAGCGATGGACGTCCTGTGCTGCGACAAGACCGGCACCCTCACCGAAGACCGCATCGTGCTCGAGCGCTACCTCAACACCGATGGCAACGAGGACGCGCGCGTGCTGCGCCATGCGTTTTTGAACAGCTTCTTCCAGACCGGCCTCAAAAATCTTATCGACCTGGCCGTAATCGACCGTGCCGATGTGACACCCTCGACCGTCGCACCCGATTCCATGCTGGGCCAGAGCCTGCGCGACCGCTACACCAAGGTCGACGAGGTTCCCTTCGATTTCTCGCGCCGTCGCCTGAGCGTAGTTGTCGCCGACGCCCAAGGCAAAACCCAGATGGTTACCAAGGGCGCCGCCGAGGAAATGCTCGAGATCTGCTCCTTTGTCGAGATCGATGGCATCGCTCAGCCGCTCACCGACGAGAAGCTCGCCCAGATTCGCAAGCAGATCGCCGGACTTAACGCCGAGGGCCTACGCGTAATTGCCGTGGCGCAGAAGACCAATCCGCGCTGCGTGGGCGAGTTTGGCATCGCCGACGAGTGCGACATGGTGCTGATGGGCTTTTTGGCCTTCCTCGATCCGCCCAAAGCAAGTGCCGCGGGCGCCGTCGCCACCCTCGAGGCCAAGGGCGTGGCGGTCAAGGTCCTAACCGGCGACAACGACCGCGTCGCCGCCACCGTCTGCGAGCAGATTGGTATCGATGCGAGCAACGTCTTGCTCGGCTCCGAGATCGATGCGCTCGATGACGCCGAACTTGCCGAGCGCGCCGAGAAAACCCACCTCTTCGCCAAGCTCTCGCCGCTGCAGAAGGCGCGCCTGGTACGTGTCATGCGCGAGATGCTCGGCCACACCGTGGGCTTTATGGGCGACGGCATCAACGACGCCGCCGCCATGCGTGCGAGCGATTGCGGCATCTCGGTCGATTCGGCCGTCGACATTGCCAAGGAATCCGCCGATATCATCTTGCTTCAGAAGGACCTGGGCGTGCTCGAGCGCGGCATCATCGAAGGCCGCCGCACTTACGGCAACCTGCTCAAGTACCTCAAGACCACGGTGAGCTCCAACTTTGGCAATGTGCTGTCCGTGACCGTCGCGAGCCTGTTCTTGCCGTTTTTGCCCATGAGCGCCCTGCAGCTGGTTCTGCTGTCGCTGGTCTACGAGATCGTGTGCATCGCACTGCCGTGGGACACCGTCGATGACGCCTGGACTGCCCGCCCGCGTGCCTGGGACGCCGCGTCCATCAAGGGCTTTATGCTCGAGCTGGGCCCCGTGAGCTCGCTGTTTGACATCGTGACCTTCGCCGCGCTCTTCTTTGTCGTGTGCCCCGCCGCCGTGGACGCAAGCTGGTCCGAGCTTGCCGCCGCGGGCGACGTCGCGGGTATGGCGACCTTTGCTGCGCTCTTCCAGAGCGGCTGGTTTGTCGAGTCCATGTGGTCGCAGACACTCGTGGTCCACATGTTGCGCTCCCCGCATCTGCCGAGCCCGCGCGACCACGCCGCGCCCGCATTGTGCGTTCTTACCGTGCTGGGCCTGGCGCTCGTCACCTGGCTGCCGGCAAGCCCCATCGCCGATGCGCTCGGCCTCATGCCGCTGCCCACGAGCTTTTTTGGGCTGCTCATTGGCATCGTTACCGCCTATATCGCGCTCACCCAGCTGGCAAAGCGCCGCTACATTGCCCGCCACGGCGAGCTGCTGTAGCAAGTAGACGGAAAACACCCTGCCAGCTGCCGTTGCCACTACCACAGCTGCCGCCGCCGCAGTCTATCCCCCCAGCAGTTGCGGTGAAATAGTTCCTGTTTAAAGCCCCGTGACTTTAATTTAGGGACTATTCCACCGCAACTTATTGGAGGATTAGCTAGTCCTTGGGCGTCCAGGACCAGAAGAAGTTGATAAGGGCTACACGCGAGGCGGTACCGGCCTTTTTGTTGATCGAAGAAATGTGGCGATAGAGCGTGGAGCGCGAAAGGAAGAGCGTTGTGGCGATGTCCTGAACGCTCTGGTCCGAAACGACCAAGACCTCAAGAATATCGCGCTCGCGCTCTGTAAGCCCAAAGGTGACGACGAAAGCATCGAGGCGCTCATCTGACGTGAGCTCCGCTGCCTCCACGGGCACGGAGTCGGAGCACGTGGGCGCAAGATCCCCACCAAGATCATCGGTGGCAGGTGCCAGCTCGCCCCGTATCACGGCGTCATCGGCTCGTTGCCCCAACTGTCCCAGCAGCGTAATCGCAATGCCCACAAACATCACGAGCGCCGCGCCGACCGCAGCCAGCACGTTTTGACTCGAGATGATCGCCACTGCCGGCGCCGTCACGAACATCGAGCACACGTTGTTGACGACGCGACCCATGCACGGCCAAAAATATGACCAGCGCGCATAAAGCGAGACGGCGGCATATTTTGTGGTAAAGAACACCACAAAGAAGCCTGAGCCCAGATAAAAGATGATCGTGGCAGCAAGCTCGTTGCCGCCATTGCCATCGACGATGAGCACAAAGAACGAAAGCGTGGACAGTATGGCGGCACATGTCATGCCGATATTCATATACGAGCGGCCGTGCAGGTCAAATAGTGCGCCAGCGACCAACGAGCTCACGACAAGCAGCAGGCGCGGCCAATCGCCCAAATCGACGGCTCCGACAGCATGCAAGGTCGTGAAGCCCGCGTTGAGAGCGGCGAATACGCTGGAAAGATACGCCGTCGCCACGGTCAGGCGAACTACGGCGCGACGGAATGCCGCCTTTGCCTCGGGATCGTCATGCCACTTGGCGCCATATTCCAGAGCATCTACCGAAAGCCCGGCAGCACTGGGTTCAAAGTTGGGGTCGGACTCGTCGCGCAGCTTGGCGCGTCGGGCACCGTGGAGCAACGCCACCTGCGCGATGGCACAGACGACCAGAACAGCCTGCTGAGGAATACCGACAGGCATCACCATGTGGTTGATCACCTGTACCAGAACGCCCATGGCATAGGAAAGTGCGGCGGCGCGCGCCAGGCAGGGCGTCTGCGCAAAACGCCGCGCAAGATTGGCATGGGCGGTCGATCCGCAATAGCCCAGGGCGCAGCACGCCACCAGGCCGCCGGCAATTACTACCTCAAACCGCACTGCCGTAATCATCAGCAGCAACGCCGATACCAACAGCACGCCTGTAATATCGCTCGTCGCATCGATCGTCTGGGGAAGGCGATAGTACAGAAATGGGCGCACGAAAAAGCCAATCACGCTCGCGCCGACAACGATGCTCTCGTAGATGACGACCTCACTCGATGGCACGAACTCGGCCATGCGTACATCAAAGAGATACTCGCACGCCAAAAACGTGAAGAAGAACAGCGCCAGGCATATAATCTCCCGAATGCCCCGACGCAAATATGCGGTTGTGTCTCCCATGCCCCTCATGGTTAACCCCCCAGCCGCTCAATTGTCTGGAAATCTATTTTAATAAAGAACCAGTCTCAATATCGAAGCCAGGCTCGAAATGTTGCCAATTCGACCCCAGCCGTCCACATCACGCCGCGATTTTGAGCCGCATGGACCAGAAGGGACGCGCGCGATCTCTAGCTCGGCCAGGAGTGTCTCCAACTACCACTCATTTAAGTACGTCCCCAATGAGTGGCCGAAGAGTGTCCCCCGCGACTAGTCGTTTGAGAACGTCCCCAACGACTAGTCAAAAATGGGCCATGTGTCCCAGTTGTGGAGACTCCTTGAGCCGTCTGGGTATCGCGAAGAATCGCACACTCCCCCATCATCAAAAGTGACACACGCTACCTGTTGATGGGAGGCAGCCATGGGCTTCTTTGACAAGATGTTCGAGAAGAAAGAGTGCGCGATTTGCGGTACCGAGCTGGGACTTCTAGGTAAGACAAAAATCAATGAAGGCTACCTGTGCAAAGAGTGCGCCGGCAAGCTCTCCCCCTACTTTCACGGCTATCGCTCCAGCACCGCGGACGATATCCGTGAGCAACTCGCCTACCGCGAGGCCAACGCCGAACGCCTGTCTTCGTTCAACCCCACGCGCACGCTTTCTGCCGGGCGCACCAATATTATGCTCGATGAGGACGCGGGCCTGCTGATCATCACTTCGCAGAGCCGCTGGCGCGACGCCAATCCCGACATCATCGAGTTCTCGCAGGTACTCGGCTGCGATATGGATATCGACGAGCAACGCACCGAGATCTATCGCGAGACCAAGGACGGCGAGCGCGAGAGCTACAACCCGCCGCGCTACGACCTGGATTACGACTTTAATCTGACCATCCACGTCAACACGCCGTACTTTACCGAGATCAACCTGCGCGTGAACGACTCCACCATCGATCAGCGCGGCTCCATCGAATATCGCGAGGCCAAGCGCCAGGCAACCGAAGTCCGCGATGCGCTGGTGCAGCTGCGCCAGGAGACGCGCGACAGCGTCGTGGCCGCCAAAGCCCCCAAGACCGCGGTGACCTGCCCCTTCTGCGGAGCCACCACCATTCCCGATGCCAGCGGGCGCTGCGAATACTGCGGCGGCGCCATCGGCGCATAGCCTCCGGCAGCGAAAGGACCGATCATGGCCTTTGAGAGCATCAACTATCAATGCCCCGCGTGTGGCGGCCCCCTTCACTTTGCCAGTGCCGAGCAAAAGCTCGTCTGCGACTACTGCGATTCTCGTTTTGAAGTCGAAGAAGTCGAGGCCCTCTATCGCGAGCGCCAGGACAAGGCAGATGCCAAAGCCGATGCAGCAGCCGCAACGCCCAAGCCCGTCGCCGACGACGCGGTGCAGGAACTCGCCCAAAACGCCGGCTACATCTGCTCGTCGTGCGGCGCCGAGCTCGTGTCCGACGGCACCGTCGCCGTCACCACCTGCCCGTACTGCGGCAACTCCGCCGTGGCGCCCGGCCAGCTCTCTGGCGACTTCTCGCCCGACCTGGTGATTCCGTTTAAACTCGGACGCGACGATGTCATGACCGCACTCAAGGAGCACTACAAGGGCAAGATCCTGCTGCCCAAGAGCTTTGTCACCGGCAACCACATCGACGAGGTCCAAGGTGTCTACGTGCCGTTTTGGCTCTACGGCGCCCGCGTTGACGGCGAAGTATACTTTGACGCGACCAACGAGACCGTGACCGAGGAATCCGATCGCACCGTCACGACCACCGACCACTACGATGCTTATCGCAAGGGCAATATCTCGTTTAAGCGCGTGCCCGTCGACGGATCATCCAAGATGCCCGACGGCCACATGGACGCCATCGAGCCGTTTGACTACGACGCACTGCGTCCGTTCTCGGTCGCATATATGCCCGGCTACATCGCCAACCGTTACGACGAGGACTGCGAGACCTGCAAGGCGCGCGCCGAGCGCCGTATGGAAGAAAGCACAATCTCGGCCCTGCGCGAGACCGTCGTCGACGAATACGACGATGCCACGGTCGAAAGCAAGCAGCTCGACTACACCTGGGAAGACAGCGACTACGCCCTGTTCCCCGTCTGGATGCTCTCCACCTCGTGGAACGGCAAGAGCTACCTGTTTGCCATGAACGGCCAGACCGGTCGCTTGGTCGGCGAGCTCCCCTGCTCCAAGCCCAAGCTCGTCATCGCCTCGGTGCTGTTCTTTATGATCGGATTTATCCTCTCCCAGATTCTCTTTATGGGGGAATACGCCTTCGATCCGGATTACCTCACCTTTGATATCGAGGGCATCCTCATCAATATCATCGCGCCGCTGATCATCGTGATTATCGGAGACGTGTTACTGGTAGGCCAGCTCAAGACGGCCAACGAAGCAACCTGTGCCGATGAGTATTGTGGCGAGCTCGACCTGACCGAGAAGCACGACACCTTCAGCCACACCGAGACCACCGTTGTCATGAAAGACGACAAGGACGACTAAGCAATCCAACCAATACCACCCGGCCTTTGACGAGAAAGGAAGATCACCATGGGACTCTTGAAAGCTGGATTGGGAGCTGCCGGCGGCGTCATGGCCGACCAGTGGAAGGAATTTATCTACTGCGAATCGATGCCTGCTGACGTCTTGGCCTGCAAGGGCAGCAAACGTACCGGTGGCCGCAGCTCCAACACGCGCGGCGAGGACAACGTCATCTCCAACGGCTCGGTCATCGCCGTCAACGACGGACAAGGCATGCTCGTGGTGCAAAACGGCAAGATCATCGAAGTCGCGCTGGAGCCCGGTGAGTTTGTCTTCGATACCGGCAGCGAGCCGAGCGTCTTTAGCGGCAACCTGGGCGATTCCATCAAGGAGACCTTCGCCAATATCGGCAGCCGCTTTACCTTTGGCGGCGACGCGGGCAAGGACCAGCGCGTCTACTTCATCAACACCAAGGAGATCATCGGCAACAAGTACGGCACCGCCTCGCCCGTGCCCTTCCGCGTGGTCGATAACAACATTGGCCTGGACGTCGACATCTCCGTGCGCTGCAACGGCGAGTATTCGTACCGCATCACCAACCCGCTGCTGTTCTACACCAACGTATGCGGCAACGTGACCGATAGCTACACGCGCGACAAGATCGACAGCCAGCTTAAGTCCGAGCTGCTCACCGCCCTGCAGCCCGCCTTTGCCAAGATCTCGGAGATGGGCATCCGCTACAGCGCCATCCCCGGCCACACCACCGAGCTCGCCCGCGCGCTCAACGAGGTCCTCTCTGCCGACTGGCGCGACCTGCGTGGTGTCGAGATTGTGAGCTTTGGCGTCAACTCCATCGCCGCCTCGCAAGAAGACGAGCAGATGATCAAGGACCTGCAGAAAGCCGCGGTCATGCGCGATCCCACCATGGCAGCCGCCAACATTGCCAGCGCCCAGAGCGACGCAATGCGCGCGGCAGCCGCCAACCCCAACGGCGCGATGGCAGGCTTTATGGGCATGGGCATGGCAGGTGGCATGGGCGGCATGAACGCTAGCCAGCTGTTCGCCGCCGGTCAGGCACAGCAGCAGGCTGCCCCGCAGCCGGCTCCGACTCCCGCACCGGCACCCACCGCCGCACCTGCGGCCGGCGCATGGACCTGCAGCTGCGGCGCCACCAACACCGGCAAGTTCTGCTCCGAGTGCGGCAGTCCCGCACCCGCCCCGGCACCGGCCAAGTGGTTCTGCCCCAACTGCGGCAGCGAAAACGGCGGCAAGTTCTGCAGCAACTGCGGAACGCCCCGGCCCTAGCCCCTCTATCTGGTAATTGGCGGGGGATCCGCCACCCCCGCATTTGCTTCTATGGGTTTCGTTCGATAAAGGAGGACACCATGAAGACAACGTTCAAAAAGTCCGTACTCGCATTTCTGACATGCGTCCTGGCGCTCGCCTTTGCCCTGACGGGCTGCAGCGGCGGCGGCAAAGACCCCAAGGCCAACTTCGTCGGCAGCTGGGAACTCTCGGGTGGAACCGTGGATGGCGAAGAGCTGACCGATGAGTACATGAAGATGCTCGAGGATTGGGGTGTCCACTGCGTCCTGATTCTCGATGAGGACGGTACAGGCGCCCTCGACCTGTTCCTTGAAGTCGTCGACCTTAAATGGGAGGCAAAGGACGCCACCACCGTAACCATCACCGCCGAAGATGAGTCGCACGACATGAAGCTCAAGGACGGCAAACTCATCCTCGAAGAAGATGACGGCAATCTTGTCTTTACCAAGTCCGACAAGGACCTGTCCGGTACGGTGAAGAAGGATCGCGAGGCGGCCGAGAAGGAAGAGGAGATCGATGAGGCCGTCGAAGACGACGATGTCCAGAACGTCGAAATCTCCCCCGCCGTCACCGTCGCCGATGACGATCTGTGCACCATCACCATCACCGAGAAGTTCAAGGACGACTGGGGCGACATCGGCTTTGTCGTCAACATCACCAACAAGAGCGACAAGGACCTGACCTTCTACGCTCCTTCCGGCAAGACCAACGTCAACGGCACCATGAAGGAACCCTGGTTCTCGGCTAACCTGATGCCCGGCACCAGCGCCACCGAGGAATTCACGTTCTCGAGCGGCGAACTTGACAGTCTTGACGACCTGGTCAACACGACCATCGGCATCGACGCCTACCTGACCGATTCCTACGAGGACGTCGCCTCCTACAGCGCAACCATCGCGTAACGGCGGACACCGATAGCCGCGGATTGGCGGACACATCCGCGCACATGTCAGGCGGGGCCGCAGGAAATGATCCTGCGGCCCCGCCGCTTTTATGCCGATGCGTAACGAGCGTTAGCGCTCCATGTTGGGAACGATGCTGCCCTCCGTTACCGCGTGCACGGCCAGGCGCATGATGTTGTCGTAGCCGGTCTTGTTGAGGATCTCCGAGATGCGGCGTTTGATGGTGCCCTCGCTCATAAACAGCTCGGCCGCGATTTCGCGGCGGCTCTTGCCCTCGCAGGCAAGGCGCAAGATCGATAGCTCGACATCGTCGAGGGCCGCCGTGCCCGAGAAGATGCTCTCGGGCGGCTTGGGAAACGTGCAGTAACCCGCCAGCGTGGAGCGCATCACGGCGAATAGCTCGTCGATACCGACGTTCTTATACACAAAGCTGTCGACGCCCGCCTCGCGTGCCTGGTCCACAAAGGTGATCTCGGGCATACCCGTCATGATAATGACGCGGCACTCGGGCAGTTGTTCTTTAATGCGCGCCGCCGCCACGATGCCGTTGGAATCGTGCTCGGTGCACACATCCATCAGTATCATGTCCGGACGCTCCTTGAGCGCGACACCCAAGGCCTCGGAGGCATCGGCGATCGCGGCGACGACGGTCATATCGGGCTGGTCACCGACGGAGCGCGCGAGGCTCTCGCGCAGGATGGCCTGGTCTTCGACGATTAACACGCGAATCATGAACTTCTCCTTTGGGCCGTGGCGCTGGAGGCGAGCGGAATGGACACCGTAAGCGTGAAGGGCGGGGCGGTGTGGACTTCCAGGCTGCCGCCCAGATTCTGTGCGACATGCCTCATACCTGGGATACCCGTTCCCTCGCGATACGATACGGGTGCAGGCGCGCCGTCGTTAGAAACGACCATCCGCGCGACAGCGCCGTCTTCTGTCCCCTCCTGCCACAGGCGCACATGGACCTGATGGGCCTGTGCATGCTTGGTGGCATTGGTCGAGGCTTCGCGGATAATCTGCAAAAATGCTGCGGCGACACGCGCGTCGTTTGGCAGCTCGCCCTCCACATCGATCTGCACGCTCACCAGGCCAAAGGCATGGACGATATCGCCCAGTTGCTCTGCCGGTTCGCTGTCGCCCCCGCTGCGCAGATCGGCAGCGATTGAGCGCAGCAGCGGGTCGATCTGCTCGAGTGACTCGTCATCCAGGCGCCCTTCCTCCAGATAACGATGGAGAATGGACAGGCGCTGCCCGATCACGTCGTGCACGCGAGCGCGCATACGCAGATAGGCCGCATTGTCAGCAACTTTTTTGACTTCTTCGATCTGGGCTTGGAGCTCTTGGCCCGCAAGCTCAAGCAGGTGGTTGGCTTGCGCTAGGCGATCATGGGCATGCGCATACTCTGTTACATCCAGACCGATAATGCGCTCGAAGAGGCGGCCCGAAACCATAACGTCATCGTGCACGAACAAGCGAATCTCGGCGGGAGAAACCTCGACCACAACGCGCGCCTCACCAAAGCGGTCCAGATTAATCCGCACGCGGTTCTGGCTGCTTTCGGGCATTTGCATGCTGAGTTTGCGCAGGTCGTTCCATGTACCGCTCATATCGCCTAGGTCGGTGGGCATATGAAGCTCCACCAGGTTTTTTCGCATGCAGCGGTTCATGAGCAGCGGACGGCCCCTCGGGTCCAGATACAGGATGCCCACGGGAATCACGTTGATGGTTTCGATCGTCGAGAACGCGGTGATATCCTCCTGGCGGTTGCGGACATCCATCAAGAGCGCCGCAATGGAGCGGAACAGGAAAAACGCTCCCTCTGCGATAAGGACCGTGGTCCACGCCGAGCCCATGGCAAAAACCACCGGCGGTGTCACGGCGGCAACGAGCAACAGTTCGGCCAGCATGACGGGGCGACGATAGTGCACCATAAGCACCATGCCGTAGGCAAAGATCACGGCATTGAGCCACAACGCTCCGCCCATTGCCCTGGCGCAAACGTCAAGCGGCGCCACCAGATATGAGCCAGACGACGCGAACAAGATGAGCACCGAAATAATTAGGTGAAGCACAAGGCTCGCCTCGTAGGCACAAATCACCTTACGGTTATAGGACGAGCGGCGCGATGCGATGAGCGGGACGTGGATCGTCTGCAGACACGCAGCCAGGGCAAAGACAACATCGAGCGCAACGATTTGGGGAAGAATGAGCGAAATCTGCATCGTCACTCACCCGCCCTCGGCATCAAGACGATCATGCGCAGCTGGCCGGGCTCGCCCTCAAGGCGGTATGCCACGTTGCGCCCTTGCAGAGCGCTTTCGAGCTCTTGCGCAGCGGGCGTCTGCGAAAGATCTGCATCATCGTTGGAAAAAAGCGCGGCACGCAGCTCGACACTGCATCGGTCATGATCGCCCAAGTGATACATAAGCGCCGGATGGTCGGTGGTGTAGGCAAAAAACGCAAAGTCATACACGCAGTCGTACAGGGCGCTTACCGTACTGGCGTGCATCGGGCGCCGTATGGCGATAATCGAGGCGCAATCGATATCGATGGTGCGCAGGTCGCTTGCGAGCTCGTTGGCAATGAGCTGAATGCGGTCGCAATCAAAACCGCTCTCCCCGTGCTGTGCCAACGTGAGCGACCCCTTGCGCTTGCAATAGGCGACGAGCATCTTGGCGCGCTGCAGCATGCGGTAACGCTCGTGCGAAGACGATTCATCGGTCAACGGCGGCAGCGAGCTCAGCAGGTCGTACATCCCTTCGAGCGCGCGGGCAAGCGCCTGGTCCACGTCTTGGACCAGCAAGGTCTCGGCCTCTTGGTCTGCCAGGTGCGTCTTAAGGTCGTAGTCGGCGGCGAGCAGCTCATTTTGACGCTGCAGCTCCATACGACGATGTGCCAGTTCACGGTTAAGCTCGTTGAGATCCGACACGTCTTGGGCAAGCAGGGCCGATCCGCCCAGCAGTGGAAAGGCACGGCACATCACATCGGGATCGGACGCCACGGCAAAGGCATGGGCGCGGCTGTGCGCCTGGGTCCGCAACTCCTCGCGCACGCCCACCGGCATTGGCTTTGACACTGGCGTGGCATAGACTTCCTGCAGGTCGCGCGTTAGAACTTTGAGGTCAAGCGGCAAGGTGTCGAAAATGCCGGCGATGTCGTGATATGACGGAACGACACCGCAATCGAGACAGATTTCCATCGCCACCACGCACAAGACGCAATAGACGAGCGAGAAGTTGAGCCTCCATGCCCAAGGCACGCGCAACGCATATGAGATGGCAAAGAACGCGCCGCCCAGCAGCACGAGCGCCGCCGTGCCCGAGAAACGTTGGATGCGAAAGGACGAGGACCGGCCCACCAGGATAAAAAAGGCCACAAAGTTAAAGGCCGTCCACACGAGGACGGCGAAATAACCCCAGCCGTACGTGTAATCGTTGCTCCAGGTGTCGCTTGTACGGTCAAAGTGGAAGACCTGCTGGTGAAAATCGTTGGTGAGCACAAATCCGATAAGCAGGATAGCCATAATCCACAGCGCAGCGCAGTAGCGGCGACCCAGGCGGTGTTGCTCCAGGCCCGCAAGGCGCAGACCACACAACTGGTAGAGCAGCGGAATGAGCGTCATGGGCACGTAGTACAGGTACCACAGCACGGTGGCATAGAACGGCGTGAACGACTTGTACTTGAGAATGACTTCGATCATCCACAGGGCGCAGATGGTGGCGATGGCAACAAGACGGCGGCGCAACACATAGTCCAAACAGCGCAGATAGACCGATACGCCCCAGATCGAAAATGCAATTGCGGCAACAAGCAACGGCAGAGAGCTCGAATGGACGAGCGCATCCACGACCTCTTCGGACACCTCGCTATAGGCGGGCACGGCGTTAGAAAGTTTGGGGTCGAAGGCGAACAGCGCCGGCAAGACTGCCAAAAGCATGAGGAACATCGCGGTGATGACACCGGCGATAGCAAAGACGCGGTGGCGGTACACCTGATGTGTTATGCCAACAAGGAATCGCGGCATGGCGAAGAGCCTGCCGCCCCTGGGATCCGCCACGGGTGCGGATCGGGCGGCCGCGTTGCCGATATGTCGCTCGCGGGTACCCATAGTGCTTTTAGTGTACCGACAGGCAGGCTCAAAAAGCGGGCCACATGTCCCAAAATCCGCAGACGGCAAGGCGCCCGGCAGCCTCCCCCGTCTGGCACTTCCCGATATCTGCCCGCCCCAAACCACCGCAAAGGAGACAGGCACCTTTGTGGTGGTTTGGGGCGATGCGCTAGTCCACGGTGATGTCGAGATTTTTGCCGATGAGGCCTACGTAGCCGCCTTCGGCTGCCTTGGGGCTGTCGGCGTGGCAGAGGACCCACTTGTCGGCCTTCCAGTAGCAGTAGCTGTCGCCGGCAGCAGGCATGTCGGATGCAGCCTCGGGGCGCGGGCCGTTGGTGCCCGCCGGCAGCGCCACCATCACCTGGAAGCCGCCGTCATCGACCATGCAGGGCGTGTAGTGGAGCGTGGTGTTGAAGACTTCGACGACCGTACCCGCCGGCACGCGGAACGCCTTGACGCACGCGGTGTCGAGCTTACCGTCCTCGATCTCCCAGCGATGCGCCACGAGCAGGATAAAGTCGCGCGCGCCCAGGTTGAACTCGCTGGCGCGGTGATACTCCAGGCAGTTGAGCTGCGTGTTGTGGCCATTGCACCAGCCCAGCTGGAAGGGTCGGCCGCCAAACATGAGAAAGCCCAGTTTATCGGCATCCTTGACGCCCTCGAGCTCCGGCGCACTTGCTACGTACTTGCTGCCCTCGGGAATGGACGTGGCAGAAAGCGCCTCGAGCACGGGCGACGTGAGCTCGGACGGAACGTTATTCCAAACGTTGCCATAGGATTTGAACTCGGGATCGTTGACAGAGCAGATATGCATGTTCACTCCTGTTCGTAAATGTGACTATACGAACATTCTAGAACAAACATGAGCGATTTTGAACGCTCGTCCCGACCAATCAACAAAAAGGCGCCCCCGCATAAGCGAAGGCGCCCAATGCGCGCGTTTTGGGCGATAAAGCCCTTATGCCTGCTGATAGTGCAGGTGCTTCTCGTCGATATCGGCCAGGTCGCGGTCGAGGTAACGGCGCGCGAGCCAGTTAGCCATGGGAAGGTTCTGGTCCAGGTAGTTGCCGCACTCCTCGGGAGCGGCACCGGGGACATCGCCCTCAAAGTCGGCGACAAACTCGAACAGCTCACGCACGAGCGGCAGGATCTCCTCGCTCGTCACCTCGCCAAACACAACGAGGTAAAAGCCCGTGCGGCAGCCCATGGGGCCAAAGTAGACAATGCGGCCCGACCACTCGGCATGATTGCGCAAGAACGTTGCACCCAGGTGCTCGATGGTGTGGCACTCGGCGGTGTTCATGACCGGCTCCTTGTTGGGCGTGGTCAGGCGCAGGTCAAACGTGGTGACGGCAGCACCGGTCGCCGGATCGCGGTCGATGCGGCTCACATACACGCCGGGCTCAAGCAGCAGATGATCAACGGAAAAGCTGGCGATGCGCTCCATGGCAGATCCTCTCGATAGTCAAATTGGGACGGGGCTCTTTTAGCTGGTTCGAATGGTCGTACCAATCATACCAGTCAAAAAAGCCCCGTCCAAAAAGACAACTTAGCCAAGGACACGGGCCATACGCGTCTTGAACTCGGACAGGAAGCGCGGAGCATCCACGGTCAGTGCCACAAGCGCGCTCTTGTCCGGATCGGACAGGCGGCGCTCATCGCAGATGGTGCGACCGCGGTACTCGCCCAGCAGATCAACACGCAGGTTGCAGCCGAGCGCACCTACGAGCGTGGGGTCGATCGCCACGGCAACGGCCAGCGGATCGTGCAGCGCACAACCACCCAGGTAGGGTGCGTTCATCTCGTACGAGCCAATGTAGTGCTCGACCATGCTCGCAAATGCGCAGCCCGCCATGGTGCCCGAGCCCGTCCAGCCGGCAATGTCGCGGCGTGTGAGCACCACGCGATGCGTCACGTCCAGACCCACCATGGTGAGCTTACGGCCCGAGCGCAGCACCGCGTCGGCTGCCTCGGGGTCGCTCGCCATATTGGCCTCGGCGCCCGCGCTCACGTTGCCGGGCACGGTAAGGGCGCCGCCCATCACGACCACGCGGCCGATGGACATCATCGCCGCCGCATCGCGCTCCAGGGCGAGCGCCAGGTTGGAGAGCGGGCCAGTCGCTACGTAGACCAGATCGGGACCATAGGTGCGCGCGGCATCGATCAGATAATCGACCGCAGCGTTGCCGTCGGCCGAGGTCGCCCCCACCGGCTCGTAGGGCGACGCGGGCACGCTCGCGCCGCCGATGCCGTTCTTGCCGTGAATGAGCGCGGTGGACGCCGGCGGCGTATAGGGCTCAGTCGCCTGCAGAGGACGGTCGGCACCCAGGTACACCGGAACCTCGGGGCGACCCAGCAGATCGAGCACCGCAAGGCAGTTGTGCGCCGATTGCTCGACGCGCACGTTGCCAAAGCACGTGGTGATGCCCACGAGCTCCACCTCGGGGCTCGCGATGGCATAGGCCAGCGCCATCGCATCGTCCACACCCATATCCAGATCAAGGATCAGCTTCTTGGTTGTCATTGTTCTACTCCGCTTCTCCGTCTTTATCGTTTAACCAAACCAATGTTCAACTTCGGCGCGCGTGGGAATCGATTGCTGAGCGCCCAGGCGCGACACCGTCACTGCCGAGGCGCGAGCACCCGCGGCCATGCACTCAAAGAGCGGCAGGCCCTCTAGGCGAGCCGCCGCCAACGCGCCGATAAACGTATCGCCGGCGGCCGTGGTATCGACTACCGTACTCGAAAGTGCCGGCATGCGCAGCAGCTCACCGCCATCGCCGAGCGTAACCGAGCCGGCACCGCCCAACGTGATGACCGCAGCCCCGGCACCCTTGTCGAGCAGCGCATTGAGCGCCGCGACGCAGCTTGCATCATCCGTGGGCAGAATGCCCGTCAGAACCTGGCACTCGGTCTCGTTGGGGCAGACCAGGTCGACCGCAGGCCAGACCTCCGCAGGCAGCTCGCAGGCAGGCGCTGGATTAAAGACCGTATAGAACCCCAGCTCGTGAGCACAAACAAGCGCCTCGGCCGTCGCCGCAAGGTCACATTCGCCCTGGGCGATAAAGACGCTTCCGGCAGCCGGGGCAATCTCGCTGGCGTCGCCGTCGAGCTCATGGGCCACCAGACGCCTCAGCGCGCGGGCAACGTCCGCGCCCGCAAGCGCATGGTTGGCGCCCGGTGACAGTACGATGCGGTTGTCGCCCTCGCAGCGAATGATGGTCGCCGTTCCCGTCTCCACGTCATCGCGATGCACTACAAAGTCACAGTCCACGCCGGTGTCTTGGAGCCCCACCACGAGCGATGCGCCGAACGCGTCGCGACCGACCGCGCCGATCATGTGCGTGCACGCGCCCATACGCGCGGCAGCTACGGCCTGATTGGCGCCCTTGCCGCCGGCGTTGGTGATAAACCCGCTGCCGCCGACGGTCTCGCCCGCACGCGGTATGCGCTCGCACGCCACCGAAAGGTCCATGTTCATGCTGCCGAACACCGCAACGATGCCGCGATCTGCCATGGAAACCTCCTCGTCTTCAGGCTTTGCGCCCACCGTCGACCAACGATTGTGCACTCTCGCACCCCCTATAACTTTAGTCCACTTTGATGTGGACGCGCGCTTGAGCTTGCGCCAGCAGCAAGCATTCACAGGGGCAGGCAGCTACAATGAATACGTGCTGATTATTCTCGTCATTGGATGATGTTTTATGGAACAATTCTCGCAATCGGGCTCGCGCGGTCGACGCCGCACGGGCAACGAGCCGGCGCCGCACGAACGCGTGAAGGGCGAACGCCGTGCCAACGAGCCGCGACGCACCGCGAGCCCCCATCGCGCTTCTGCCAACAACGCGGGCCGCGCCAACACTCCCGCCGCGGAGCAGACGCCTGCTCGCCCCAAGTCCCGCTACATCCCTGCCCTTGACGGCCTGCGCACGCTTGCCGTCGTCGCGGTGGTGCTCTATCACCTCAACCTCACGTGGGCTCAGGGCGGCCTGCTTGGCGTCACGATCTTCTTTGTGCTTTCGGGCTATCTGATCACACGCCTGCTACTCAACGAAGTCGCTAAGACCGGCCGCATCGACCTCAAGAGCTTCTGGATCCGCCGCATCCGTCGCCTGGTCCCCGCCGTGGTGACCGTTGTGGTGGTGACCTGTGCTCTGTGCACCGTCTTCAACCACGTGATGCTCACCAAGATGCGTCCCGACATTCTGCCGTCGCTGCTGTTCTTTAACAACTGGTGGCAGATTATGCAGGACGTCTCGTACTTCAACGCCCTGGGCGACCCCTCGCCGCTTACGCACTTTTGGTCGCTCGCCATCGAGGAACAATTCTACCTGGTTTGGCCACCGCTGCTGTTTGCCATGGTGTCCATGCATGTGAGCAAACCCAACACGCGCCGTGTGGTCCTGGGACTCGCAGCGGTATCCGCCCTTGCCATGATGGTGCTCTACAACCCTGCCGCCGACCCCAGCCGCGTGTACTACGGCACCGACACCCGCGTCTTCTCGCTGCTGCTGGGCGCCTGGATGGCCTTTATCCCCGATCGCGACCTGGCGCCGGTGCGTCTCGCTCATCGTTTGGGGCTCAATCGCCTGGCTGGCGCCGCCAAGCACGGCAAGAACGCCGAGGGCAAGCCTGGCGAGAAGGCCGACAACGCAGCCGAGACCGTCCCGGCACAGCCGAGCGCCCTCGTGCGCTTTTGGTCCTCGCCCGCATCCATCGATGTGTTGGGCGTCGTGGGTCTGGTTGGCCTTGCCGCCATGGTCGCGCTCACCAACGGCTACACCGCGTTCCAGTATCGCGGCGGCACGCTGCTATGCTCCATCCTCACGCTCATGGTCATCGCGGCCTGCGTGCAGCCCCAGGGAATGGTTGCCCGCGCACTGTCCGCCGAGCCGCTCGTGTGGGTTGGCAAGCGCTCGTACAGCATCTACCTGTGGCACTATCCGCTACTGTTGCTCATGAACCCGGTCGCCAACATCAACGATACGCCGTGGTGGCAGTACATTTTGCAGGTGTTGTTGGTGGTCGCCGTAGCCGAATGTTCATATCGCTTTATCGAGACGCCGTTTAGAAAGGGCGCCTTTGGGCGCACCGTATCCGAGTTCCGCGACGGCACCACCACGCCCGCCAACTGGGTGCGCGCGCACGTCCCTGTCTGCGCAGCCTGCGCTGTCGTGTTGGTCGTTGCACTGGGCGGCCTGGTCTTTGTGCCCGAGACGTCTGCACTGAGCGGTGAGGGCGCCGAAGTCCTCAACAAGGAAGCCAAGAACACCGCGCCAACGGACCAACAGGCAGCCGACGACACCGACAAGGACAACGACGGCTTCCCCGATGGCTCCTACGACCTGCTAATGATCGGTGACTCCGTGTCGCTGCGCGCCGTCGATTCCTTTGACGGCGTATTCCCCCACAGTCACATCGATGCCGAAAAGGGCCGCCAGTTTGATGCGGGCCGCGCGACATTTGAGGGCTATCTCCAACAGAACCTTGCCGGCAAGATCGTGGTCTTTGCGCTGGGCACCAACGGCTTGGTAACCGACGACCAGATCGACGCCATCATGGCCGATGCAGGAGATAAGCGTATTGTGGTGTTTGTGAACACGCGCAGCCCGCAGCCATGGGTTGGTTCTACCAACCAGGCCATCGCCAACGCCGCTACGCGCTACAAAAACGTGCGCGTTATCGACTGGTACGGATACAGTGCCAATCGCAACGACCTGTTCGATGGCGATGGCACGCACCTATCGACCACTGGCGTGACTGAGTACCTCAACTTGATCCACGATGCAGTCAAGAAGGACCTGCCCGTGCATCCCGAGGATCACGTCAACGATCCGCAGCCGGCAGCCGTCAAGTCTGCCACCGACGCACTCATCAATGCGCTTGCCTTCAAGCCGCACAAGTTGGGCACCGACAAGTAACCTGCAGCGCAAACTTCCCACATCCGGAGGGGGCGTCTGCCACGGCAGACGCCCCCTCCGGCAGTTAGGGACGTTCCTTATGTACCGGTACCTAGGGACACTCCTGGCGCAGCCAATGAAGACCTCTACGGATGAATTCCAGGCCGCTCCGTCGCTCCAGACATCGTTTCCGCGCCTCGCGCCTGCCCCAAACAATCAAAACAAGCCCTTTTCGCCGCACCCTCAAAGGTCTGTGGGCAAAAAAGGGCAAATATGAGTACTGTTACCATTTTAGTAGCAGGCAAAACCACCCAAAATGACGTCCGAGCGAACCCTACAACCCCCTAAAGCAGCCAACCTGACTGGTTTAAGGCGTATTGGAGCCAATTTTAATGAACATACTATAGGTTATGTTTATTATCTTCTTGAATGTAAATGCTATTCACTTAGCAACAGTACTCATATTTGGCATTTTTTGCCCACTGCCATATAACTAACACCCTATAGCAGACAAAAACAGCCCGCAGCCCATCGCTGCGGCCTGTTTGGAGTCCAAAAGAGGCGCTAAGCGCTGTAACCCATCGCCTGCAGAACAAACATGACGACCGTGAGCACCGTAATCACACCGATAGTCGCCCAAGTGAGCACATTCCACACGCGGCCGTTGCGGTTAGTGCCCATAATGTGACGGTCAGCGGCAATAACCACCTGGAACACCAGAACCACGGGCAGTAGCACGCCATTGATGACCTGCGAGGTCATCATAATCTGGAACAGATCGACGCCGGGCATAAGCACCAGCACGGCAGAGATACCGATGATGGCCGTAATGATGCCGCGATAGACCGGGGCCTCGTCCCAGCTGCGGTCGGCACCGCGCTCCCAGCCAAATGCCTCGCAGATAGCGCTCGACGTAACGCCCGGCAGCACGCAGGCAGCCAAGAAGCTCGCCGCGACCAGGCCCGAGGCAAACAGTACCGTGGACCACTGACCCGCAATAGGCTCCAGCGCACGGGCAGCATCGGCAGCATCGCTAATCTGAATGCCCGCCGGGAACAACACCGTACCGGTCGTGATGATAATAAAGCCGGCAATGACATCGGCGGCAAGCGAGCCGCTCACGGTATCGATGCGCTGCAGCACGATATCGTCCTCGCCCGCGTTCTTGTCGACCACGTTGTTCTGCGCCAAGAAAATCATCCACGGCGCGATGGTGGTACCGATCGTTGCGACCACGAGCGACACGTAGCTGGGGTCATTTTGAATGTTAGGCACGACCAGGTCGACCGCGACCTCACCCCAGTTGGGGCCAGCCATAAACGCGGCGACAATATAGGTCACGAAGACGCAGCTTACCAGCAGCAGAATCTTCTCGATGCGCTGGAAACTACCCGACATGGTAAGCATCCACACCAGCAGCGCCACCAACGGCACCGAGATGCTCGCCGGCACGCCAAAGAGAGCAAGGCCGCTGGCGATACCCGCAAACTCCGAAATGGTCACAGCCGTGTTGGCGATCAACAGCGCCGCCATAGCAAGTACACTCTTGCGCACGCCAAAGCGCTCGCGGATGAGCGATGCCAGGCCCTTGCCCGTGACGCAGCCGCAGCGCGCCGCGGTCTCCTGCGTCACGATGAGCAGCACAGTCATGACGGGAAGCATCCAGAGCATCTTGTAGCCATAGCTGGCGCCCGCACTGGAATACGTTGCAATGCCGCCGGCGTCATTGCCCGAAAGCGCCGCCAGCAGACCGGGGCCCATAGCGCCAAAGATGGCCGCGATGGTCAACTTTTGCTTGGTGCCCGACTTTTGCTTGGTATTTTGCACGCGACCACCTAGCCAATGACCGACATGGTGAGCAGCACCGCAGCGGCGCAGTACGCTACGCACGAGATCATGACGGCAATAACGTTCATGGCGGTGCCCGACGTGTTGAGGTCATGCTCGTCACGCCAGAACAGCACCATCAGGTAAATCACGGCGCTCATGTTGCCAACCAGGCAAATGATGGCAGCGATATTAAAGGACCCGGTAAAGAGTTGCTCCTCAAACATGGGCGCATCGGGGAACGCGGCGGTGCGCACCAGCTGGGCGCACAGGTAGGTCACGAGTGACAGAATCAGGCCCATGCCCGTGCTCTGGAAGAAGAACCCCAGATACGGCTTGGGCTCGTCGTCGTGACCGTCATACTCCAAGAAGTAGTTCTTGACGAACGACACCATGCGCGAGGCAGCAAGCAGCACGAGCGGCATGGCGCACATGGGGAACACCACCAGATGCGCGGAGCCGAGCGCCGTCCCCAGCACCGTTGCCATGATGCACGAGGCAATGCCCCACACGACAACCCAGTACTGGCGATGCACAAACCAGCTGAGCACGTTCGTCGAGTCGTCCGACGCGCTATCGCCCGAGCCGACACCGGCGATCTGCAGGTCCTCCTGATGCTCCTCGGCGATAACGTCCATGGCGTCGTCGAAGGTCACGATGCCCAGGATATGACGGTTCTCGTCGCAGACAGGGATGGCAACCAGGTCGTACTTGGTCATCTCGTCCGTCACGTCTTCCTGGTCCTCGTCGGGCGACACGTAGACCAGGTCGCGATAGGCGAGCTGGCCCAGCGTGGCATCGCGGTCGGCCACGATCAACGTGCGCAGCGAGAGCACGCCGGTGAGCATGCCGCTCGGATCCTCGGTATAGACGTAATAGACACTCTCGAAGTCCTCATCGAGTTTGCGAATCGCCTCGATGGCATCGCCGACCGTCGCCGTGGCGGGCAGCGAGACAAACTCCGAGGTCATGATGCGGCCGGCGGTGTTGTCCTCATAGCCCAGCAGGTTACGAATCGCCTTCTCCTCCTTGACGCCCATCAGGCGCAGGAGCTTCTCGGCCTTCTCGTAATCGAGCTCGTCGATCAGGTCGGCGGCGTCGTCCGGGTCCATCATGGCCAGCATCGACGATGCGTCCGTGTCGGACAGGCCCTCGAGCATCTCGGTCATAAGCTCGTCGTCATCGAACTCCGAGATGGCCTCGGCGGCCTGGGCAGTATCGAGCTGTGCAAACACCTGCGCACGCAGGCGCGGGTCGAGCTGCTCGATAATGTCGGCGATGTCGGCAGGGTGCAGCTCGCCGAGCGTCTTATGCGACACCGAGAGTTGAATGTTCTTGGTCGAGCGATCGAGCAGGTCCATGTAGGACCAAGCGATGATGTCCTCACTGAGCGGCTTGCCCAGGTGCTTCATAAAGCCTTCGACGATATGCTCGAGTGCGGGGCTGATCGCGCGTAGCAGACCGCGGGCGCCCACTTCGGCGCCCAGCAGGCGCAGCTGATTTTCGCCCGACATGGAAAACTTGATGTCGTTTACGCGCACGACTTTCATGCCCTGCGTGTCGACAATCTGCTTGTTGAGCACGTCGCGGGCAAGCAAGAGTTCGGTCGGCTGCAGGTACGAAAAACGGATTTCGGTGGCCGACGTCTTAAGGTGTACACCCGTCTCGTCGATACGGTCGACCCATTTGCGCCAGCTGATCATAAACGGCGTCTTGCCGGGACCGCGGAACGCGAGCGACGTCACGTGCGGAAAAACTTCGCCGGTAGCAATACCAAAATCGTTCACCACGCCGAGCTTTTCTCCATCGACGTCCAAGACCGGCAATTTGAGCATCTCACTCAGATAATTCAATGGTGCTCCCCATCATTATTCCTCCGGACGCGGCCGCATGTGCGACGTCCGGGGGCTTCTGGATATGTATACGCATGCGCGGGCGGCACGCCGCTCGACGCTTACACCCCGTGCATGCGCAAAAAGCACCTGCATGGGGTCATCGACTGTATGGTCGAGGTTTGGATTTCACCTGTAACCTTTCTCTTGACCCTCATTAACCGCAGTAACTATAGCATCAGCATCGCCCTGCGGCATCGAATTTATGCGCTGCACATTGCAGGCATACCAAACGCTGACGCATCCGTGACATAGTCATTGGGGACGTTCTTAAATGACTACCCAATGACTACTCTGTGGTATCTTCGTCCTCGGCAAGCTGGGGGAACACGGCGTCCTTGGGCATGGTGACCTTCGTCAGCGAGGTGAGCTTTTTGCTCAGCGACGTGTCCGTCTTGACCAGGTCGCTGAGCGTCACGATCTTGTAGCCGTCGGCAATGAGGCCGTCGATAATCTGCGGCAGCGCCTCGAGCATCTGCTCGGCGCATTCGTCTCTATCGGTGAGCAGCACGATATTGCCCGGCGTCACCGAATCGAGCACCGTCGAGACTTGCTCGTCGGCACCGTTGAGCAGCCAGTCGCCCGAGTCAATATTCCACGAGACCACGGCGGAGACCAGGTCCATCGCATCAATCCAGTTTTGCTCGTCAAAGGCAGCGTAGGGAGCACGCAGTAGCATCGTCTTCACGCCGGTCGCCGACTTAATCGCATCGGTGCCTTTCGTGATCTGCTCGCGTACCGCCTCACGGTCCTGGTCCTTGAGCGAATCGTCGCTGTAGCTGTTGGATCCGATCTCGCACCCGGCATCGACAATCGCCTTGGCCGTGGCAGGAGAGGCCTCGACCGCATCGCCCGAAAGGAAGAACGTCGCGGTGACGCCCTTTTCCTTGAGCACCTGCAAGATCTGCTTGGTAGCGCCGCTCGGACCCTCGTCAAACGTCAGCGCCACATACTTTTCGTTACCCTTGGGCGCCACGCTGGCGCACGCAACGACGCAATCGGTGGCGGGCACAACCTCGCCGCGGTCTTGCGTCTTGCCCGACTGCTCACCAACCCACACCTCGGAGCGGCCCTGGACACCCCACGTCTGCACATACTCGATAGCGCCCGTACCCTCGACCTTGAGCTTGGGCTCGATAACCGTAGCCTGAACCTCGTGCTTCTCGTAGGTGTTACGGCCATCCTTGACCGTCACCTTCTCGCCGCCCTCAAGCTCGCGGCTGTCCCATTTGCCCTGCTTCACGCGCTTGCCGTCGACCTTCACCGACAGCTTTTCGCCCCCATGGCGCTTGAGCACGCTGTCATCGACGGCCAGCAGGTCGCCTGCGTCGTAGGTGTCAGTCAACTCCTGGTCGTCGATGAGATTCTGCAGCGTAGAGCCCACACGCACCGCGGTCTTCTGGCCGTTGAGCTCCACGTCCACACTGCGGTTGACGTAGCCCACGACGGCAGCGATAAACAGCACGAGCGCACAACCCACGGCAATGAGCGCATAGGGCAGGCGAGACGAACGACGGGGCGTACGGCTGTTGCCGATGCGAGCGCTGCGGTCGCTAAAGCCGCGGCTATGGTTGAGATACATCGCGCCGGGCTTACGGTGACGCTTGCGCTGACCGCTGGGCAGCTGCCCCAGGTCGCGGCGCGCCGTCGGACGCGCACCCGAACGCCCGTTTAAGTTGGATCCGTTTTGGCGCATGTGCCCTCCCCCATAAACACAGCAAGCCGGAGCAACAGGTCTCCGGCTTGCCTCCCATCATTTGGTACGTCGCTATTTTGTAGCTTTTGACGAGCCTCCGCTCGCCTTTTGGTATTCGTCCTTAAAGGCCTTGAACATGCCGCGCGTCTTGCCGAGCTGCTTGCCCAGTGCGCGACTGCCCTTGTCCACGGCAACCGATCCCTTGTCGTCGAGCACCTTGGCGCCCTTTTTGACCTTGTCGCCCACCACGACGCTGGCCTCGGCGGCCTTGGCAGCCGCACCGCCCGAATACCCGAGCGACTTGACCTCGTCCGAAACAATCATCGCGCCGTCCGCATAGCCGCGCAGCATCGTCGGCGGCACCTGCGTGTCACCAACCAAAACACTCGAAGCAGCACCGGCGGTCACATAGAATGCCTGCACGATGCCCGAGCGTGGCTTGAACTCAACGTCCGAGCAATAGCCCACGACGTCGCCTGATTCCGTGCGCACGTCCATACCGACCCAGATGATGCAATCGTCCAGGTTGATGTCGAGGCGCTTGGCAGCGGCGGCATCGTACGTGTCCTTGACGTCATCGACCGCAATGGCGCCCTCGTAGACACCAATGGCGTCGAGCGCTACGAATCGGTCGGGGCGCTCGATCATGCCCGCGATATCAGACTGGCGGACCATAAAGCCGACCACGCGCGTACCGCCCGGGGTAAAGACCGGAAAGTGAATCTTTCCGAGCTTTTTAGGGCTGCGCGGCGTGCCGTCCTTTTTGATGCGCTTGTCCTCGGTAGGCTTGCGATAGATCTTGGCGCCGACAAAATCCCCGGCGCGCATTATGCCTCGGTCGAGGGCTCCGCAGCCTCGGTATCAGCCTCGACGGCGTTCTCGACCACGACGTCGGCGGCGGGCGTCACGTTGCCACCCGAGATGGCATCGTTGAGCTGCTCGCGCAGCTGGTCCATGCGCTCGCGGGCCAGATCGACCTTGGCGCGCAGGTCATCGGTCTTGGCGTCGACCATCGGGCCAAAGTCATTCACCGCAGCACGGGCCTCCTCGGCGCTGTGCTCGTAGGTGTCGCGCATATTGTCCCAGGCGTCGTTGGCGATATCGGCAGCCATGGCGCGGGTCTCGGCGCCCGAGCGCGGGGCCAGAGCAACGCCGACAATAGCGCCGGCAGCGGCACCAAAAAGTGCGCCGGAGACAAAGCTGAAAGTCTTACCCATGATCATTCCTCTCCTGCGGGCACGTCGGTGCCCACCGTTTGAATGCTGTCCATTATACCCGCAGCGCATCACTTGCCGCTCCGCTCATCTGCGTACGGCAAAGGCGCAGGTACGTGATGGTGATAAACGCGTAGGCCTACTCCTGGGGCATAGCCGGCATGGTCACCGTGGCACCCGGGTCCTCGCCGGCGCCGTCCACGAGCGGCAGACCGCCCTCATGCGCAGGTCCTGCCGGAACCGTCGCCGCACCGCCAAAGACGGCAGCGGAGGCCTCGTGGTTCTCGGCAACCGCGCCCTCGGTATCAATCGCCACCTGGGGCTCGTCGTCAAAGTTGGGGACGCCCTGGGGCTCGGTGGGAACGGGCTCGGCGGTCGCATCGGCAACGGGCTCGGCGTCAACCGGCACATCGCCCTCGTCAAAGCCCTCGTCCTCGGCAGCATCTTCGCCGTTCGCAGCGGCGACGGCCTCGTGAGGATCCTTGCCCTCGGCCTCGGTGCGCATGCCCAGCACCAGGTTGCGCAGGCCCGCGACCGTGCCCTCCACGTCGGGGGCAGGCTGGTCGGCGTGCAGATAGGCCCAGTCCATCATAAAGGTGGCCGAAGACAGCGCACCGATGGCCAGCGCGTCGTCGGGGCACGAAAGCTCAACCTCAAAGACGCGCTCGTCGTGCTCGCTTACGCGCGTGCGGCCGCACGAGATGCTGCCGGCAAGACCGGTCTCGTTCATGAGCTCGACCGTCACATGCTCAAGCAGATGGCAAAGCTCGGTCTGGCCCATGCAGTCCTGGAACTCGCGACCGGAATCACCCAGGCACAGGTGCTTGGCAATCGCCGGCACCAGGTAATACACGCGCGCCGTAGCCTCGATATCCTCCGAGGTCATGAGCGGCATGCCGGGGTTCACCAGCACGTGCGCGCAGATCTTGTCCTCGCTGACGGTGACCTTAAGGATGTTGAACAGGCCTGCCATAACTCTCCCCTACTCTTCCTTGTCCTACTCGTCGCCGTCGTGCGGATTCGCGGAACCCGCACCCGACGTCGTCGGCTCGTCTACCGAAGACTCGGAATCCTTTTTATCGGTTTCGGCCGGAGCAATCACGCGAATGAGCGAGATGCGCTGGCCACGCATCGACTGCACTTTAAACTTGTACCCCGCAACCTCAAACACCTCTCCGATGTCGGGCACCGAGTCGCAAAGCTCCAAAATCCAGCCGGCGATGGTCTCATAATCATCGCTTTCCTCAAGCGGCCAACCAAGCTCAATCGCGTCATCGCACGAAAAACGCCCATCAACGAGCCACTCGCGGCGCGAAAGGCGCGTGAGATACTTGTTGTCGGGGTCGAACTCGTCCTCGATCTCGCCGACGATCTCCTCGACGATGTCCTCGATGGTGATGATGCCGGCCGTGCCGCCGTACTCGTCCACAACCACCACGATCTGGTCGTGCGAGGTCTGCATCTCGGACAGCAGCGGCAGGATATCCTTGGTGTCGGGCACAAAGGTGGCGTCGCGCAAAAAGCCGGCGATGGGCTGGTCACCCTTGCCGTCGAGCGCGGGTTGGATCAGGTCCTTGATGTGCGCGATGCCGGCGACGTTGTCGGGATCCTCGTGATAGACGGGGATGCGGCTGAAGCCGGTCTGGCGCATGGTGGACAGCACGTCGGCGACCGTCTCGTCGTCCTCGCACATGGTGGTGTCCACGCGCGGCACCATGACCTCGCGGGCAACGGTGTCGCCTAGGTCGAAGATCTCGTGGATCATGCGCTTTTCCTCGTCGAGCAGGTCGTCCTGCTCCGAGACCATGTACTTGATCTCTTCTCCCGAGACGTTCTGGCGGTCGTCGGCACTCTTGATGCGCAGGATGCGGGCCAGGCCATCGGAGCAAGCGCCAGTCAGCCACACGAGCGGACGGGCGATCTTTTGGAAAAACGACAACGGTCCCACGACCTGCTTGGACACGCCCTCGGCGTTGGCCAGACCGATGCGCTTGGGCACAAGCTCGCCAATCACGATGGACACGAAGGCGACCGCAACGGTGATGATGACCGGCGCCAGGCCGCGCGCGATGGCAGAGAGCGGCGCGATGCCAAAGCTCGTGAGCCACGTGGCAAGCGGGTCGGACAGGCTCGTCGAGGCGACGGCAGACGAGGCAAAGCCCACGAGCGTGATGGCGACCTGGATGGTGGCGAGCAGCTGGTCGGAATCGGCGGCCAGCTTAATGGCGCGCTCGGCGCGCTTGTCGCCCTCCTCGGCCTCGTGCTCCAGCACGGCGCGCTTAGCCGTGGTGAGCGCCATCTCGGACATGGAGAAGTAGCCGTTGATGAGGGTCAAAACGAGGGTGGTGATAAGGGAGATGGCTATGTCCATCGGGAGTTTCTCGAACCTCCAAGATTCGGGCGTCAGGGTAAAACGTTGATGACGGATACGGCAATTGCGCCGGCGCCCAAACGGGGACGCGGGTGCGCAGGCATGGTCGCTAGATTACGAAGAGGATCACCGCCATGAACTGGAAGATGCTGCCGGCGAGCACCCACAGGTGAAACACGCTGTGCAGATAGCGCACGTTTTTGGCGATATAGAACGGCACGCCCGCGGTGTAGCACACGCCGCCGACGGCGAGCAGGGCAAGTGCCACGGGGTTGAGCAGCGACACAAGTTCGGGCAGCTTAAAAACGACGAGCCAGCCCATCAGCAGGTAGACCAGGCCGCTTACCCAGTGCGGTTGACGCTCGCGCATAAAGCACTCGAGGGCGATGCCGACAATGGCAATAGCCCATACGGCAAAGAACAGCGCGGGGCCGCCGTCGTTTGCGAGCGTGATAAGGCAAAACGGGGTATAGCTGCCGGCTATGAGCAGATAGATACAGCTGTGGTCGATAATGCGGAACACGCGTTTAGCGCCCGCGGGCTGAATCGCATGGTAGAGCGTAGAGGCTAGGTATTCGAGGATAATGCTGACGCCATAGACAATTGCCGCGGCCATGTGGGCCGGGCCCCCGCCGCGCAGGGCGGCGAATACGATCAGGAGCACCAGGCCCGCGATACCCAGCAGGCAGCCGACACCATGGGTGACGGAGTTCATGATCTCCTCGCCCACCGTGTAGTGTGGAACGGCCGCGGTCTTGGGTCGCGGCTTAGAACTGTCGCTCGAATCGGACATGCCGGTTACATCCTCCAACGTAAAGAGTTCTCAACACTATATCAAAGCGTCTAGGTACGTGCGAAATTTGCACCATACGTGACCCTTTGTTTACCCATTCTTTGCTTGTTGACGCATCAACGGCGAACGTCCATAATGCGCTTGCATTAAATGTTGATGTATTAACATCTTATAGGAGAATACCGCATGGCTCAAAACGCACGTTCCCATCGAAAGCTCAAGATAGCCGGCATCGTTGCACTGGTGGTTGTCGTTGCGCTGCTCGGATTTGCCGGCAACTTTCTGTTTGACTTTGCCCTGAATCCCCAAGCGCCCTACACCATGAAGATGATGCAGGATAGCAAGAACGACAAAGAAGGCGAGCAGCCGGATGCCGAGGAAACCGAGGCGCGGGCGTGGTTTAAAGAGAATCGCGAGAGCAGCAGCCTCACCGCAGATGACGGAACCGAACTTGCCGCTTGGTATTTTGCCGCCTCGGAGAACACCCACGATTACGCCGTCTGCCTGCATGGATATACCAACGAGCCCATCGGCATGGCCCGATACGCCAAGCGCTTCCACGACCGCGGCATGAACGTGCTTGCGCCTGCCGCCCGCGCCCACGAGCGCTCCGGCGGCGACTATATCGGCATGGGCTGGCCCGAGCGCCTCGATATCGTCGCATGGATCGAGCAAATCGTTCAGGCTGACCCCGAGGCGCGCATCCTGGTCTTTGGCGAGTCGATGGGTGCAGCAACCGCTATGAACGTGGCGGGAGAATCTCTGCCCGCAAACGTGAAATGTATTATCGAGGACTGTGGTTATACGAGTGTTTGGGACGAGTTTTCTCTGCAGCTCAAGGACGTGTTCGGCCTGCCCAGCTTTCCCTTGCTCGATGTAGCAAACTTGGTGTGCAACGTGCGCGCGGGCTACGACTTTCATAAGGCGAGCAGTGTGGAGCAACTCAAACACGCGACGGTTCCCATGCTGTTTATCCACGGCGACCAGGACACCTTTGTGCCGTACGACATGCTCGACCAAAACTACGACGCGTGCGCCAGCAAAGTCAAGCAAAAGCTCACCATCCATGGCGCCACCCACGCCAAGAGTGCGCAAGTTGACCCCGAGCTCTACTGGAACACAGTCAACAACTTCCTCGACGAGTATTTTTAGGCAAAAAGCAACGTCTGGGGCTTTATCTGACCCCCTATTTTCGGAAGTATGCGGAAAAATCTGGAACTGCCGACCAGACCGCAGTTTTACCAACAATTTATCAGGGGTTTTGTTGCCAAAAAACGTCGTGTGCTCGGCGGTCTCGAAATTTGCCGCATACTTCCGGAAAGCCGCCCGTGAGCGCTGTGCCCACGGGCGGCTTTTGCTCTACTTGCGCCAGAAAAGCGCTTCATTTGTCCAATAACTAGGCGCTACTTGACCTCGATGAGCTCGTACTTGCTCGTGCCCAGGCCGATCTTCTCGGCGTGTGCGATACAGGCGCGCCAGTCGGTGTCGGGATGCGTGATGCAGAAGGGGTCCTTGGCCTGCTCGCCCTCCAGATGCTCGTGGTTATGCTCCATCTTGGCGGCGCTGTCGGTGAGCTCGGTGTTGGGCAGCGGCTCGGATGCCATGACGGCATCGGCACAGGCCTGGTCGATGGCGACCGGGTCAAAGCTCGCGAACATGCCGATATCGTTAACGATAGGCGTGTCGTTTTCGGGATGGCAATCGCAGTTGGGGCTGATATCCATGGCAAGCGAGATGTGGAAGCTCGGGCGGCCGTCGACGACGGCCTTGGTGTACTCGGCGATCTTGCAGTTGAGCACGTCGGCCGCAGCGTCATAGCCGGGCTTGATGCAGTCCTGGTTGCATGCCGCAATGCAGCGTCCGCAACCCACGCAGCGATCGTGGTCGATGGCGGCCACGTGCACCGTGCGGGTGTTGCCGTTGGCAAGCTCGCGCTCGCGGGTATCGTCAAACGAGATGGCGTTGTGCGCACAGATCTTTTCGCAGGCACGGCAGCCAACGCAGTGCTCGGTCGCGACGTTCGGCTTGCCGGCGGCATGCTGCTCCATCTTGCCGGCACGGCTGCCGCCACCCATGCCCAGATTCTTCATGGCGCCGCCAAAGCCGGCCTGCTCATGGCCCTTAAAGTGGGTGAGGCTAATCACGATATCGGCATCCATGAGTGCCTGACCGATCTTGGCCTCGCGCACGTACTCGCCGCCCTCGACCGGGACGAGCGCCTCGTCGGTGCCCTTGAGACCGTCGGCGATGATGATCTGGCAACCCGTGGCATACGGGGTAAAGCCGTTCTGGTAGGCGGTGTCGATGTGCTCAAGCGCGTTTTTGCGGCTACCCACATAGAGCGTATTGCAGTCGGTGAGGAAGGGCTTGCCACCCAGCTCCTTCACGACATCCGCGACGGCGCGGGCGTAGTTGGGGCGCAAAAAGCTCAGGTTGCCCAGCTCGCCAAAGTGAATCTTGATGGCGACGAACTTGTTCTCAAAGTCGATCTGCTCGATACCGGCGTGACGGATAAGGCGCTTGAGCTTGTCGAGCTGGCTCTCGCGAGCATGCGTGCGCAGGTTGGTGAAGTACACCTTAGCGGGTGCTGCGGGTGCAGTTGCGGTCATAGATCTATCCCCTCGGTCTATATGGCGTTACAGACATAAGAGGATGGTACCCGCTGAAGTAGGGTCAAAGTCAAGCGCGAAACCTAGTCGTTGGGGACGTCCCTTTCCTGCCGGGCGGCGAAAGAATGTCCCCAGCCACTCATTGGGGACGGACTTAAATGAGTGCCTCGCCACCTGGCAGCTAGGGACAGTCCTTGCCAGCACGGCCGACGAGCCGGCGAGTCGGCAAAGACTGTCCCCGATGACTAGTCGTTTAAGAACGTCCCTAACGACTACTCTTGGACTTTGAGGGCTTCGGCCAGACTGACGCGCTTGATGGAGCGCGTGTGCAGCAGCGCCACGACCAGGTAGGTTGCAAAGCCAATGCCGACGCATGCAGCCATGGACCAAGCGGGCACGTAGATCTCGATATTGCCGTTGTAGGCGAGCAACATCGAGCGGAAGATGGCCGTGAGCGAGCCAATAATGACCGGCAGGCTCAGCACGAGCGACGCCGCCACGCACAGCGTGATCGAGCGGATGTACAGATGCGAGATCTCGCTATCGCGATAGCCAAAGACTTTCATGTAGCTGATCGAACGGGCGCTGTGGTCGATCACCGCCTTGGTCAGCAGGTACATAAACAACAGGAAGATAAACACCGCGAGCCCGATCATCATTCCGATCATTTTGCTCATCATGCCGATGAACTGGTCGCCCACGGCCCGCATGTCGTCGGGCGTGGTGTCGCCGGTAAAGTAACGAGCATCGAGGTCGAGCTTCTCGTCGCTCACATAGCCGTTAAAGTAGGCGGCGTCGTTGCCGAACAGCTCGTTAAAGTCGTCGATACTCATATAGATATTCATGTCCGACTTGGAGCCCCAGGCACAGTCCTTGCCCGCGTACTCAAGGGAATAATGCTCCCCCTCGTACTTGTCGATGAGCGTGACCTTCTGGCCCTCGCTCCAGCCAAACTTGTCGAGCAGGCCGCCGCCAAAGACGACGCGCCCATCGCCAACGTTGAGGTCTTTCCAATAGCGCGAATCGGGCGAGATGCCGTAGACGGAAATCGTCTCCTCGCCATTACCATCGCCGCGGTCGTATTGCAGCTGGTAAACGGCATATTTCTCGGTCTGCGCAATCTTGTCTGCACCGTTATCGGTCGTGTTAACCGGGTGAATGTCGTCGTTGTCAGCGCCGATCTTAGAGGCCTTGTCGACCAGGTCGATAGCCTCGTCGCGGTCGCAGCCGAGGGCATCGGCAAGGTCATCGAGGCGCGCATAAAGCGCATCCTTCTTGTCCTGGACGTTTGCAAGCGCATCCTGCGCCGCAGTCAGGCTCTCGGCAGACGGAGATGCGGTCGCGGCATCGGCTGCCGCCTGCGCCGCATCGGCCGCGTCGTCAAGCTCGTCATCGGCATCCTGAGCGGCGGAAAGCAGCGCGCCGTCAACCGACTGCAAGCGCTCGAGTGCCGACCACTGCTCGCGCTCCTCGGCAGTACCCTCGAGCTCCAGCGGCGCCTTGAGCGTGTACTGGTGCTCGGCGACCAGGCTTGTCTCGAGGTTGTCCGCATAGTGCGTCATCGTGGGCAGAATCGCCAGGCCAAAGAGCAGTAGCAGCGAGGCAAACGCGATGCCCACGAAGAGCGTGGCGAAGTTGCCCAGATTGCGCAGGAAGATACGCAGGCGGAAGCGGGAAACAAAACCCATGCGCTCCGGCAGCTGCAGGCCGCGCTTGGTGCCCGATTTGCCACTCGCCTCGTGACAAAGGAACTGCAACGGCGTCTTGCCCATCTTGCGAAGCAGACCCACCAGCGTGATGAGGATGAGCGCGGCGGCGGGAACCACGGCGCACTTCACAAAGATCTCCCAGCTCCAGTACACCTGGAAGGGCGGCAGGCTATACGAACCGTAATAGAGACCGCGCATGGGCTCGGTAAAGAACGCAACGCCGAGCGCGGTGCCCAAAAGCGCCGCGAGCACGCCCACGATGGCGGGAAGCGCGAGGTAGTGCAGCACGATCTCGCGGCGGCGATAGCCGCTGGCGAGCAGCGTGCCGATGATGGCACTCTCCTCCTCGATGGTGGCGTCGGTAAGGACCACAAAGACGAACGCCATGATCACGATGATGATGTCGAGCAGCGTCATCCACATCATAGAGTCGCCGTCCACGTCATCGCGCGCATAGCCAATGCCCTGATTGGAATCGGCGTCGATCAGATCGTCCACGCGCGCATCGGCATCGGTCAGCGCCTCGACCATATCTTGCTCGGCGTCGATGCGGTCCGCGGTGGGGAGGTCGCGATCGGTAAAGGTGAAGGAGTAGGTGTAGGCGGGTGCGCCGCCGGCATCTTCGAGCGCGGCAAAGCCGCCATCGGTGACCTCGGCCACGCCGTACGTGATGGTGTTCACCGTAAAGTCCGAATTGTTGAGGAACAGCGCCTGGCTATCGGGCTGGGTCATGATGCCGCAGACGGTGTAGGTTCGGCCCTCGAGCTCGACTTTATCGCCCACGGACAGGTCGTTGTTGGTGGCGAAGACACGGTCGATTGCCACCTCATCGTCCGTCTTGGGCTCCTTGCCCTCACAGTAGGACGCGATATCGACCTTGGTGCGGTGCGCATAGGTGCGCAGCGTGCGCTTGGTGCCGTCGTCGCCGGCGGTCTTTTTGATGATGGCGTCGATGGAGAAATTCTTGTAGAGCGTAACGCCGCCGACGTCACTGGCGGCGTCTTCGGCGGCCTTGAGCTGGTCGTCGGTGGCCTCGAAGGAGGTCGTCACGCGGCCGTCCTCAATCGTGTACGCATCGCGCATGTCGTCGATAAGGCAACCGATGGAATGCGCCGCGAGCAAAAAGCCCGAGGTGAGAGCGATACTTCCGCACATAAGCAAAAAGATGCCCAGATACTTGCCGATATTGCGGAGCAGCTCGCGCGGGAGACGTTTTGTGAGAGGTGTCATGGCGCCGCCTACCAATCGAGTTCGGCGGCCGCGACGGGCGACTCGTTGAGCTCTTCCTCGACGATGCGCCCGTCGCGCAGGCGCAGCACGCGATTGGCCATGCGCGCGATGGCGGCATTGTGGGTGACAATGATGATGGTGCAACCGTAGGTGCGGTTGACATCCTCCATGAGCTGCAAGATTTCCTTGGACGTCTTATAGTCAAGCGCGCCCGTGGGCTCGTCGCACAGCAGCAGGCCCGGGTTTTTGACGAGCGCACGGCCGATGGCGCAGCGCTGCTGTTGGCCGCCCGAGACCTGGCGCGGGAACTTGTTGCGGTGCTCGTAGAGGCCCAGCGAACGCAGCAGGTCGTCGACATTGAGCGGGTTTTTGGACAGGTGCGCCGTGACCTCGATGTTCTCCTTGATGGTGAGGTCGGGCACCAGGTTGTAGAACTGGAAGACAAAACCCAGCTCACGGCGGCGATACTCGCCCAGGTCGGCAGGCTTGAGCACCGTGAGGTCGCAGCCGTCCACCATGATGGAGCCGCCGTCGGCATCCTCCAGGCCGCCGATCAGGTTGAGAAAGGTCGACTTGCCCGAGCCCGAGGGTCCCAGCATGACGCAGATCTCGCCGCGATTGATGGACGTGTCGATGCCATCGAGTACCGTCAGGCGCGCATCACCGTCGCCGTAGTGCTTTTTGAGATCCTTGACCTGGACATAGGCTTCCTGCGTTGCCATGGTATCCCCCATTGTTAGCCTCGTACTACTTTATGAACGTAATAGTAAACCTTGGCGAACTATTTTGGGGCGAGGCCTAGGATTTATTTCAGACTAGGCGCGGGATTTGGCGCGTGCGAGAGCCAGGCCTACGGCGGCAATGGCGGCGGCGAAGAGCACGGTGACGCCCAGGTCGCAGGCGATGTCGCCCAACACGGCAGACGTCAGGTCCGAAGCAAGCGCCTTGCCGATCGCGTCGTTCACCCAATACGTCGGCACAAAGTGCGCCACCGTCTGCACGGCCGAGCCCATGAGCGACAGCGGCATCCAAGCGCCGCCCAAAAACGTCATGAGCATGCCGAGCAGGTTGCCCACGCCATTGAGCAGCTCCTCGCGCGCACCCAGGCCCGAAAGGGCAAAGCCAACGGCCAGCGGCGTGCACGCCAGGGCAAACGTCGCTGCCAGCGCCAGGCACACACGACCCACGCCGACCTCGGCAACCGCGCCGGCAAAGCCCACGACGCCCATCATGCTCGACACAAACCAGATGCAGACGGTGAGCACTGCAGCAGCCGCGAACACGGCAAGCGAGCGCTGGCGCTCGGAGATTGGGCCGGCATCCATACGACGTACGCGCTCGGGCTCGTTCATGCCCGAGAACACCAGTCCCACCGACACGATGACCGACGAGATGATCGCGTACGCGCCAAAGTTGAAGTACGACTCGAGCGTGGCGGCGGCAGTCGAGTCGACCTTGACCTGCTCGATCTCGACCTCGGCACGCTCGGTGGCCGCGTGTTCGGCAGCCTTGGCGACGTCACCGTTGGAGGCAGCAGGCTCAAGTGCGGCCGCAGCGCCCGCGAGCGAGATCCAGCGCGAGGCCTCGGCAGACGAAAGCGCCGCCGCCATGGTGCCGGCACCGTAGGTCACGTCGAGCTTGGGCAGGGCCTCCCCCGCGCGGGCAGCCGCAACGAGGTCGTCCTCAAACTCCTCCGGGATAAAGAACACGCAGTCGGCGCTGCCCTTGGCGCTGTTGCTCTTGGAGAGCGCGTCCGCAAGGTCGTACGTATCGTCGCCGATGCCCGTGACCAGCTCAAAGCGCAAACCCAGATGCTTGGTAAGCGCACGCGAAAGATCGCTGTCGTCGCGGTCGACCACGATCACGTTGGCATCATAGGGCTTATACTCGGTGAGCTGCGACGAGTTCCAGCTCACCGATGCCGCGATAAACACACCCATGAGCGAAATGAACACCGTGTAGATAAGCAGGTAGAACGGGTGCGCCAGCGCCATGCGAAGCGCGGTCTTAAAGGTGCTCATAGCGGCTCCTTCCAAAGATCAGCGTGGCGGCGGCAACGAACAGCAGCGCCATAAGGACCAGCGCGCCAGCGCGAACGGCAAAGGGGCCCAGGTCCTCAAAGAAATACAGGCGGTTGAACATGTCGCAGATGAGCTTGACGGGGTTGAGCCAGCACTCGGCCGGGCAGGCGCGGGCGACGTCGTCGGCAAGTGCCATCGCCGGCTCGCCGTAGAGGCCGGCGAACAGGGCGCACGTGGTAGCAAAGCCCGTGAGGATGCCGGACTTGGACGCCTTGCCGCCCTTAACGGGAAGTGTGCCCACAAAGAGTCCCAGGCCCGTAGCGGCAACCGCGGAAGCGGCACCGCCCACCAGACACAGCCCCTCGCGCCCGCCAAAGTCGACGCCCACGACCAGGCGCACGTAGCCGATCGCAATCGTCATCGAGGCAAAGGAAACCAGCCACGAGCCCACAAAGATACCGGCCAGCGACGCCGTCTTGGAAAGGCCGCCCACGCAGCGACGCGCGCCAAGGCCCGACAGATTGGGCTGCAGGTCGACGACGCTCAAGGCGGCAAACTCGGCAGACATCATCGCGACCAGGCCAAAGAGCGCGTAGTAGTAGATGACCGTGCCATCGGGCGTTGTGCGTGTCAGGCTTACGCGGCGGGTACTGCCCTCGAGCGACAGGGCGCGCGCAACCGCCTCCGGGTCGGCGAGTGCCGCCGGGTTGTCCTGGGCAATCTGGGACATGAGCTCGGCATTTTGTGTATACGAGCTTGCCACCGTCTCCAAAATGCTGCGGTCGGTGAGCACCGACGACGCACGCGAGTTGTCATAGCTCGAAAGCAACGTGAGTTTGGGCGTGCCCGCGTCGTCGACCGTATAGATGCCCGCGACCTCGCCGGCCTTAAGCGCACGGTTCGCATCGGCTGCGTCGTCGCACTCGTGGATCTCGAGCAGCTGATCGTCACCTTGCTTGGCAAGCGACGTCGCCACGCCCTTAAAGGTCGAAACGTTCCAAGCCTCGTCCGCCACGACGGCAACCGGCACCGGGTCGACCGTACCGTCGGAGCTGAGGTTCGCAAACATAAACATGAACATCGTGGAAAGCGCAATGGGAAAGAGAGCGCCCCAGACCCACGTGCTCGGCCGGCGCAGCAGCGTCTTGACCGTAGTGATGATGGTGTTGAACATGACTGCCCCCTAGTCGCGCAGCTCGCGGCCGGTGATCTCGAGGAACACGTCGTTGAGGGTCGGCGGCTCGGAATAAATGCGGCCGAGCGCCACGTCATGCGAGCGCAGCGCATCGAGAATGTCCGTCAGGTTATGCGGGCTCGCCTCGCACGAAAACGTGAGCTGGCCCGCCGTCGCCGACAGGTCCAGGACATGCGGCAGGCTCGCGACGGCACCGAGCGCCGCGCTCGGCACCTCGCCGACCTCGATCACGATCTTCTCACCCATCTGAATCATGCGCTTGAGCTCGTCGTTGGTGCCCTGCGCCAGCACGCGGCCGCCGTCCATGATCATGATGCGGCTGCAGATCTGCTCGACTTCCTCCATATAATGGCTGGTATACACCACCGTGGCGCCCTCGTCGCGCAGGCGGCAGATGCCCTCCAGGATGGCGTTGCGACTCTGCGGGTCGACTGCCACCGTGGGCTCGTCAAAGAAGATGAGCTCGGGCTTGTGCGCGATGCCGCAGGCGATGTTGAGGCGACGCGCCAGGCCACCCGAAAGCTTGCCGGGGCGGAACTTGGTAAAGTCGCCCAGACCGACAAAGTCGATCGCCTCGTCCACCAGCGCGCGGCGGCGTTTGCGGTCGCTGACGTAGAGGCTGCAGAAATAGTCGATGTTCTCGCGCACGGTGAGCTCGTCGAACACCGCCACCTGTTGCGGTACCACGCCGATGCGGCGCTTGAGGTCGTAGCGGGCGGGCGTCATGGGCTCGCCGAACAGCTCGATGGTGCCCTTGTCGTAGGCGAGCAGCTGCAGGATACAGTTGATGGACGTGGTCTTGCCCGAGCCGTTGGGGCCCAGCAGGCCAAAGATCTCGCCGGGGGCGATGCTGAGGTTAAAGTGGTCGAGCGCGATAAGGTCGTCGTAGCGCTTGACGAGGTTTTCGACGCGGACGATATCTGTCATGAGGCGGCCCTTCTGTTGATTGCGGCCCGGTACGATTGCATCATCGCAGGAGCCGCCGGCGCGCACCAGTGAGCTTTGTCACGAGTGCGGGGGGCGGAGGCGAAACCCCCGCTCGTGCGAGCGATCGACGCCGATTTGCCGCGCGGGAGGAATGTCACGGTTGCGCAGGCGGCCCCTCCACCACGCGCGGCTTCGCGTACAATACCCGTATGAACAGGCTTTTCGACAAATCGATCGTGCTGGCGTGCTGCATTGCGGCCGCAATGGGCCTTGCCGTGGACGCTCGCCTGGTCGCGGCGTTTTGCCTGGGCGTTATTGCCACCTCACTGGCCGAAGTCGCACAGGGAAACCGCGCCTGCCGTGCAAGCGAGGCCGCGAGCTACGCTTACGTCATCGCGGCTGTCTTCGTGCTGCCGTTTGTGCCGTTTGCGCCTCTCGCCCTCTATGACATCGCGCGGCGCGCGCGCCGTGAGCACGCCTGGATCGCGCTGGGTGTCGGCGCTGTCTTTGCCTGTGCGCTCGTCGCAGATTTTCGCACCGACGCGCTTACCGCCCGAACGCTCCTGTTGGCCGCTATCCTTTCGGTTGCCGCCACCCTGCTATCGCTACGTACCGCCCAGCTGGAGCGCGAGCAGCTGCGCATGCGCCGTACCCGCGACGAGCTGCAGGAACGAGCCCTCGCGCTCGAGGCGCGCAACCGCGATCTTGCTGACCGCCAGGACTACGAAATCGAGCTCGCGACGCTCGCCGAACGCGCCCGCATCGCGCGCGAGATCCACGATAACGTCGGGCACCAGCTCACGCGCGCCTCGCTGCAGGCCGAAGCTCTGCGCGTGGTCCACGCCGACGAGCCCAGGATTGCCGCCGACTTTGCCGACGTCAAACGCACGGTTGACGAGGCGCTCCAGCTCGTACGCACCAGCGTCCACGCCCTCAACGACAACGCCGTCGACCTCTCCGTACAGCTCGATTGCATCGTTGAAGGCGCACGCTCGGACGGCGGCCCGCAGGTTGAGCTTGAAGTTTTGGCCGAACATGCGCCCGCAAATGTCGCCAACTGCTTTGCGGCGGTCCTGCGCGAGGCGCTTTCCAACGCCATGCGCCACGCCCATGCCAAAACCATTACCGTGCGGTGCATGGAGCATCCGTCGTTTTACCAGCTCATCGTTACCGATGATGGCGTGGACGCGACCCCGGCGAGCAGCAGCAACGTCGCAGAAGGCATGGGGCTCGCCTCCATGCGCGAGCGCGTCGAGGCGCTTGGCGGCACCTTCACCGCCGGTCCGCGTGCCGGCGCCGGCGGCTGGCGCGTGTTTGCCACCGTTCCCAAACCGCAAGGAGATGAGGGCCGATGAGGCTTATTGTTGTCGACGACGACCGCTTGGTGGTCGATTCGCTCAAGATTATCCTGGGCGCCCAGCCGCAGATCGAGGTGGTGGGCACCGGCGCCAACGGCAACGATGCGGTGGCGCTCTACGCCGAGCACGCACCCGATATCGCACTGCTCGACATCCAGATGCCGGGACGCGACGGCCTATCGGCAGCACGCGAGATCCTCGGGCGCGACCCTGCGGCACGCGTGGTGTTTCTGACGACATTCTCGGATGACGAGTACATTGTGTCGGCGCTCAAGCTGGGTGCCCGCGGCTATCTGATCAAAACCGATGTCGCCGCCATTCCGCCAGCGTTGGCGCAGGTCATGAGCGGCAAACGCGTGCTCGAGGGCAAGGCGATCGAGGATATCGATTTTGATGGGGCGGGCACCGAAGCCGACGCGCCCCGCCGGCCCACAGCCTTTGCCGGCCTAACCGACCGCGAGTTCGAAGTCGCCGAGCTCATCGCCCGCGGCCTCGACAACAAGGAGATCGCCGCCACCGCCTACATGGGCGAAGGCACCGTGCGCAACCACATCAGCTCAATCCTAGCCAAAATGGGCCTACGCAACCGCACGCAGATCGCCATCGCCTACCTGCGGGGATAACTACCCAATGGCCGGACACTCCGACATAGCAAAATGGCTGTTATCGATTTGATGCCATTTCAAAACCATGCCGGATTACGGGGCTAAACTCAGGGCCCCCATCCATACCCACGGTTTCTGCAAAATGACGGCTCGTCTACCTGCGGTTTTATTTTCACGAATATCGGCATGGTTGGGGGCTCGTGATTCAGCCCCGTAAACCGGCATAGTTTTGTTCGGGCGACCCCGCACGAGTGCCTCCGCCAGCCTCGCGGGACCAAAATGATCCGTTTTCCTTCGCCCCCAAGGAATCAGCCGGAACCGCCCGCCACGAAACCGGCCCATCTACTACGTTTGACTCGACACCCCCGACCACAACCGCGTTTTATGAAAAACCGCAGGCGTTCTACCTGCGGTTTTGTTTTTGGGATTTTCCGTATGGTCGGAGGTTCGCTATCCAGCTCCGTAAACCGGCATAGTTTTGTTCGTGGCGGCCCAACCGCGCGTTCACGCGCGGGGCCGGTGGGGCATTTTTGCCCCACCGGCCCCATCCAAACGCTACTCCGGCTTGGTTTCTACCGTGGGAGTCTTGTCCGCCGCAACCGGAGTGCGGGCGGTGTCCATGCTCAGGCAGTGTTTAGGACAGCTCTCGACGCACTCGCCGCACACCACACAAGAATACGGATCGATCGACCACGTTCCGCCCTTGCGATCGACCGCGAGCGCGCCCGCCGGGCAGCGACGCGCGCACATGCCGCAGCAGATACACACGTCCATGTCGTTAACGATATGTCCGCGCAAGCGCTCGGGTGCCGCGAGCTTCTCCTGCGGATAGCACACCGTTACCGGCTGCTTGACCATAGAACCCAAGGCCGTCTTGGCAAATGTCAGCAAACTCATGCCGCGCCTACCTTTCCGTACAGCTAATGCAGGGGTCGATGGTCAGGATAATCATGGGCACGTTGGCAAGGAGCACGCCCTGCAGTGCATGCGTCAGACCCGCCAGATTTTGCGACGTCGGCGTGCGCACACGGAAGCGGTCCAGATTCTTGGTGCCGTTGCCGCGCACATAGTAGTACGCCTCGCCGCGCGGCTGTTCAATCACAACCTCGCCGCGCGCGCCGTCGGCCGGCGTAAGCTTGGTGCGCCCGCCGATGCCGTCGTGCGGAATCTTGCCGACAAGCTCCTTGATAATGTCCATGGCCTGCGTGACCTCGGCACAGCGCACCTGGCAGCGGGCATAGCAATCGCCATCGGTAGCAACGATGGGCTCAAACGCAGCCAGATCCGCATAGGCACCGTCGCCAAACATACGCACGTCGTAATCCACGCCCGAGGCGCGACCGAACGGGCCGACCATCGACAGATCCAGCGCGTCTTTCTTGCTGATCACGCCCACGCCATGCAGGCGCTCGCCGCAGCTGTTGTCGTCCAAAAACGTATGCACCAGGGCCTCGTAGTCAGGACGCATGGCGTCAAGCGTCTGGACAATCCCCGCCAGTTCGGAGTCCTCGATGTCGTGCTTAAGGCCGCCGATCTCGTTAATCGAAAGGATCACGCGGCCGCCGCAGGTGCTCTCGAAGATCTTGAGAATCTGCTCGCGCAGGGTCCACGACCGATAGAACAGCGCCTCGAAGCCAAAGGCATCGGCGAGCAGGCCCAGCCACAGCAGGTGCGAGTGAATGCGCGAAAGCTCGTGCAAAATGGCACGGATATACTGCACGCGGCCGGGCACCTCGATGTCGAGCATGCGTTCGCAGGCGCTGGCATAGCCGCAGCTGTGGCCCACGGCGCAGATGCCGCAGATGCGCTCGGCGATGTAACCAAACTGGTGCATGTCGCGCTTTTCGGTGAGCTTCTCGAGTCCGCGGTGCACAAAGCCGATCTGCGGAATTGCCTCGATAACACGGTCGTCATCGATCACCAGGTCCAGATGAAGCGGCTCGGGCAGCACCGGGTGTTGCGGGCCAAACGGAATAACGGAGCGATGTGCCATGGACCTTACGCCTCCTTTTTCTGCTTGTCGCGGGCGGCCTTGGCGGCAAGCGCCGCGCGGACCTTGGCCGCCTTCTCGGGATCCATGGCGGCGAGCTTTGCTTCCAGCTCGGCGGCTTTGAGCGCGGCCTTGGCAGCGGCATCGTCATGCTGAGCATCGGAGCCGGCAGCCGCAGCGGGCTGAGCAGCGGAACCCGCGGCATCGTCGATGCTCGCAGCGCCCTCCCCCGCGGCGGCCGCGGCAGCGGCGGCCTTTTCGGCCGCAGCCTTGCGCGCCTTGGCCTCGGCAGCCGCGCGGACCTTCATGGCCTTCTCGCGTGCAGCCTTCACCTCGGGCGTGATAACGCTCATGGGCTCGGCAGTCGAGACCTGGTAGAAAAAGCCCTTAAAGTCGATCTGCATGTCGGTGATGGCAAGCCCAAACAGGTCGTGCGCTTCGTTTTCAAACGGAAATACCGCCGGATAATACGAGCTGATGGACGGAATCTCCTGGTACTGGTCGATGCCCTCGACTACCAGGTTCTCAATCGCATAGCTGCCGTCCTGCGCAATATGCTTCTGAGCAGCACGAACGTTGATAAACGTATAGACCAGGCGATACGAGCCGTCGTCGACGTTGCGCTCGGCGTGCATTTGCACAAAGCGCGCGCCGACGCCCTTGAGCGCCTGGACATGCGGCAGGAGCTCGTCGATCCCGACGGTGGTATAGATTGCCTTTTGCATTACTCGGCCTCCTTTGCAGCGGCGGGCGTCCCAGCAGGTGCGTCGCCAGCGACGGGTGCGGCGGACCTGGTGGACACGTTGGCCTCGACGCCGTCACCGGCACCAACAGTCCCGGCCCCCACAGCCACAAACCCATCCTCGCCCAGCTCAACGCCACCGTCCCAGGTAGCGGCACCGCCCACGGTGAGCGGGTCGCCACCGGCGCGCATCACGGCCTCCTTCTGGTCCAGGATGCCGCACGCCTCCACGATGGCATCGATCACCGTCTCGGGGCGAATGGCGCACCCGGGCGCGTACACGTCCACGGGAATCGCGCGGTCCACGCCGCCGATCACGTTATAGGCATCGCGGAACACGCCGCCCGAACACGCGCAGATGCCGCACGCCACCACGCACTTGGGCTCGAGCATCTGGTTGTAGATCTGGCGCACGACGGGCAGGTTCTGGGCATTGACCGACCCCGTCACCAAAAAGATATCCGCATGCTTGGGGTTGCCGGTGTTGACCACGCCAAAGCGCTCCGCATCGAACAGCGGCGTGAGCGAGGCCAGCACCTCGATATCGCATCCGTTGCAGCTCGAGCCGTCGTAATGAATAACCCACGGCGAGCGCGACATTTTATGATCCATGAATGCCGCCTCCTAAATAAACACGTCGACGAGGATGGGCATAAGGTTGAGCAGGCCAAACACCAGCGCCACGCCCCAGCCGAGCTTAAAGCAGCTGCGCCAGGTGCTGCGCGCGAAGGTGTTGTCGATAAGCACCTCGACAAAGTACGTCGCGGCCATCACGACCAGGGCTACAACCCAACTCACCGGGTTGTCCCAGACAAAGAACATGCCCACCCACATCAAAAACAGCACGGTCTCGCACCAGTGCATAAGGGTCATCTTGGCCAGCGTGCCGCCGCTCATCTCGGTGGCGACGCCCTGGACGATCTCCTGATGCACGTGATGCGAGTACGAAAGGTCAAACGGCGACTTGCGCAGCTTGATGGTAAGCACCGCGAGCAACGCGAGGAAAATGGGTGCGCTGTACACGATGATGGGGACCGACTGCCCCGTCACGGCGATGGAATCGAAGCTGTCGGTGGCAAGGTACAGGCCCACGCTCATCAGCAAAACGGCGGGCTCGTAACTCATAACCTGCAGTAACTCACGATCGGCGCCAACCTGGGCAAACGGGCTTTGCGTCGAGGCGGACGCCAACACCACAAAGATCGCGGCGAGCGTCACCATAAAAGCGCACAGTAGCGTGTTAGAGCCCGACACAAAGATGCCGCCGCCCACGACGGTAAAGATGAGCGCGCACGCCATATAGGTATCGTCCATGGTGTTTACGCTGGCAGGGGCTTTGCGCAGCAGCTTGGCAACGTCGTAGAAAGGCTGGAGCAGGCGCGGACCCACGCGGCCCTGCATACGGGCCGAAAGTTTGCGGTCAACGCCGTCGATCAGGCCACCAACCAAAGGCGCCAGCAGGGCAAACACCACGGTACCAATAAATATGCCCACGACGCCCGAACCTTCGAAATACTTGCCGCGCAGCACCGAGGGCGCGCTCATGGCAAGTCTCTCGGGTCCAATCCACGCGCAACACAGCAGCGCAAACAAGATAATGCTGCAGCACACGACGCTGCCCGCGGGGCCAATACGCTTCTCGCCAAGGGCGTCCTCCGAGTACCAATTGCGCTTTTCGGCCTTCACCTCGTGTCCCATCGAGCCGCGGAAATGGCGATATTTGTCGGTTCCCACACCCGAGAGGTACACGTTGACGTGCGGCTTGTTGCTCACGCGGAATGAAGTCAGCAGCACCACGGCGATAAAAGCCACGATAACCACCATCAGATACATGGCGTCCTTGCCAATAACGTACGGCACGCGGCCAAACACCATGGCGAGGTAAGGCGACACCAGACCGCTCGAGATAACCGGAAACGCCACGCAGCACAGAATCAGCAGCGCGGCGATGGTGTTGAGGGCCATCCATTCGGTCTTATGGACATTGGCCTCAACGTTTTGAGCCGTGGGGTCGACGCCCGAAAGCTTGGCAAGCCACTTGCCCCAGAAGAAGAACGTCGCGGCCGAGCCAAAGGCAAGTACCATGATCATTAGCACGTTGCCGGTCTGCGCAAACGCCACCAGGGCGCCCCACTTGGACACGAGCATGCCAAACGGCGCCACAAACATGCCCATAATGCCCAGCATCATCAGACGCGTCAGGTGCGGCATGCGGCTGAACATACCGTCCATGTCCTCGATATCGCGGCTGCCGATATGATGCTCGGCCGTGCCCACGCACAGGAACAGCAGCGACTTGGCCACCGTGTGGAACAGGATCAGGAAGATGGCCGCCCATACGGCCTCGGGCGCGCCGACACCCAAGCAGGCACTGATGAGGCCCAAGTTGGAAATGGTGGAGTACGCGAGCACGCGTTTGGCATTGCTCTGCGAGATGGCCATGAGGGCAGCGAGCGAAAACGTGATGGCACCCACACTCGTGACCATAAAGCCGGTCACAGGATAGATGGCATAGAGCGGGCTCAGCTTGACCATCAGGAACACACCGGCTTTGACCATGGTTGACGAGTGCAGCAGGGCGCTCGTGGGCGTGGGGGCGACCATGGCACCCAGCAGCCAAGTGTGGAACGGCATCTGTGCGGCCTTGGTGAGTGCGGCGAGCGACAGCAGAACGACCGGCATCACCAGCAGCGCGGACTGCGCGGTTCCGGCGCCGGAAAGCTCGATCATGCCCGAGATGGTCAGCGGCATGCCATTGACGTGCAGAAACATAAGGCCCGCCAAAAACGCGATGCCGCCCAGCATGTTGAGGATGATCTGGGTGAAGGCGTTTTTGATGGCCTCGGGCGTGCGCGTGTAGCCAATCATAAGGAACGAGCACACGGTGGTGATTTCCCAGCCGCAGAACAGCCACTCAAGGTTGTCGCTCGTCACGATGACGAACATGGCCGAGAGGAACAGGAACATAAGCGCCAGGAACTGCGGGCGACGGTCGGGCGCGGTCTGCCCGCGCAGCGCGGCCTCGTGCTCGTCATGGGCCTGGAAGTCCTTCATGTAACCCAGGGCATACACGCAGATCAGGCTGCCGACGATACCGACGGCGAGGACCATGATCACGCTCATGTAGTCCAGGTAGAGCGGCGTCGCCGTGACGGCTTCGGCCGCGGGCAGCGTCATGGCTGCAAAGGCGAGCGAGCCCACCAGCTGGACTATGCCGAGCACCGTGGTGAGCGCGTTCCTATATTTATACGCGTTGTACAGGATGACGGCGCACAGGATGACATCGATGGCGGAGCTGATGATCGAGAGCACATGCGAGGTGCCGGGGGCAACCTCAAAGCTCTGCGGACCCGTGCCAAAAAACAAGACGGCGACTACAACTGTCACCGCCATAATAATGCCGGAGCCTACAAGCCCCACCGCATCGCGGGCTCGGTCACCGCGCGCGAGCAGCATGCCCAGCGCCGGTACCAGCGGAAACAGGGTAAGGAAATACAGTAGCGTCATACCATCACTCCCCCATGCAAAAACGCTGCAATTGTTTAACGTTATAGCTCAATTGAGGAGTAGCGGCGGCGGGTTTTCGGTCAACTGGGGAGTTTTAGGCGTACGGGGCAAGGGCACGTCCGCTTTGGAGCAGAGAGGCGACGCTCCCCCTATCGCAGCGACAGGCGCGCGGGCCACTGCGCGCAGTTTATTGGCCACTTTGGAGGATGTCCCGACAGGCTCGCGCCGGTCCAAAAAGTTGGCGCGGCAAGAAAAATGCGCCCCTGTGGGCGCACCATCCCGTTTGCTATTCCGCCTTTTTAACGCGCGGCTTGCGACCGCGCGGCTTATCGACCAGTGCGGACTCACCGCTCTCGCGGTACTGACGGCACCAAGCCTTGACCGAAGACTCGCTGGGAATCTTGTGCTTGATCATGGCCTCGCGAACCGTCAAGCCGTTTTCCAGACGGTCCTTAACCACAGCGAGCTTTACGTCGTACGAATAGGTGTGATGATGCGAACCGGCATTGAGAACGGCGTCGGCACCGCCCACGGCATACGCGCGGGCCCACTGACGAGCCGTGGCCTGGGGAATGCCAAGCTCCGCGGCGAGGGCGCGATGACCGACCCCCTCTTGGAGGATCTCGACGGCGCGCTGTCTAACCTCGGGCGCATGCGTGCGAGTCCTAGTTGCTTCCGACATACCTGCCACTTCTTAGCCTTAACCGTTAATCTGCTTTCTTACGTGCAAGTTAGATAGTAGCATTTTACTGTTTGCTCAAAGCAGTTAATTAAAATAGACGCGGCGTTATCTGGGCATTTGGCACCAAATTACGACATTTCTTTATCGATTATTTACGCTGGTAGCTGACTCGCAGCTAATCGTCATTCGCTTGTCAACAAAATTGACATCTCTTTTATGTCCTTTGGTGTAGAGGATATAGTTATTAACCCCTCCCCCAATAATTTTGAGTGATCTGCGAGGCAGTAGACGTCCTCACTCCTCATGATTACCGCGCATTGCCATCCACCGGAGCAAAACAAAAAGGGCGGGACCTGCTGCGCTTGCAGGCCCCGCACCGGTTGACACCCGACGGGACACAGCCGGGCGAGACGGATCCGTGCTACCGCCCCGCCTGGCCGCGATGTTCAACTACAGCTCGTTGGCCGCGTGATATGCCGTGCGAATGGCGCTCGCAATGTCGGCGGTGCGCTCGCCCGAGCAGTCGCCCACGCGGGTCACGGGCACCGTCACGCCATCCAAGTCAAACGCGTTGGCCTTGGAGCCCACGGCCATCACCACGTAATCGCAGGCGATTTTTACCGGCTCCTCGGCGCCGTCCTCGGTGGTGTGAACAGCCTCCACGCCCTCGTCGGTAATGGCGGTCAGGCGGGTCTTCACGTGCTGCTCCACGTTGTGCTCGGCAAAGTCGCTCATGATCAGCGGCAGAATGGTCTCGGACTCGCCCGCGGCAATCTTGTCGAGCATCTCCACGATCGCCACCTCGCAGCCGTGCTGCAGCAGGTACTCGGCAGTCTCGGTGCCCACCAGGCCACCGCCAATGACGGCGACGCGGCCCGTAAGCTCCACCTTGCCGGCCAGCACGTCCCAGCTCGAGACGACCTTGTCCGAATCGGCGCCCGGAACGGGAATGACCACGTCGTGTGCGCCCACAGCCACAATCGCGGCGTCGGCGGCGTTGAGGTCCGCGGGGCTAGCGACGTGGTTGAGCTCGACCTTCACGCCCAGGCCAGGCAGAATCTTCTCGTAGTACTCGACCGAGCGCATGATCTCGTCCTTGCGCGGGGGCGCGGCCGCCAGCACAATCTGGCCGCCCAGATGGTCGCTCGCCTCGTAGACGGTCACGTCGTAGCCGCGCTTGGCTGCCACGCGCGCGGCCTCCAGGCCGGCAATACCGCCGCCCACCACGGCGATCTTCTTGTCGCCCTCGCCCGGCTTAATGGCTATGGTCGCCTCGTCACCGTTCTCGGCGTTGAGCACGCACGAGATGTACTTGCGGTTTTGAATCGCGTCGACGCAGCCCTTGTTGCAGTTGAGGCACTCGCGGATGGGCTCACCCGTGGCGGCCTTCAGCGCAATGTCGGGGTCGCACATGAGCGAGCGGCCATAGGCGATGATGTCGGCGGCGCCGTCTTCCAGAATCTTCTCGCCGGCCTCGACCGAAACCACGCGGCCCACGGTTGCCACCGGCACGGAGACCAGGGCCTTGACGCGCTCGGCCACGGGCAGCGTCCAGTTGTAGGGCATGGCGCCCATGGGCGGAATGGTGTCGCCCATGTTGCCGGTGTGGTTGGCCTGTGCGACCTGGATCATATCGATGCCCGCGCCCTCGAGCAGCTTGGCGAACTCGCAGGCCTCGTCGGGCTGCAGGCCGCCCTTGCCGCGCGGCGTGCCGTCGGGGTTCTCCATGATCACGGGGAGCTTGTACTCCACCATCAGCTGCGGCGCGGCTTCCTTAATGGCAGCGACGACCTCCAGCGCGTAGCGAACGCGGTTCTCGAACGAGCCGCCGTACTCGTCGGTGCGCTGGTTGAGGATGGCCGAGCACAGCGAACCTACCAGGCGGTCGCCGTGGACCTCGATGGCATCGATCCCGGCCTGCTGCGCGCGAGCGGCCGAGGCGGCGATAGCCTCCTTGATCTGGGTGAGCTGCTCCACACTCGCCTCGTTCACAAAGTGCTGCATGTCGTGGTGCAGCTTGGCGTAGGCCTGGTTGCGGATCTCGTTGGACTCGGCCATCTTGGCGGCAAAGGTCTCCTCGTCGCCGGCGGCCTTGGCCTCCTGCGCGGCCTTGGCGGCGGCCATGGATCCCATGACCATGCGGCCGACACCGGGCACGTCGTACTCGGGGTGGAACAGCTGCAGCGCGACCTTGGCGCCGTGCTTGTGGACGGCATCGGCCAGGGCCTTAAACGTGGGGATTTGGGCGTCGGCCGCCAGCTTGGGCGTGGGGCTTGCGGTCATGACGGGAGCAACGTCGCCGATGACGATGTAACTCACGCCGCCACGGGCCAAGCGCTCGTAAAAAGCCAGGCTGCGCTCGCCAATGGAGCCGTCACGCTCCTCGTAGCCGGTGGTCAGCGGCGGAAACATAATGCGGTTTTTGAGCTCAAGGGGGCCAACCGTAATGGGCTGAAGCAGCTTGGATGCAGGTGCGGTCATGGACATTCCTCTCTTGTAGGCGCGGCGGCGATGTTGCCGCGTAGTTGTCTAGAGGATATGGCATGGGAATACAACAGCGCAACGGAAATCGGCGGACAGCAGGTAGCGGCAGGTGGATGGGGCAGGGCGGCCCGTCGGTTTGTCTCAATCTGTAACAGTTACGCGACAAAACCGGGTCTTACTGTTACAGATCGAGACAAACCAAACCCGCCTGCTAAAAAATCTCAATCTATAACAACAACTCGGCAAAATCCGTCCCTCGTGTTACAGATTTAGACAAACGAAGACCGTCCTGCCGAAACATCTCGATCTGTAACACTTAGCCGCCCAAATCGGGTCTAGATGTTACAGATCGAGATTTTGTTTAAGAAGCCGAGAATTGGACCGAAAACACAGTCCCGGAATAACAAAAAAGCTCGCCGGCTAGGCCGACGAGCTGCAAGTTCTTGGTCGCGGGGGCAGGATTTGAACCTACGACCTCCGGGTTATGAGCCCGGCGAGCTACCAGACTGCTCCACCCCGCAATGTCTGGGCGCCTCATGTGCGCAAAAAAGAATATTACGCGGGAGTTCGGTAAACGGCAAGGAAAATCTCGTAGAGCATAATTCCTTCATATTTAAACCCCTCAGCCCCTATCACCGTAAACGAATCGCAGCCGAGCGCCGTCGACGGCACGTATACAATGGTGCGCGTCCTTTTATGCCGACACCGGGAGTAGACATGCTGCTCGCTATCGATATGGGAAACACGCAGACGGCCATGGGCCTGTTTGACGGAGACGAGCTGGTGCAGTCGTGGCGCATGCCCACCGACCGCTCCTATACCGCCGACGAGATCCATGTGCGCCTGATGGGTTTCTTTAAGATGTACGGCCTTTCGCTCGATGCGGTCGACGCGATCGCCTTTGCGGGCGTGGTGCCGCAGCTCTCGCGCGAGTGGCACGCCGTGGCCGACCGCATTGCCGCGGACGCCATCGTCATCGGGCCGCAGACGGCCGCCGTAACCAAGCTGCGGGCGGCGCGCCCCCAGGCCGTTGGTGCCGACCGCATCGCCAACGCCGTCGCTGCCGAGACCTTCTATGGCGCGCCGGCGATCGTGGTGGACTTTGGCACCGCGACCAATATCGACGTCATCGATGAGGACGGTTATTACATTGGCGGAGCGATCGCGCCGGGCATTCGCATCTCCATGGACGCGCTTGCCGCCCGTGCCGCCAAGCTCGCCAGCGTGCCGCTCGAGGCGCCCGAGCACGCCATCGGCCGCGATACCGAGGAGTGCATCAAGGTCGGCGCCGTAACGGGCGCCGCCGCCATGGCTGAGGGCCTGGTCGCGCGCATGAAGCGCGAGCTGGGCCGCGAGGATGCCACCGTTATCGCCACGGGCGGTCTCGCCAGCATCGTCGCCGATTCGACCGACGCCTTCGACATAGTCGACGGCCAACTCACCATCAAAGGCATCTGCGAAATCTACCGCCGCATGCAGGAGCTGGGATAGAGCAGGGGCTTAAGTCAAGCACGCCCGATGCCACAGTCCCCGCAAACGTTCGCCAAGCCCATTCCCCAGACAGGCGAAACCCTCCCCGGCACAGGCCGAAGAGGGCTTCGTTGTCATCGTTATCTTTGAGCGCGGGCGCCTCGCGTTACAGCCCGCGAATTCGTACGGCCTCGGGCGGAAACTCCTGCTCGCCGGCATCGGTCTTGATGGTCGCGCGGCCCCAGATGTCCAGGCCCGCAAACACACCGACCGCAAGCGGCAAGCCGTTGGGAGACACCGCCGCAACCTGGCGGCCCAGCAGCGGCACCATGTCGAAGTACTCGCCCAGCACGGGAGCCAGCGGCCCTGCGGCGCCTTGCGGCGTGTTGGCAACAACCGCCCAGGCGTCCACGCGGGCCAGCACGGCGGCGGCCAGCGTCTCGACCAGCGCTTCGTCAGCCACGTCCACACCAAGCTCGCTCAGCGCCGAACGCTCAATATCCACCGTCACGGCACCGAACATGCCCGCAGCACCGGCACCGCCGTTCACGGCAACACGCGCGAGCGACGTCTCAAACGCAGGCGCACCGCACACGATATCGCTCGGCCACTGGATACCCACCTTACCGGCAAGGCCCAACCCCGGCGTCGAAGCCGTGCCCACAAGCGCGTCCATCATGCCCATAGCCGCCACAAACGGCAGGCCGTGGAAGGCATGCATGTTCACATCGGGGCGCACGACCAGCGAAAACATCAGCGATGCATCGCCCGCGCTCCACGCGCACCAGCCCGCGGACATGCCCTCGCGGCCCGCGTCGCGCGCCGCGTCGAGCTCGGTGCCAGCGACAACAGCATTCATCTCGATCATCTACATACGCCCCAATTCGCCCACGATATGGCCCACGCGGTCCTCGGGCTCCTTGACCTCGACGCCGTTGTAGCGGAAGAACCGCGCCGGGTCGTGCATCAGGTCCTCGAGCGGCACCAGCACAAAATCGCGTTCGCCGATCAGCGGATGCGGCAGGCGCAGCTTTTTGCCGCCGTGGGTCTCGCCGTCCATCCACAGCAGGTCCAGGTCGATGGTGCGCGGACCGTTGGCCTTGGCCTTTTTGGAGCGGTCGCGCCCCAGCTCGGCCTCGATCTTCATAAGCTCGTCGAGCAGCACCAACGGCGCCAGCTCGGTCTTGATCTCGATGACGGCGTTGGCAAACGCGTCCTGGCGCGTCTCGTAGGCAGGCTCGCTCTCGTAGATCTTGGAGGAGTTGGACACGCAGGTGAGTGGAATCTCGGCGATCATCTCGCGTGCGGCGCGGATGTTGTCGCAGCGATGCCCCAGGTTGGAGCCCACGGCCACAAACGCGCGGCGCGGCTGTGGCTTGGCAACCGCCCAGTAGCCGTTTAGGAACTGCGCAAAACCCGCGGCGTCGTGCACGCGCACGATGTTGGCACCGGCCTGGATGGCGCCCAGGCACACGCCAAACGTAGCGGCATCGCGCTCGGCGGCCTCGGTCACGCCCGAGACGGCGCCCACAAAGCGCTTGCGCGACACGGCGCACATGAGCGGATAGCCCAGTGACGCCATCTTGGCAGTCTCGCGCTGGATGACGATGTCCTCGTTAGCCGACTTACCAAAGCCCGGGCCAGGATCGATGCAGATGCGGTCGCGCGACACGCCGGCATGGATGAGTGTGCGGGCCTGGTCAGACAGAAAGCCCATGACGCGGCGCATAATGGGCGCCGAATCGGGCAGGGTGAAGCGGCGGAGCTGCGAGGTGGGCACGTAGGCTTCCTCGCGGCGGGCGCTGCGGCGCATCATGGCGGCCAGACGGTCATTGGACTCCGATGCGGCCTCGGTGGCTGCGGGCGCGGGCGCGACGGTCTCGGCGGCAGCAGTCTGCTCGGCGGCGGGCGTCTCCTGCTCGCTTGCAGGCTCGGACGTGGGCTCCGGTTCGCCAAACGGCAACGAGGGCTGCACCACGCCGCCCGGAAGCTTGGCCTCCGACTTAGGCTCACCCAGCAACTTGCCGCGACGGCGGCGAGCCGGCTTCTCGGCCTCACGCGCGGCCTCGGCAGCCGCCTCGCGCGCCTTCTCGGCAACAAACGCCGCTGCCGAGGTATCGAGCTGCACCGTTGCGTGCGTGCGGGTGGGCGCGGCGACCTCGCCGGCATGCATCACGATGACGCCGCAGGTGCTCGTCTTAACAAACTCGACCATCTTGGGGTCGGTGAAGCCGGTCACGTCGTTGACGATCGAGGCGCCGCAGCGCACGGCCGCCTTGGCAACCGCCACATGACGCGTGTCGATCGAGACGATGGCGCCCTCCTTGGCCAGCGCGCGCACCACGGGCAGCACGCGGCGAGCCTCCTCGTCGGGGTTGACCGGGGTAAAACCAGGGCGCGTGGACTCGCCGCCCACATCGATGATGTCGGCGCCGGCGTCGAGCATCGCTAGGCCGTACTCGATGGCGGCGTCCGGGTCGAAGTGCTCCCCGCCATCGCTAAACGAATCGGGCGTCACGTTGAGGACGCCCATGATGCGCGGACGGTCAAAGCTGAGCTCGTACTTTCCGCACCGCCATGTCTTGCTGTCGTTCGCCATGAACATCCTCCTAAAATGCCCACGCCGCCGAGCTTGGGGAGCTGGCGGCGGGGTCGCTTTGCACTCAGTCTTTCTATTGTATCCGCGCGCGCGGGCTAGAACGCAAACGCGGCCGCGATGTCGCAAGAAATCAGCAGGTCGGCATTTGCATCCTGATCGGTGGGAGCAAGGTTGCATATAGCCAGCGTATCGCCGGTAAAGTAACGCGTAAGGCCTGCCGCCGGATACACCACGAGCGAGGTCCCGCCCACAATGAGGGCATCGGCCGCGGCGATGGCGGCAACGGCACCGGTCAGCACGTGCTCGTCGAGCGGCTCCTCGTAGAGCACTACATCGGGCTTGATGCGGCCGCCGCACGCGGGGCACGCAGGCACGCCCGCGGCGTCCTCGTGCTCGCGCGAGCAAATCCACTCGGCGCTATAGACCGCGCTACACGACTGGCAAATGTTGCGATGGACCGATCCGTGCAGCTCAAACACGCGCCGTGAGCCGGCCATCTGATGCAGGCCGTCGATATTTTGCGTCACCACGGCATTTAGCTTGCCGGCGCGCTCCAGCTCGGCCAGCTTGGTGTGGCAGCGATTGGGCTTGGCGCCAAGCGCGATCATCTTGGTGCGGTAGAAGTCGAAGAACTCGGCCGGATGCGCCTCGTAAAAGCTATGCGACAGCATGGTCTCGGGCGGATAGGCAAACTGCTGGTGATACAGGCCGTCCACGCTGCGGAAATCGGGGATGCCACTTGCCGTGGAAACACCAGCGCCGCCAAAGAAGACCACGCGCTTGTGGGTGTCAAACAGATCCGCCAGCGCGGCGGAGGCCTGCCTGGGGTCCGATATTGCCTGCGTCATATGAGTCCTCCGTCCGTGTCTCCGGGACGGCGGCGTTCGCACTATCACTCGCGGACTCCGCCCCGCTCTTGTTGCGTTAATCTTAAGCCTGCCAACCCCGTCGAAAGGACACCATGCCTCAGACTTACACTTTCGCCTCGTGGAACGTCAACGGCCTGCGCGCCGTGCTCAAAAAGGACCCGAGCTTTATCCAGATCGCGCAAGAACTCGACGTCGATATCCTGGCGCTGCAAGAGACCAAGCTGCAGGAGGGCCAGGTCGATATCGACCTGCCCGGCTATCACCAAACCTGGAGCTACGCCGAGCGCAAGGGCTACTCGGGCACCGCGGTCTTTAGCCGCCAGGAACCGCTGCGCGTACTGCGCGCCGATGCGCTGCTGCCCTACGCCGGCGAGGGCGAGGCGGCCGAGCTCGTCGCCCAAGCCGCAACCGAGGGCCGCGTCTGCGCGTTGGAGTTCGACAAGTTCTGGTTTGTGGATGTCTACACTCCCAACGCGCAAAACGAACTCGCCCGCATCGACGTGCGCATGGCCTGGGATGATGCCTATCGCGGCTTTTTGAGCGCGCTTGAGCGCGAGAGCGGCAAACCCGTCGTGACCTGCGGCGACTTTAACGTAGCGCACGAGGAGATCGACCTTAAGAACCCCAAGTCCAACCGCGGCAACGCCGGCTTTTCGGACGAAGAACGCGGCAAGTTTACCGAGCTGCTCGACGCCGGCTTTACCGATACCTGGCGCACGGCTAATCCAGACGTCGAGGGCGTCTACAGCTGGTGGAGCTATCGCTTTAATGCCCGCAAGAACAACGCCGGCTGGCGCATCGATTACTTCTTGGTAAGTGATTCAATCGCCAATACCGTGCGCGACACCGATATCCGCGGCGACATCTTTGGCAGCGACCACTGCCCCGTCACCCTCACGCTAGAGCTCTAGCCCCAAGTAATTCCTGGGGGACAGAGGAAAACAAATCATGTGACCCCTCTCCCCCTATAAGTTGCGGTGGAATAGTTCCTGTTTGGGCAGCAAATAGCCAAAAACGAGAACTATTCCACCGCAAGTTCGTGAGGGAACGCGAAATGCCTTACAGCCCGTATTTCACGACGACACGGTTAATGCGGCGACACCAAGGCTTGTACAAGGCGGCCAAAAACACGCAGGTCGCAAGGCCGTGCGTAATATCGAACGGCACTGCCGTGGCAAGACGCGCCACGGCACCCGCCCAAGTAAGCGGCTGTACAAATCCAATGATGTCATACGCGTTAATCACGACGCCATAGAGCAAGCCCGACGCAAAACCGTACGCCAGCAGCGCCGGCAATCGCACGGTGCCGTCGGCGCGGTCGAACGCACCCGCGTACGCCAGCGCGCCGCCAACATAGCCAACCAGGCCCCAGGCATACATCTGCCACGGCGTCCACATGCCCTGCCCAAAAAAGAAATTGCTGGTCAGCGCCGCCAGCGCGCCAACCATGAAACCATTGCGGCGACCAAGCGTCGCCCCCGCGATAATGGCGATGGCGCTCACCGGTTTAAAGTCGGGAATGGGCCCAAACAGGATGCGCCCCGCCGCCGCCAGCGCCGCGAGCACCAGCGTGGGCATAATCTGGCGCAAACCCGGACGAGATGCCTCATAACCCGCAAAGAACAGCGCGAGCACCAGCGCCACCACAACCAGCATGGCCAATGCCGCCTGCTCAACGCCCGCTAGCAACGACGCAGCCATCACCGCCGGCACCGCCAACAACAGCGGGATCTCCAGTTTTGCAAGCAAACGCGAGAAACGACAGTCCGTCATCCCATCACGCCCTATAGAACACGTTGTCGGCAAAGAAGTCGGCCGGGGACTCCATGCAGGCAATCTCGCCGTCAAACATCATGGCGACGTCGTCGGCTACCTGCTCGGCAAAGTCCAAATCGTGCGTAGCCATGATGACGGTGCCGCCAGCCTTCGCATGGTCACGCAGGGCGCGGGCGATGGTGCGGCGACTCTCCAGGTCCAAGCCCTTCGTGGGCTCGTCAAGCAGCAGCAGCTCGGGGCCGATCAGCAGCAGCTTTGCCAGTGCGAGCAGCTGGCGCTGTCCGCCCGAGAGGTCGTAGGGGTGGCGCGTCTCCAGGCCGTCCAGCCCCAAGCTCGCCGCGCGCTCCCGCGCCACGGTCTCGTCATATCCGCAGGCTGAAGCCCATTCCATCAGCTCGTCGCACACCGTCTCGGCAACCAGCAATGCTTTGGGATTCTGAGGCAGCAACGCCGCCGAGGCCGCTCCGCGCACCATGCGGCCGCGCTGCAGCTTGGCGGTCTTCGCCAGCACCGAGAGCATCGTCGACTTACCGCATCCGTTGCCGCCCACGATCGCATGCACCGCACCGGCCGAAAACGACGCATCGAGCCCACGCAACACCCAGCCGGACGCTCGATCGTAGCGAAACCAACCTTCCGACAGGGTGGTAGCCGACCCAGCGTGCATTTTTTGGAGTATTCTGCTTCCATCCGTGCGCGAGAAGGCTTCCAAGCCGTTCTCGAGCGACGTTTGCGCCACAAATTCGGACGATTTGTCCAATTCCAAACTTTTTTTCGCGCTCGATACGCCCCCGGGCGGCTCCAGAGAGCCCAAATTGTCCTCACGCCTGCTGAATACTCCGTTTTTTGCACATCGGATGGCACCCCACCCCAACGTGTCATCGGAAAACAGCGATTCTCGGCGTCCCAAAGATGCCATATCCGCCGCCTCGTGCACGCGGCCATCCTCAATCCGGTACGCACACGTCGCGTATTCGAGCATTGGGCGCGGCTGATGCGTCGCCACAACAACCGTGCAGCCCAGCTCGCGATTCACACGAAACAGCGCGTGCAGAAAATTCTTCTCGGCAACGGGATCGAGCTGAGACGTGGGCTCGTCGAGTAACAGCACACGCGGACGCAGCGCCAGAACGGCGGCAAGCGACAGCAGCTGCTTGCGGCCACCCGAAAGCGTATCGGTATCGCGATGAAGCCAGTCCTCCAGACCAAAGAAATAGCTGGTCTCGGCAACACGGCGGCGCATCTCGTCGCGCGCTAGCCCCAAGTTTTCCAGGCCAAACGCCATCTCGTGCCACACGGTTTCGCACACGATCTGGTTCTCGGGATCCTGGAACACATAGCCCACGCGCTCCGCCGATGCCCGCACATCCATGTCGGCGACGTTCTCGCCCAGCACGAGCAGTTCGCCAGTGCGCTCGCCCGCCGGAGCGATCTCGGGCTTGAGTAGCGACAGCAACGTCGACTTACCCGATCCGGTACCGCCGACAAGCAGCGCAAATGCACCTTGGGGAACAGACCAGTCGAGCCCCTCGAGCACCGCAGCATCGGCCCCGGGGTAGGCAAAGCTCAGGCTCCGCACCTCAATCGCCGGCATATCCGGGCCGCACGCCGCGCCTGACACCGGGCCCCTATCCAACCGAGCCATCAGCCGAACCTCTTCTCATCGATCGCATGTAACACACAGGGCAGCACCATCCAGGCAGCGTACACGACATAGCCCAGCCACGGCGCCGGCACCGAAAGCTGCGGGTAAAACGAATACTGCGTTGTCGCGGTCCATGCCACTGCCACCGCGGCGGCACCAAACAGCGCGAGCCCGACCAGCGCGGCAACGTCGCTGCGCCCCAGTCGATACCGCGCGTACGTCGTACGGCGCGACGCAGCACCCCACCCGCGCGAGCGCATGGCATCCGCGCGCTCAAGCGAATCTTCCATGCCCCAGCCCATCAGCACGCTCGACGCCCGCAGGCGCGATCGCACGGGATCGGTGGGCGCACGCCCCGGTACATCAATCGCATCCTGCACCGCCAGTACCGTGCGGCCGCGGCGCAAAAACTGTGGGATAAGCCGCATACACATCGAAATCATGAGTGCGATCACCGGCGCGGCGTTGCCCAACAGTGCAAGCACCTTGTCGTATTCGAGCATCGACGCCGCCGCCTCAAACCACAGCACGCTCGCCACAAACAGCCCGCCCATGCACAGGCCGTAAACCATGCTCTCTAGATACACCGCACGCATGCCAATACGAAACAGCTCCGTCGAACCCGAAGCGCTAAACAGCGGATTGACCAGCGCGATAATCAAAATCACCGACAGCTGCCAGCGAAGCGCCCCCAACGTGCGCGCAGCGCCGCGCGTCGCAAGCCCGTACGCCAGCCCGCCCGCAAGCGACAGCGCGATCAGCACCGGTTGCATCGAGAACATGGTGAGCCCCAGCGTCAACGCCATGTAGAACGCCGGCACCGCCGGATGCGACATCGAAAATGCCGCGACGGGTTCGTTGCCCGATTCCTCTCGCATGATATCCACGGGCGCCCCCGTCCCCTCGCTCAAACGACAGCTTCGCAGCACCGCCAACGCTGCACGCAAGCAGCGCAAACGCCACGCCGGCGGCGCAAGCCTCAACCGCCGCAAACCAATCGTTACGCGCTCAACATATGCCTGCGGTATCATATTGCGCCGTGTATCGTTTCCAAACACACGTCTCTATAACGTAACAGGAGATCACATGGACGCAACCGCAATTATCCTCGCTGCCGGCGAGGGCACCCGCATGAAGTCGAACCACTGCAAGGTTTCGCACAAGATCCTGGGCAAGCCCATGGTCCAGTGGATCGTCGACGCCACCATCAAGGCCGGCTGCAGCCGCGTCGTGGTCGTCATCGGCAGCCACGCCGACGAGATGCGCGCCCTTATCGACGGCACCTACGCCAACAGCGCCACCAAGGTCGAGTGCGTTGAGCAGACCGAGCGCCTGGGCACCGGCCACGCCGTGAAAGTCGCGCTCGAGGCCTGCGGCATCACGCAAGGCCCCGTCGTCGTGCTCAACGGCGACTTGCCCCTCATCACCGCCGACACCGTTGCCAAGTTCGCGCAAACCGTCGCCACCGGCGAGCTCGCCTGCACCGTCATGACCATGACCCCGCCCGACCCCTTCGGCTACGGCCGCATCAAGCTGGGCGCCGACGGCCAGATCGAGCGCATCATCGAGCAGAAAGACTGCACGCCCGAGCAGGCCGCCACGCTGCTGGAGTGCAACGCCGGCTGCTACGCCTTTGACGGCGCGCAGCTCGCCGCCCACATTGACGAGATCGGCAACGACAACGCGCAATCCGAGTACTACCTGCCCGACATGCTCGAGATCCTCAAAGGCCATGGTCAGGCAGTCTCCATCTTCCACTGCGATGACTACCGCGACGGCCTGGGCGTCAACAGCCGCATCCAGCTCGCACAGCTCACCGCCATCGCGCGCGACCGCATCAACGAGCACTGGATGGCCGAGGGCGTTACCTTCATCGACCCCACGCAGGCCTGGATCGGCCCCGATGCCACCATCGGCCGAGACACCGTCGTGTGGCCGCAGACGCATCTGATCGGTCACGTCACCGTGGGCGAAGAGTGCCAGCTCGGCCCCAACAGCCGTCTCACCGACACCACCGTCGGCAGCGGCTGCACCATCGATGAGACCATCGCCATCGAGGCCGTCATCGAGAACGGCGTCGACTGCGGCCCGCGCGCCTACCTGCGCCCGGGCACCCACATGCTCGACGGCTCCAAGGCCGGCACGCACGTGGAGATCAAGAAGTCCACGATCGGCGAGGGCTCCAAGGTGCCGCACCTGTCCTACATCGGCGACACCACCATGGGCTCCGGCGTCAACGTGGGCGCGGGCTCCATCACCTGCAACTACGACGGCGTGCACAAGCACAAGACCGTCATCGGCAAGGACGCCTTCATCGGTTCCGACACCATGATGGTCGCGCCCGCCCAGATCGGCGACGGCGCGCTCGTGGCCGCCGGCTCCGTCATCACCGAGCCGGTCCCGGCCGACGCACTTGGCCTGGGCCGTGCCCGTCAGGTAAACATTGAGGGCTGGGCCGCCGATTACCGCCGCCGTCTGCACGAAGACGACGAGGTATAACGTTTTACCAAGCATCTAAGGAGCTGTTCCCATGGGAGCAGCTCCTTTTTCTATCGTGACCTGCGCAACCGGATGAGTGGTCGGTTCGTGTCCGTTGACGGTAAAGACGTTATCAAGACCCGATTAACCCCGTCGCGCGGTTACAATGCAACAAGGCATCTATATGGCATTCGATATAAAGGAGAAGGGTAATGCCGATTAATGATCCCGAGAAGTCGGAGAATATGCGCAAGTCCATCCGCGTGTATTCCGGTTCCTCCAACCGTCCCCTCGCTCAGAAGATTGCTGAGTACCTTGGGGTCGAGCTTTCGGGCCTTACGCTAAAGCAGTTCGCCAACGGTGAGATTTACGCCCGCTACGACGAGACCGTCCGCGGCGCCGACGTCTTCCTGATTCAGTCCGTGGCCGGCGGCAACGTCAACGACATGCTCATGGAGCTGCTCATCGCCACCGACGCTGCCAAGCGCGCATCCGCCCGCTCCATCACCGCCGTTATCACCCACTACGGCTATGCCCGCCAGGACCGCAAGGCCGGCCCGCGCGAGCCCATCACCGCCCGCCTCGTCGCCAACCTGCTCGAGCGCGCCGGCGTCAACCGCATCATCACCCTCGACCTGCACCAGGGCCAGATCCAGGGCTTCTTCGATATCCCGGTTAACCACCTGTCCGCACTGCCGCTGTTTGGCCAGTACTACAACGACATGCACTTCGACACCGACAACCTGGTTGTCGTCTCCCCCGACGTGGGCCGCGCCAAGGCCGCCAAGAAGCTGTCCGACATGCTCGGCTGCGACCTGGCCATCGCCCACAAGGGCCGTCCGCGCCACAACGCCGCCGAGGTCATGGGCATCATCGGTGACATCAAGGGCAAGACCTGCATCATCAACGACGACATGATCGACACCGCTGGCACCCTGTGCGCCAACGTCAAGGAGCTCAAGGCTATGGGCGCTGGCGACATCTACGTCTGCGCCACCCACGGCATCTTCTCCGGTCCGGCCATCGAGCGTCTGAACGACGCCCCGATCGTCGAGTGCCTCGTCACCGACGCCATTCCCGTCGAGGTCGGCGGCAAGATCAAGACCATCTCGGTCGCCGAGGAGTTCGCTCAGGCCATCTCCGCCGTTTACCACGAGGAGCCCGTCTCCACGCTCGTCGGCGGCGACTTCGCGCTGTAGTCGCATCGTCCTTGCAACCCGGCGCATCGCCGTCGGAACAGAAGAAACCCCCGCGCTCCCCCTTGCTTCGCAAAGGTCGCGCGGGGGTTTCTTCTGTTCCGACGGCTCGCTCTGCCGCGGCCGCGCTTTTGTCTGGTGGGATTTCGCTGAAGCAAAGCCTCGCCTTCGGCGGGCGTGGTAGCCTTTGTCGTTGATTAAACTTTTTATGTAACGGAAGGACAAATATGGCAGCTGCACAGCCGCTTAAGATTCGCATGGTTGCAGGGCTTGGCAACCCTGGCGAGGAATATGCCGAGACCCGCCACAACGCCGGCTTTAAGGCAATCGACGAGCTGGCCCGTCAGGCCGGCGTCACGTACTGGAAAAACCAAGCAGGCGCCGAGGTCGCGCTCATCAATATCAACGATGCTGAGGAAGAGGATGGCAAGCGCCAGATTGTGCTGGTCAAGCCGCAGTCGTACATGAATACCTCGGGCGGCCCCATCTCCAAGCTCTGTCGCGAGTACAAGATCAAGGCCGAGGAGCTGCTCGTAATCCACGACGAGCTCGATATTCCCGCCGGCGACGTGCGTGTTAAGGTGGGCGGCGGCCATGCCGGTCACAACGGCCTGCGTTCCATCATCGACAAGATGGGCAGCCGCGACTTCAGCCGCATCCGCACCGGCATCGGCAACCCTCCCGGCAAGATGGCCGTCGCCGACTACGTTCTTAAGCAGCTGCGCGCCCGCGAGGCCGAGGATTTCCAGGACACCTGCGCCCGCGCGGCCGACGCCGCCGGCCTGGCGATCGTGCACGGCGTGGTTTATGCCCGCGACCATGTCAACGGCGCCGCCTCCGCCAACGGCAAGCACTAAAACCTATCATTTAGGGACAGGTTTATTTTGGCAGGTTTTACCTGCGGAAACGCCCCAGTTGCGGCATCGCAATCAACCGCGCGCCGACATACATGCACAGCACCCCAAAGGGGGCCGGACTCATCACAACCCGAGGCCGGCCCCCTTTGCCGTTTTACCTGATAAAACCGACCAAAATAAACCTCTCCCCCTTTGGTAGGCCAAAGTGGATAAACCCTGCTCCCAACCGCCGAAGACACACGTAAGTGACATGTCCATGAGGGTATAATTTGCACCGTATGTCTGCACAACGCCTGTGCGCGTACGGTTTTATTCGGGCTACCGTCCATTTCCGTGGAGGCACGGTTCGGCGGCCCTAACAAGAGAGGGGTTCTATGTATAAGATCCTGGAGAAGACGCAGTTCTCGGAGAAGGTGTTCAAGTTCCGCATCGAGGCGCCCGCAATCGCCAAGCATGCGCACGCTGGACAGTTCCTCATGGTTCGCGCCAACGAGACGGGCGAGCGTGTCCCGTTTACCCTGGCCGGCTGGAACGGTGACGAGGGCTGGGTCGAGTTCATCTTCATGGTGATCGGCAAGACCACCGAGATGCTTTCCACCTACGAGGCCGGCGAGTCACTGCGCGACGTCGTGGGCCCGCTGGGCGTTCCCACCGAGATGGCCGAGGGCCCCTGCGCCGTCATTGGCGGCGGCGTCGGCTTGGCAATTGCCTTCCCGGTCGCCAAGCACCTGGTCGAGACCGGTCACGAAGTTCACGCCATCATGGGCGCCCGCACCAAGGACCTCCTGCTCATGGAGGACCAGTTCCGCGAGCTCCTCGACGAGGACCACATCCACATCACCACCGACGACGGCTCCTACGGCGAGCAGGGCGTTGTTACCGCTCCGCTGGAGCGCCTGCTGCAGGACAAGGCCGTGAGCCAGGTCTTCTGCGTCGGCCCCGTTCCGATGATGAAGTTCTCGACCCTCACCGCCCAGAAGTACGACACCCCCATCACCGCGTCCCTCAACCCCATCATGGTTGACGGCACCGGCATGTGCGGCTGCTGCCGCGTCGAGGTGGGCGGCGTGACCAAGTTCGCTTGCGTCGACGGCCCCGACTTCGATGCCACCCTGGTCGACTGGGATGACCTTCGTGCCCGCCAGGCCGCTTACCGTTCCGAAGAGGGCGAGTCCCTCAAGGCCTATGAGGAAAAGAGCTGCGCATGCCACTAGTTAACGGTCGTTTCGTTGCCGATATGAAGTCGCCCCGCACCCCCGATAACGAGGAGCCGGCTGCCGAGCGCGCCTGCGACTTCCGCCCCGTCGACAAGGGCTTCACCGAGGAGATGGCGCTGGCCGAGGCCGAGCGCTGCCTCAACTGCAAGAAGCCGTTCTGTGTTGAGGGCTGCCCCGTCAACATCAACATCCCCCGCTTTATCGAACAGATCCGCGAGAAGGACTTCGGCGGCGCTCTCGATACCATCCGCGAGGACTCCATGCTTCCCGCCATCTGCGGCCGCGTCTGCCCGCAGGAGAACCAGTGCGAGGGCAAGTGCATCCGTGGCAAGAAGTCCGAGCCCGTGGCCATCGGCCAGCTCGAGCGCTTCCTGGGTGACCGCCCCGAGCTCGCCTCCACGCCCAAGATGGCCCCCAAGAACGGCAAGAAGGTTGCCGTCGTCGGCTCCGGCCCGTCCGGCATCACCTGCGCCGGCGAGCTCGCCCGCAACGGCTTTGACGTCACCGTCTTCGAGGCATTCTTCACCGGCGGCGGCGTGCTGGTCTACGGCATCCCCGAGTTCCGTCTGCCCAAGGCGGTCGTCAAGCGCGAGATTGACGGCCTGGAGGACATGGGCGTCAAGTTTGAGTACAACTCCGTCGTGGGCAACATGGCCACGGCCGAGGAGCTGTTCGAGCAGGGCTTCGACGCCATCTACGTGGCGACCGGCGCTGGCCTGCCCAAGTTCCTCAACGTCCCCGGCGAGAACCTGCCCAACGTCTTCTTCGCGAACGAGTACCTCACCCGCGTGAACCTGATGAAGGCCAACAAGTTCCCCGAGTACGACACCCCCACCAAGCACGGCAAGAACGTCGTTGTCTTTGGTGGCGGCAACGTGGCTATGGACGCCGTCCGTACCGCCAAGCGCCTGGGCGCCGAGCACGCCATCATCGCCTACCGTCGTACCGAAGACGAGATGCCCTGCCGTCGCGCCGAGCTGCACCACGCTAAGGCCGAGGGCGTCGAGGTTCTGCCGCTCGTCTCCCCGCTCGAGTTTGTCGCTGGCGAGGACGGCTCCGTGTGCGCCGTCAAGGTCCAGAAGATGGAGCTCGGCGAGCCCGACGAGTCCGGCCGTCGTCGCCCGGTGCCCATCGAGGGCGCCATCGAGGAGATTCCCTGCGACGTCGCAATCTCGGCTATCGGTACCAACGCCAACCCCTTCGCAAAGAAGATCGGCGGCAAGATGGAGCTCAACAAGTGGGGCTACATCATCGCCGACGAGGAGACCGGCCAGACCACCGATCCCCGCATCTGGGCCGGCGGCGACATCGTCACCGGTGCCGCTACGGTCATTCTGGCGATGGGCGCCGGCAAGAAGGCCGCCGCTTCCATCACCAAGAGCCTGCTGGGCGAGTAATCACCCTCAACGCTAGCCATCAAACGGCAAAGTCCCCGTCGAGCACACGCCCGGCGGGGACTTTTTCTATGCCGATCGCCCGACCACCACGATGGGGACAGGCACCTTTGTGGTGGTTTTGGTCAGCTAGCCTTCGAGCTGTGCCACCTTGTAGCGGTAGGCAGCGGCGATAACGTCTTTACAACCCTCGCGGCCCAGCTTGGCGCGGTTGACGACGATGTCCTTGCCGCTCGTCATCTTCCACTTACCGGCACTGTAGCGCTTATAGAACGCCTCGCGCGCCTTCTGCTGCTGTTTAACCAACTTGGCGCCCTTCTTTTTGTTGAGGCCGCGCTTTTTGCGCACGATCTCGACGCGGTCCTCAAAGGGAGCGGTCACCAACACGGCAATGTGGTTGGGGTTGTTACGCAACAGGTAATCGGACAGACGACCTTCGATAATGCAGCTCTCGGTCTCGCCCAGATCCAAAATCACCTGGCTCATCTTTTGGAACAACTTATCCGAGTACGAACGCGCATCGTAGCGGTCGGGCAGAAACGCCATGTTCTCCACGGCCAGACGCTCATCATAGGCGGCCATCTTGTCGAGCGACTCGCCCGCGCGCAGCGACGCACGCACCAGCAGCTCGTTATCGTACAGCGGAATCCCCAACTCGTCGGCAAGCATGCGACCAATCTCGTGGCCCTCGGCGCCAAAGTCGCGCGCGATGGTAATGACCACAGGATTCTTCTTGTTCTCCAGATCGCTCATCGCGATTCCTTTCTAACAAATGAGAAATAGGCGATTCCTGATTCTCATTTTGTCACTTACGACCGTCCTGGTTTCCCAAGTGCGGCAGATTGCCCCGAAAGAGGAGCGCCGCGTACTAAATGTACGCAAGCGACGATTGAGGGGCAAGATGCCGTGCTTGGGGAAGCAGGACTACGCTGCCACAATACGACGTTGATACGCTCGGACCAGCAGCGAGATACCAAAGTTGAGTACAAAGTACATCGCAAACACCAGGCCGTAGAGCATAAGCACCTGCGACAGGTCGATCGCGTGGGCCATCACGACGTTTGCCGTGTACATGAGCTCGGCCACGTTAATGCCCGAAAGATACGAGCTGTCCTTGATGACGGTCGTGCACTGGCTAAACAGCGCCGGAATGATCGTCTTAAACGTCTGCGGCAGAATGATGTAGCGCATGGTGGCAAAGAAGCCAAAGCCCTGGCTCTGCGCTGCCTCAAACTGGCCGCGCGGAATCGAGTTGAGGCCGCCGCGCACAATCTCAGCCATAACAGCGCTGGTAAACAGCGTAAAGGCGATGGTCGAAATCACAATGTCCAAACCCTGCACCGTAAAGTAGATAAAAAGGATCCACAGCAGGTTCGGCGTGCAACGGAACAGCTCGATATAGGCACTCACCAAAATACGGAACGGGCGGGGCGCATAGCTTTTAACAAGCGCCAGCACCGTGCCAAAGATGAGCGAGAAAAAGATCGACAGCGCCGAGATCTCGATCGTCTTAACAAAGCCGCCCCAAATGTAGAGCAGGTTGGTCGCGTTGAAGATTTCCATGCGCTAGGCCTCCTCTACGTTGTCGAGCCCCAGCTCGGCCAGGCTCACACCGCGCGGACGCTCCTTGGAGCGGCGCTCGAGCCACTGCACCAGTATGGCGAGCGGAAAGCAGATGATGAAGTACATAAGGCAGCAGACGATGTATCCCTGCAGGTAACCGTACAGACTCACAAAGTTGTCGGAACGGTACATAAGGTCGCCGCCGGCCACAAGCGCCAGCACCGACGTATTCTTGACCAGGTTGAGCGCCTGGTTGCACAGCGGCGGCAGAATGATCTTGAATGTCTGGGGCAGTACGATGTACCAGTACGCCTGCGCACGGGTGAAGCCCTGGCTCTGGGCCGCCTCCATCTGACCGCGCGGAACCGCCTCGATACCAGTGCGGATGACCTCCGAAATGTAGGCCGCGTGATACAGACCCACGCCCAAGAAGCCCAGCACGAACGGCGCGATGCGCACCGGCTGGTCGGCACCGGTTATGGCCTGCAAAAACTGCGGACCGGCCATGTACATAAAGAGCACCTGCACGGGCAACGGGGTGTTCTGGTAAAACTCCACGTACACGCGGCTTATGGCGCGCAGCACGCGCGAGCGAGTGGTAGAGAACACGCCCAGCAGCGTGCCCAGCACCAGCGACAACAGCAGGCCGGCAACGACCACTTGCAGCGTCACGCCAAAGCCCTCCCAGAAGGGCCCCATATTTTGAAATGTCGTCGACCAACGGTCGGCGTCAAATAATCCTTCGAGCATTTGATTCCTTCCTTGGACGATGCGCCTATACAAGACCCCAGGTCTTGACCTCTTGGTCGAGCCAGCCGTCGGCCAGGCGATCGCAAATCACCTGATCGACCACGGCCGAAAGGTCGCAGCCCTTCTTGGTCGCCACGCCGTAGCCCTGCTCGCCAAACTTGACCTCGGGCTGCAGCAGCTCAACGGTCTCGTTCATGTAACCGGCCAGCGTGGAGCGGTCCATGGCAAAGACGTCGATATTGCCGGCGTCGAGCGAGCTCTTGATGATGGGATAGCCGCTAAAGGCCCTAAACTCTGGCTTGCAGCTAAAGCCGTTGTCCTTGATCATCTGCTCGATCAGGCCCTGCGTGGTAGCACCCTGGCTCACGCCGATGACCTTGCCGTCCAGATCCTCAATCGAGGTAAAGCCCGAACGCTTCTTGACCATGAGCCCCACGTAGTCGGTGCGGTACGGCGTCGAGAAATCCCAGCTCTTCTTGCGCTCGTCGGTGATGGTGTAGGTCGCCGCGACCACGTCGAGTTGGCCGTTATCGATCAGCGGGCCGCGTGTCTTGGGCGTTACGTCGGTAAACTCGACAAGCTCCTGGGCGCGGGCCTCCTTGTAGCTCACGCCAAAGACGGCAGCGGCGATCTGGTAGCACAAATCGACTTCCATGCCCTCAAAGCGGCCCTTGGCGGTGTCGTAATAGCCATAGCCGGGAACGTCCTTCTTAACGCCGGCATTCAGATGGCCACGCGACTTGATGGCCGCAAGCTTGGACCCCTTGTCGGAACCCTCGCCGCCGGCGGAGTTGCCGCAACCGGTAAGCGCGGTCCCCGTCAGCGCGAGCATGCCGGCGCCCGCCAGCTGCAAAAAGTGGCGGCGCGACACGGCCGCCCTCGTCATATCCGTCATGTCCATCACCGCGCCTAGTGCAGAATCTTGGACAGGAACTCGCGGCAGCGCGGGTTCTCGGGGTTATCGAAGAAGTGCTCGGGCGTGCCCTCCTCCAGAATGCGGCCGTCCTCCATAAAGATGACGCGGTCGGCCACCTGACGCGCAAAACCCATCTCGTGCGTCACGCAGATCATGGTGATGTCCTCCTGCGCGAGCTCAATCATAACGTCCAGAACCTCCTGGACCATCTCGGGGTCGAGCGCCGAGGTCGGCTCGTCAAACAGGATGATGGGCTGCTTGGTGCACAGGGCACGGGCGATGGCGATGCGCTGCTGCTGACCACCCGAGAGATTCTGCGGATACTCGCCGGCCTTATGTGCCATGCCGACGCGCTTGAGCGCAGCGATGGCGATCTCGGTCGCCTCCTCCTTGCTCTTCTTTTGCAGCTTGATGGGCGCGAGCGTCAGGTTGCCGAGCACCGTCATGTTGGGATACAGGTTGAACTGCTGAAACACCATGGAACTATACTTGCGAGCCATCTCCAGGTGATTCTTTTTGGTGAGCGGCGTACCGTCGATGACGACCTCGCCCGACGTGGGCTCCTCCAGATAATCGACGCAACGGATGAGCGTCGACTTACCCGAGCCGGAAGGCCCGATCATTACGAGCTTCTCGCCGCGCTTGACGGTGAGATTGATATCTTTGAGCACATGCAGGTCGCCAAAGTACTTGTTGAGATGCTTGATCTCGATCATGTCTGCCATGAATGTCCCTTCCCTGCGTTTACACGAGTTGAACTATTGTACGGAAAGAACCGCGTTTCCGCAGCCCACACTACATTCCCGTAAAGAACCCGCAACCTTCCACCCACTCATTGGGGACAGGCTTAAATGAGTACCCACCCATTGGGCACTCATTTAAGCCTGTCCCCAATGAGTGCCCAGCCCAGCAAAAAGGGGCGCGACCATGACGGCCACGCCCCTCAACATCAACTATGTACCGCTCGGCCCCTACGCAAGCTTTGCGCCGACGATCTTTGCTGCTGCCGGCTTATCGAAGTTGCCGCCGGTGGCCTTGCCCAGAGCACCCATGACCTGGCCCATCTGCTTCTTAGAGGTCGCACCCAGCTCGGCGATGACCTGCTCGATCAGAGCCTCGAGCTCCTCGCCCGAAACCTGCGCGGGCAGCAGGCTCTCCAGAATCTTGACCTGCTCGGTCAGGTTGTCGGTACGCTCCTGGTCGGTACCGGCCTTAATGGACATCTCCAGCGTCTCGCTCGTCTGCTTAATCAGACGCTTGATCATGCTGTTGACGTCTTCCTCGGTCACGTCGCGGCGCTCGTTAACCTCGATATTCTTCACCTCGGCCTTGACCTGGCGAATGATAGACAGGCGAACCTTGTCCTTGGCCTTCATGGCCGCAATCATTTCCTTCTGCAGCTCTTCGTTGGTCATCTGCAAATCCTCCTCAATAGCGTGGGCGGCACCCGCACGAGCGCCGCTCCATGATTACTCAGTCGTCGACGAATCGTCGGTCGAACTCTTGGTGACGCCCTTCAGGCTGACGTTGTACGGCACGTCCTTGGGCATGGGGTTAACGGTGATGTCGGCATCCTTCTTGTACTGCTCCAGCCACTCGCTGTACGCGGTGCTTGCCGCCTGCGTCTTCACAACGTTGGAGACGTACTTCTTGATGTCCTTGGGCACCTGCTTAATGTCATCGACCTGATTATCGACATGGAAGTAGTCGGTGCACTTGATGATGTGATAACCATAGGTCGACTCGACGACGTCGCTCACATCGCCCTTGTTGAGCCCCTCGAGCGCCGCCTGGTAGCTGTCGACGAAGGTGGTGAGCTTGTCCCAGCCCACATCGCCCTTCTTATCCTTGGAGCCGGTATCGTCGGAGTACTGCTCCACGGCATCCTCAAAGCTCAGCTCGCCGGAGTTGATCTTGTCCAGGCACTCCTGCGCCTTGGCCTTGGCGGCAGCCTTGTCCTCGTCAGATGCGTCGGAATCAACCTTGATCAGGATATTCGACGAACGACGGGCGTCGTTGTAGTTGGACAGGTTCTCATTGATGTAATCGACAATCTCGCTGTCCTTGGGCTTGCTGGTGGGTGCCACGGCATCCTTGAGCTTCTGCTGCGCCAGGCTCTCCTTGAGCGAATCCTTGTAGGTGTCCTCGGTGTAGCCGTAGGTCTTAAGCGTCTTCTTAAAAGTCTTGGCGCCGCCCGCGCTCTTGCACGCGCCCTTCCAAGCCTTCTCGACCTCCTCGTCCGAGACGGTTACGCCGTTTTCCTTCTGCGCCTGCTGAAGCAGAATCTGCTGCGCGTAGGAGTCGATGAGCTGTTTGCGATACTTCTTGGGCGTGAGGTCGTTGTCGACCAGGTACTGCGCCCAGTCCTTGTCCTTGGTGTAGCCATAGGACGTGCGCATGCTCATGATCTGCTTGGTCACGGTGTCCTCGGTGAGGTTGGTGCCGTTGATAGTGGCAGCCACGCCACCAGTAAGCTTATAGCCCGAGCTGGCACTTTCGGTCTGTGACATCAGGCCGGAGCACGCCATGGCCGAGACGGAAAGCAGCATCGCCAGCACGCCGATGACCACCAGGACAATCTTGACGGTCTTGGACACATAGGTCTTGCGCTGCTTCTTGCGAGAGCTGGAGGCGGCGCGAGCCTGTTGCTCGGGCGTCGGCGTGACCTCGGGGTTCTTTTTCTTATTTGCCATGTTTGGCCTTTCGCATCACGAATCGAACAAACGCCATTGTGTCACAACGCAGCCCCCGCGGCACACCTGGTGCATGGGGGACAGGTTAATCTGCACCATTTTGGTGCAAAGGGGACAGGTCTGGCAGTTGGCAGTTAGGGACGTTCCTTTTCTGCCGGCAGATGGAGACTGTCCCCGGCTGCCGGCAGTCCCCCAGTGCCGGCCTTAAAAGTGTCGACGGATGGCGTCGACCATGTCCTGCTGCGTGGTTTGGCCGAGTACATCGGCTGCAGCGTCGGCATCCATAAAGATATTCATGAGTGCCTGAAGTGCCTCGACCTGACCGCCCGGCTCGGCAATGCCCAGGTTGATGATGATCTGCGCCGGCACGGGGGCGCCCATGCCCGCCATCGCGTTAAACGTCACAGGTGTGGCAGGCTTTACCACCGCGATATAGGGCTTGGCCACAAATCCCGGATCGGTATGCGGAATGGCGATGTTTGCCGCCGGCATAGCGAGACCCGTGGGATAGGCGTCCTCACGTGTGCGAACGGCGTCGAGCCAACCGGGCGCAATGTAGCCACGCGGAGCGAGCTCGCCCTCGAGTCGCGCAAACACCTCATCCGGCGTCGCACACTCCCAATCAAAAAACACCAGCTCAGGCGTAAACAATGCTTCGTTATCAGCCATGGGCCCACCTCTCTCACCTAGTCACCTGGGACGTTCTTAAACGACTAGTCATTCAAGAACGTCCCCAATGACTAGTCGTTTAAGAACGTCCCCAATGACTACCTAAAACAAAGGGTGGCCACTTGCGCCTTGGCGCCAATGACCACCCTGACTACTCGGCTAAATTGTACTGTGTGCCACTAGCCGCGAGGCGCATCAATTGCGACCTTGCCGCTCTCCAGCACGTGGACGCGGCCGTCGGCGAGCATCTGAACAACCTCGGGATACAGCACGTGCTCAATCGCGTGGATATGCTCCTCGAGCGTGTCGACGTCCCAGCCCTCCTCGACAGCCAGCGCGCGCTGGGCGATGATGGGGCCGTTGTCGTAGATCTCGTTGGCAAAGTGCACGGTCACGCCGGTCACCTTGACGCCGCGAGCAAACGCATCGTCAATCGCATGGGCACCGGTAAAGCTCGGCAGCAGCGCCGGATGTAGGTTGACCACGCGATTGGGAAACGCCGCCAGCAGCGGCGTGTGCACCATGCGCATGTAACCGGCCATCACCACGTACTCGCAGCCGCGTTCGAGCAGCTCATGCGCGATAATCTCGTCAGCCGCGATGGGGTCGGCATAGACATCCTTGGACAGCGTGAGCGTCTGGATGCCCGCGCGCTCAGCGCGCTGCAAACCCTTAGCCGAAGGACGGCTCGACACCACAAGCTCAATCGAAGCGTTGAGCTTGCCGGCGGCGATCAGATCGATCAGCGCCTGCAGGTTGGTACCCGAACCGCTGATGAGCACACCGATCTTGAGCGGCTCGGCCGTATCGGTGCCGGTCGGACGGGTGTAGGGCACAAAGCCCAGGCTCGCGGCAGCAGCCATCTGCTCGTTAGCGCTCATCGGAGTACACGACCTTACCGGAGCCCTCGACGCACTCGCCCACGCGGAACGGCTTCTCGCCCAGCGCGACCAGGGCCTCGGTCACGGCAGCCTCGTCCTCGGGGGCGACGATCAGGCACAGGCCAACGCCCATGTTGAAGGTCTTGCATGCCTCGTTGGGCGCGAGCTCGGCCTGGCGCGACACGTAGGTGATGACGGGCGGAACGTCCCAACCCATCTCGGCGCCGTTGCGGGTGACCACGGCGTCGACGTCGTCGGCGAGCGCGCGGTTGAGGTTCTCGGTAATACCGCCGCCAGTGATATGGGCGATGGCGTGCACCGGAGCGCCACCGCGCAGCAGCTCCAGAATCGGCTTGACATAGATGCGCGTGGGGGCCAACAGGGCGTCTGCCAGCGATGCGCCGCCGAGTTCCTCGAGCGGACGGCTCAGCTCCTCGGCCTTAGCGGCGGCCTCGGGCGTGCCCGGCTTAATACCGTCGACGCCAATGACCTTACGCACGAGCGAGTAGCCGTTGGAGTGCACGCCGGTGGAAGGCAGGCCCAGGATCACGTCGCCGGGACGGACATTCGCGGGGTCGAGCATCTTGGGACGGTCGACGACGCCCACGGTAAATCCGGCAAGGTCGTAGTCGGCAGGAGCCATGACGCCGGGGTGCTCGGCCATCTCGCCGCCCACGAGCGCGCAGCCCGCGAGCTTGCAGCCGTCGGCCACACCCTTGATGATCTTTGCCATGTGCTCGGCCTCGATGTGGCCGATGGCAACGTAGTCCAGGAAGAACAGCGGCTCGGCACCCGAAGCCAGAATGTCGTTGACGCACATAGCAACCAGGTCCTGGCCCACCGTCTCGTGACGGTCCATGATCTGGGCGAGCACGAGCTTGGTGCCCACGCCGTCGGTACCGCTAATCAGAATCGGGTCTTCCATATCCTTAAGCGCGGCAGCCGAGAACAGGCCACCAAAGCCACCGATGCCGCCGATGACCTCGGGACGGTTGGTGTCCTTAACCATCTGCTTAATAGCGTCAACGGCGCGGCCGCCCTCGGCGGTATCGACGCCGGCATCCTCATACGTCACATGCTTGCTGTCGCTCATCTGAGCCTTCCTCTCCCACTACCGTGGCGCCGCCCGGGCGCCAAACGGTGCTCATAGTTGCGTTCATTTCGGCGCGCGCCATAACAACGCGCGCCGTCATATCAACAAAACAGCAGGTAAAACCTACCAAAATAAACCTGTCCCTTTTTGGCAGGTTTTAGGCCTCGCCGTGTTCCTCTTCCCAGCTGCGATCGTCGTATTTCTCGACCACGGCGTCGTCATCAAAGTGCAGCGGCTTGTCCAGGTTGCGGGGCTTAAAGCCCTCCATGAACTTGTCGCGGCCAAAGCTCTCGGGAATCGCCACGGGGTAGCGGCCGGTAAAGCACGCATCGCAGTAACCGCCCTTGGGCATGACCTTAAGCAGGCCCTCGACCGAAAGGAAGGCCAGCGAATCGGCGCCGATATACTCGCAAATCTCGTCGACCGTCTTGTTGGCGCTGATAAGCTGCGACTGCACGTCGGTATCGATACCGTAGAAGCACGGCCAGATGACCTCGGGCGAGTTGATGCGGATATGAATCTCCTTGGCGCCGGCGTTGCGCAGCATCTTGACGAGCTGCACCATGGTGGTGCCGCGCACGATGGAGTCGTCGATGACGACCAGGCGCTTGCCCTCGATGTTGTCACGCAGCGGGTTGAGCTTCATACGCACGCCCATGGCACGCAGCTCCTGCGTAGGCTCGATAAACGTACGGCCCACATAGCGGTTCTTGATGAGGCCCTCGCCAAAGGGAATGCCACTCTCGTGCGAATAGCCCTCCGCGGGCGGCAGGCCGGAGTCGGGCACGCCGATGACCAGGTCGGCCTCGACGGGCTCCTCATGTGCCAGCTGACGACCCATGTCATAACGGCAGGCGTAGACGCTCTTGCCGTTCATGATGGAATCGGGGCGAGCAAAGTAGACCTGCTCAAAAATGCAGTTAGCAGGCTCTTCGGCGGCAGGCACGCCCTGCTCGGACACAAGGCCCTCGGCGCTGATGCGCAAAATCTCACCGGGACGGACGTCGCGGACGTACTCGGCGCCCACGATATCGAGCGCGCAGGTCTCGGAGGCAACGACCCAGCCGCCGGCGCGCGTGACATGGGTGGTGGCGTCGACCGTCGCGGCGCCGTCCTGCGACGGCAGCTGCGAAACGGATGCGGCATCGGCCTGGTCCAGACCCTCGTCCACCAGCTTGCCCAGCACGAGCGGGCGAATGCCGTGCGGATCGCGGAATGCGTAGAGCGCCTGCTCGTTGATGAGCGTCATGGCGTAGCCGCCGCGCACGAGCTCCATGGTCTTGCGAATGCCCTCGCGCAGATGGCCAGTACGCTGAGTAAAGTAGCCGATGAGTTTGGTCGCGACCTCGGAATCCGAGTTGGAGAGGAACGGTACGCCCAGCTCGATCAGCTGGCGACGCAGCTCGTCGGTGTTGACGAGGGTGCCGTTGTGCGCGAGCGCGATAATGACGCTATTGATGGTAGAGAGGTGCGGCTGAGAGGCTTCCCAGCTCTTGGCGCCGGCGGTGCCGTAGCGCACATGACCCACGGCCAGCTGACCGGAGAGCGTCGACAAGTCGGCATTGGAGAACACGCGGTCGAGCAGGCCCAGATCCTTGCGGACCATAACCGTACCGCCGTCACCAACGGCGATTCCCGCCGATTCTTGGCCGCGATGCTGCAGTGCACGCAGGCCAAAGTACGTCAGTCGAGCCACGTCGCGATCGGGCGCCCAGACACCAAAAACGCCGCATTCCTCATGCAGCTGGTCAGAGTCCGGATCATACGTCGACATGGCGTTCACCTGTCCCGCGGCACGCTCGGCCGCGCGGATGGTTTCTTGAGACATGGCATCCCCTCAGAGCCTCGTATTTTGGCGTTACCCGCCTTATTATACGCACGGCGCGACGCGCTCCCCCGCGCATGAGCAGCGCTTTTTAAAAGCCCACCGAGCTTATTATCCGTTTTGCGACCAAACATTTTATTGGGTAGTCCACTCTCAGGGGCAACGGCCTCGAAGACTTCCCGTGCGCCGTGTCTCGCCCGCGCTAGGGGCTACATTGTTGCAATTGGGACGTTCGTCCTGTCTTTTAGCTGGTCGTCGGCGTATCCTTGTAGGCTACTACAAGACGAGAAAGGTAGCGTATGGATCGAAATCAACTCGACCCCAGTGTCCCCAGCACCACGGAGGCCAAGAAGATCCCCCTTATCATCAAGGTCTACGCAGTCCTGTGCACCCTATCTGGCGTGGGCACGCTCCCGTCAGTCGCCGTTTTTATGTGGCAGGTCATCACCGCACTCATTAACGGCAACGTCGCCGCTAAGCTCGGTGATAACACCCTAGTCGCGGTTGGCCTTATCGTCGCCGGCATTATGCTCTCGGCGGCAAGCGCGATCATCTTGATCGTCTTTGGCCTGGACCTCATCAAGGACCAGCGGCGCAATGCCGCCCGCCTGTCTTACGTCCTCATCGCATTTACCGTCGTGGAGCTTTTAGTTGACGTGATGCTCCAGGGCATCGGACCCTTCCTGCTGCGCCCCGCCGTCCAGCTTGTCATCCTCATTGCGCTGTCGGCCACCGTCGACCCCACGCTACGCCAGGAGCGCGAACTGCAGCGCCGTCTGCAAGAGATGCTCGACCGCGATGCCGCCGCCGAGGGGATGCTCGGCCGCGACGAAACCGGCGAGGGCTACATCAAGCTCAACTACTTCAACCTGTTCTGGGTATTCTTCGTCTGCAGCGTGTTAGGTCTCATTCTCGAGGAAGTCTGGCATATGGTCGTCGTCGATCCCGGCGTCTATCAGGACCGTGCCGGTATGCTATTTGGCCCCTTTAGCCCCATCTACGGATTTGGCGCGGTGCTCATGACCATGGCGCTCAACCGCTTCTATAAAAAGAATCCTCTGATCATTTTCCTGGTAAGTGCCCTGATCGGCGGCGCTTTCGAGGTGTTTGTAGGCTGGTTTATGCAGACCTCATTTGGCGTGGTGTCGTGGAGCTATTCACACATTAGGCTATTCGGCATGCCCGATCCCATCGCGGTATTGACCGGGGGACGCACATGCACGCCGTTTGCCTGCATGTGGGGCCTGGGTGGCCTCATCTGGATCAAGGTCTTGCTGCCGCGCCTGCTTAAGCTCATCAATATGATTCCATGGAAACGCCGCTACTCTGCTACCGTCATCCTGACCGCCGTCATGTTGATCGACGGCGTCATGACGTTGCAATCGCTCGACTATTGGTATCAGCGCGTCAACGGAACCGTTCGAAATATTCCCGTCGCACAGTTCTATGACAAGCATTTCGATAACGAATATATGGAGAACCGTTTTCAGAGTATGACCATGAGCCCCAAGGACGCCACACGCGTGTAGCAAACGCCAGAGCAAAATAGCTCCAACACATCAAAGCCCGCTGGCAGATCTACATGAACTGCCGGCGGGCTTTCGCTATAGACAGACTCGGATTGCCGACGAGGCCTTACGCCTCGCGCTCGACCTCACTCACGCATTCGTTCTTGATGGTGCCAACGAGCGCCTGCAGCGCATCGACCACGTGCGGGCGAATGTCCCCGCCGATGAGCACGAGCATGATGTCGTCACCTACGGCAAGCTCGCCGCTTGCCAGCCACACGCGCACATAGCCGATACCCGGCATCGCGCGCGTGGCCTCGATAGCAGCCTGCACCTTGCTGGCGTCGTAGCCAAACACCATGCCGCCCACCTTATGGCCCGGCGCCACGCCATCGGTCTCGACACCGCGCGCCTCGGCCTTGGGCGTCGCGCGCACCACACCGTTATGTGTCAGATACATACCGCACGCAGGTGCCGACGAATCGGCCTTGGCCTCGCGCAGCCAAGCATCAACCGAAGGCATCGTTTTGCCATTCTCGAGCATCATTTCCCCTTTCACCGTCATTGAGTAGCCCATCATCTATTCCTCGACCGGAGTGAGCACCATGACGGCACGCGTGTTGCTCAGCGATAACGAACGACAGGTCACAAGCGTTACGACCTTGGTTGCCGAAGCAGCGCGGTCGCCTGCATCACTCGCCACTGCCGAAGCACCGTCGAGCATCTCGGACAGGTAGTTCTTGAGCCCGTCATCGCCCTCAAAATTGGGCGTGCGCGCCTTGGCATACGTGTCCTCAACGACCTTGGTCGCCAGTGGTCGCAGCTTATACGTAGCATCCCGTGTGATGTAGTACACATATTCAATGCTATCGAACGTTGCCTGGTCAGTCGTATCCGAAATCACGTTGAACATCGACCCATCGTTCATATGGTGTCCGTAGATCGTGGTCTGCTGGTCAACCATTCCCGGCGCGGTGTCATCGCTATCCAGGAAAATGGCCCCAGATGCATTGGCTGTACCGTCGAACAGCGTGTTGAGGTATTTGGAGTTGTTGTTGGTCTGCACCACGGGATAGTTGATGTTGGTTCCCGGCACATAAATCCAACCCACAATCTCGGGGTTTGTCTGAGCAAGCGCATCGAAGTCGATAATCGGCACACCGCTGGCGTCCTTATCGCTTATATATTGCTTTTCGATCTTTTGGTACGACTCGCTCGCCTGCTTGTAACCAATCTGCGCATTGATAAAGATGGCAGCGGCGGCAACGATTAGGCCGATGCCAATAATGATGAGCAAGATGGGGATAACGGAGCGGCGCTTTTTGCGCGGCGGCTCGGTATAGCTCGACGGAGCAGCGCCCGACTGTTTCGTAGAACGCGATTCTTTCTTGGCCGTATCATACGACGAAGGGCGATATGCAGCCGGCGTATCCTGGCGATGATGGGACATCGGCGTTACGGGACGCGGTGCGCGCGGCTGCTGAGGAGAGGATGTCCGACCCTGCTGTGCCGCATGGGCAGCACCCGGCTTCGACGGATCGGGAATCTGAGAAGCCTTGAATCGTTTTCCCTGATAGTCGGACATGGCTCTCCTTATACTGCGGTGAAACGGCGGAACGCCTAGGCGTCGGCCATCTCCTGCTTCATCTTCTCGATAACCTTGCGGTACTCGGGGTCGCAAGCGCCCAGAATCTGCGTGGCGTAGATGGCGGCGTTCTTGGCGCCGTTGATGGCAACGCAGGCCACGGGCACGCCCGAAGGCATCTGCACCATCGACAGCAGCGAATCCATGCCACCCAGGTCACTCGTCTTCATAGGCACGCCGATGACCGGCAGCGGCGTAAAGGCAGCCACGACACCGCCCAGGTGAGCAGCCTTGCCGGCGGCGGCGATAATCACTTTGATACCGCGATCGGCGGCAGTCGAGGCCCACTCGTGGACCTTCGCCGGCGTGCGGTGTGCGCTCGCAATGACGAGCTCATAGGGCACACCAAGCGCCTCGAGCTCGGCGGTGCAGCCTTCCATAACGCCCAGATCGGACTTGGAACCCATGATGATCCCGACGACCGGCTTTTGATCTGCCATAAACAAAGACCTCCTGTTGAGAGCGGCGACGCGGCGGATCCGCGACCCTTAACTACTGAGAGTAGTATAGCTGCTCCCGTCCCTGCGGTCTGCGGGTGCCCCGCGGCGGTCTGGTGTTTTCATCTTCACTCCGGTTGCTTCGCAAAGTCGTTCAGATGAAAACACCAGACCGCCGCGGGGCACCCTCGACCTACCGGGGGTTGCTATGACGTACGTTGGCTGAATTATTAGTGTGGGCCCTGCCGTTCGTTCGAACGGCAGGGCCCACACTAATAATTCAGCCCTAGTCATCGCGCAAAGCCCCTTTGGCAGCACACGGTGCAGCTAAGTCACCGCAGGCCGGGGCGGGAGGGGCCGAGTTTCCTCCTGAGCGACTCTGCTTGCAGCCGGAGCGAAAGGGGGAAATCTCGGCCCCTCCCGCCCCGGCCGGACAGGTCACACTACACCGTGTACTGCGGCAGGTCCTGCAGGGCGATGACGTCCATGCCCATGTCGTTGGCGCTGCCGTGACCCTGCTGGTCCTCACGCACGGCCTCGATAGCGCTCACGTACGTGTTGGCCGCGGACATCGCGGTCACGCAGGTCACGCCGCGACGCACCGCCTCGGTGCGCAGAAGGTAGCCGTCGCCACGAGAACCCGGGCCATACGGCGTATTGATGATTACCGCAATCTTGCCATCGGCGATGAGGTCACCAATGTTGGGACGCTCGCCGTCGTGCGGGCCGCTAATCTTTTCCACGACCTCGCACGTCACGTTGCCTCCACGCAGCACGCGCGCCGTGCCCTCGGTGGAGCAGATATCAAAGCCCAGGTAGCGCAGGATACGGGCGACCGAAAGGATATGACGCTTGTCACGGTCGCACACGCTAATGAACACCTTGCCGGCGCTCGGGTCGGGCAGCTTGTAGTCAATCGCCAGTTGCGTCTTGGCGTATGCCTCGGGATAGCTCTTGGCGATACCCATGACCTCGCCCGTCGACTTCATCTCGGGCCCCAGGATAACGTCGGCGCCCGGGAAACGGCCCCAGGGCATAACGGCTTCCTTCATGCAGAACCAGTCCAGCTGACGCTCGTCGCTCGGCAGGCCCAGGCTTGCGATGGAATCGCCCGCCATGATACGCGCCGCGCACTTGGCCAGCGGCACGCCGGTGGCCTTGGAGATAAACGGCACGGTGCGGCTGGCACGCGGGTTGGCCTCGATCACGTAAACGGTCTCGCCCTTGATGGCGTACTGCACGTTGACCAGGCCGCGCACGCCCAGCGCCATCGCGATGCGGCGCGTGGTCTCGCGGAGCTTCGCCTGCAGGCTCTCGCTAAAGCTGAACGGCGGAATGCAGGTCGCGGAGTCGCCGGAGTGAATACCAGCTTCCTCGATATGCTCCAGGATGCCGCCGATGTACACCTCTTCGCCATCGCACAGGGCGTCGACATCGGACTCGATTGCGCCCTCCAGGAAGCGGTCCAGATATACCGGGTAGTCGGGGCTGATGCGCGCAGCCTCTGCCATGTAATCGCGCAGATGCTCGGCATCGTAGGCGATCATCATGCCGCGGCCGCCCAGCACGTAGCTCGGACGCACCAGCAGCGGGTAGCCGATATGCGCGGCCACGGCCTCGGCCTCCTCAAACGAGGTGGCCTGGCCCGCCGGCGGGTACATGATGCCCAGCTTGTCGAGCAGAGCGGCGAAACGCTCGCGGTCCTCGGCAAAATCGATGGCGTCGGGCTTGGTACCCATAATGTTCACGCCGCTCTCCTCGAGCATGCGCGCCAGCTTAAGCGGGGTCTGGCCGCCGAGCGTCACCACGACGCCGTCGGGACGCTCAACGTCAATGACGTCCATGACGTCCTCGTAGGTGAGCGGCTCAAAGTACAGGCGGTCGGACGTGTCGTAGTCGGTCGAAACGGTCTCGGGATTGCAGTTGACCATGATGGTCTCGAAGCCGCGGGCCGCCAATGCGTAGCTCGCGTGCACGCAGCAGTAATCGAACTCGATACCCTGGCCAATGCGGTTGGGGCCGGCGCCCAGGATCATCGCCTTGGGCTTATCTGCCGGCGTGGTCTCATCGGGGGCCACGCACTTTTTGGCGACCGGGCTCGTGCGGTAGATGTTCTCGTAGGTCTTGTAGTGGTACTCCGTGGCACTCGAGAACTCCGCAGCGCAGGTATCGACCGTCTTCATGCTCGGAACCACGCCCAGACCCTTGCGATAGGCGCGCACAAAGCGCTCGTCCGAGCCGGTCAGCGCGGCAATCTCGGCGTCGCTCGTGCCGTACTGCTTGAGCAGGCGCATCGCGTCGGCGTCGATATCCTCCACACGCAGGCCGCGGATGCTCTCCTGGACCTGCACCATGTCGTTGATACGGTTGAGGTACCACGGATCGATACCGCAGATGGCATGGATGTGGGCGATGTCCCAGCCACGGCGCAGGGCCTCGACCACAAAGAAGATGCGGTGCTCGGTCGGGGTTGCCACGGCCTGAGCGAGCTCATCGTCGCTCAGCTTGTCGGCACCCTCCTTGCCACCGGCGCAGATGCCCTGGTGACCGTCCTCCAGTGAGCGCATGGCCTTGCCGAAGGCCTCCTCAAAGGTGCGGCCGATCGCCATAATCTCGCCCACGGCCTTCATGCGCGTGGTGAGCGTGGGGTCGGTACCCTTAAACTTCTCGAAGGCAAAGCGCGGCACCTTGACGACGCAGTAGTCGATTGTGGGCTCAAAGCAGGCGGGCGTTGCCTTGGTGATATCGTTGACGATCTCGTCGAGCGTATAGCCCACGGCCAGGCGCGCGGCGGCCTTGGCGATGGGGAAACCCGTGGCCTTGGAGGCCAGTGCGGACGAACGGCTCACGCGCGGGTTCATCTCGATGACGATCAGGCGGCCGGTCTGGGGGTTCACGGCAAACTGCACGTTGGAGCCGCCGGTCTCGACGCCGATCTTCTCCAGAATGGCGAGCGACGCGACACGCATGCGCTGATACTCAAGGTCGGAGAGGGTCTGCGCTGGCGCCACGGTGATGGAGTCGCCGGTGTGCACGCCCATGGGGTCGAGGTTCTCGATGGAGCACACGATGATGCCGTTGCCGGCGTGGTCGCGCATGACCTCCATCTCATACTCTTTCCAACCCTCGATGGACTCCTCGACCAGCACCTCATGGGCAGGCGAGAGCTCAAGGCCCTGGCTCACGATGGAGACGAGCTCCTCGTGGGTATGCGCGATGCCGCCGCCGGCGCCACCGAGGGTAAAGCTCGGGCGCAGTACGCAGGGATATCCCACGCGCTCGGCGATAGCCTCGGCGTCGGCCACGCTGTAGGCATAGCCCGAGCGCGCGACCTCCAGGCCGATCTCGGCCATGGCCTCGTTAAAGAGTTTGCGGTCCTCGCCGCGCTCGATAGCGGCCAGGTCGCAGCCGATCATCTCGACGCCGTACTTGTCGAGCGTGCCGTCCTTTGCCAGCTCGACGGCGGCGTTCAGACCGGTCTGGCCGCCCAGCGTGGGCAGCAGCGCGTCCGGGCGCTCTTTCTTGATCACGCGCTCAATAAACTCGGCGGTGATAGGCTCAACATAGGTGCGGTCGGCCAAGCCCGGGTCGGTCATGATGGTCGCCGGATTGGAGTTGACCAGGATGACCTCAAAGCCATCCTCCTTGAGCACCTTGCAGGCCTGGGCGCCGGAGTAGTCGAACTCGCAGGCCTGGCCAATAACGATGGGGCCCGAACCAATAACGAGGATGCGCTTGATGTCAGTACGTTTAGGCATGTTAGTTCTCCTCGGTCGCAGCGTTCTCGGACTCGGCGAAATTCCAGCCGGCGAGGCGGTCCTTCGCGGTGTCGATGTCCAGGTAGTTCTCCTCGCCGTCCATGAGTCGCGTAAAGGCGGTAAAGAGATAGTGGGCATCGGTGGGGCCGGGCGAAGCCTCGGGGTGGTACTGGACCGAGAAACACGGGGCGTCGAGCAGCTGGATGCCCTCGGCGGTGCCGTCGTTGAGGTTCACATGTGTCAGGCGAATGCGACCAAAGCGCTCGTTCATCACGACCGGCGCGACGCCGCGACGCACCCAGGCGCGCAGGTCGCCATCGGCCGCATGCTCGGTTTCGCCGCCGGAAAGCTCCGGAATCAGTTTGCCCAGACTGGGGAACAGCAGGCCAAAGCCGTGGTTTTGCGCGGTGATCTCCACGCGACGGCTCACCAGATTCATAACCGGCTGGTTACCGCCACGGTGACCGAATTTAAGCTTTTCCATTTGGGCGCCGCAGGCCAAGCTGATCATCTGGTGACCCAGGCAAATACCAAAGACCGGCACCTTGCCGATCAGCTGCTGCACCTGCTCGTAGGTCTCCACCACGGCATCGGGGTCGCCGGGGCCGTTGGACAAAAAGACGCCATCAGGATTCATGTCGAGCACCTCACTCGCGGGCGTATCCCACGGCACGACGGTGAGGTCGCAGCCGGCACGGACCAGGCCCTCCAGAATACCGCGCTTCACACCGCAGTCGTAGGCGACCACTTTGTGACGGGCAGGAGCGGCAGCCGCAAGCGCAAAGCCATGCGTGGCAGGCAGGTCGGCGGCCACAAACTCGTGAGGCGCGGGACAGCTCACGGTCTTGACCAGGTTCTCGCCCACCAGCGTGGGCGCTGCGTCCAGACGCTCGGCGAGCTCGTCGACTTCGAAGATCTCTGTCGAGATAATGCCCATCTTGGAACCATTGTCGCGCAGATGGCGCACCAGAGCGCGGGTGTCGACACCCTCGATAGCGACGATGCCGTGAGCGCGCAGGTACTCCGGCACGCTGACGGCCGAGCGCCAGTTAGAAGGCGTGGCGCACATGTCGCGAACGATCATGCCGCGCATAGCCGGAGCGCTCGCAGGGCGCACGGCGTCGCCGGGGAAGACCGACTGGACATCGGTCTCGTCGATACCGTAATTGCCGATCTGCGGATAGGTCATGGTTACAATTTGGCCGGCATAACTCGGGTCGGTCATGACCTCAAAGTAGCCCTCAAGCGAGGTGTTGAAGCAGACTTCGCCGGTCGCGGTGCCCTCGGCGCCGCATGCACGTCCATAAAAAATGGTCCCATCCTCAAGATACAGGATACAGGGACCGCAGGTGCCCTTGCTGGTTTTGGCCAGCATACGCTGGCAAAGCTCGCTGGGCGCGAAGGTGCGGGCGGCAGCGCCCGCGGTATGGTTGTTCGCCATAATTCTCCTTCCCGGTCTCACAGGACCGGCTTAAAGGTGTGTAGTTAGGCCTCGCGGTATTGTAACCGCAAGCATGCCTCATGGCGTTAATTTCATCGAAATGTTTACGAAATGATAATTATGACTTTCTATGCATAATGATTTTTCTGGGACGGGGATTAAAAATCATCCCGCGGGGCTTGTGGCTCACACGGGATGATGGCGTCTTATTTTTTCTTGTCCTGTTCCAGCAGATCGGACGGTGAACGATCGGGCTTGCCGCCGCGGAAAATCTCGCGGCCATGCAGACGATGCTCCAGGTCACGTTCGGCCTTTTCCTCGTCAATCTTGGTCTGGCTCACCACCGGGTCCTCGATCAGCGACGAAACCGAGTTCACCTGTTTTTGAATGCGCTCGGCAATGGTGTCGTCCATGCTTACGATGCGCATCTTCCAGTCGATACTCGTGGCGTTTGATGAGCTCTTGGTCCACACAAACGTCAAAATGGCGCTCTGATGACCCCGCGCGGGGAACATGCCAAAAAAGGAATCGTGCTGAATGTTGCTATCCTCGTCGATATAGGCGTGAACGTTATACACCACGCGGTCAATCTTGTCGTTGAGCAGGGCGTTGGTCGCAAGCGCCGCGGCCTGGATCTGCCCGTTGGACAGCAGCTCGAGCTCATTGGCAGACGACGTGTCCAACACCGTCACCTCAACCGTGCCCGTGCGCTCATCGGCCTCGTCGACAGAAAAATCAAGCGGGAACTGCGTAAAGCCGTTGCCCCATTCGAGTCCACCCTTGAGCGCGGTCGAGACGGTATCCACCGAAACGCTCTCGGACAGGTTGGCGGTATTCAGACGGCGCATCACGCCGTAGCCGATCTGCATGCCCACGATCAGCACCAGAATACCGATGACCACGGCCATCGCGGTCTTCGTAATGGTATGGCTCACCTGCGAGCCCGAAGGATCGTCCTCGGACAGCGGGTCGATATGTTTTGCCTGGCTCGCGCGGTCCTCGCTGCGCAGCTGCGCTAGCGTCGCTTTATCACCGCGCTTGGCCGCAGCCTCCTTCTCACGCATGCGCTCGGTTCGCTTTTTGGCAAGCGTGGGATCCAAGACACCGGATGCATCGATTTCGGAGAATAACTCCGTCACTTCTTCCGGAGTCAAAGGGTTCTTGTCAGCCATAAACTTCCTGTCGTATCAATCAGTCGAGCTCGTGCGCACGCGCACCTTCGAACTGCATTCGATAGTAACGGGCATAGGTGCCGCCACGGGCGAGAAGCTCCTCGTGCGTGCCACGCTCCACAACGCGACCATGCTCAACGGTCGCAATCTCATCGGCATGCTTAATGGTCGAAAGACGATGGGCGATGATAATCGTGGTGCGGCCGCGTGCCAGCTCTTCGAGTGACTCCTGCACCGCCTCCTCGCTCTCGTTATCCAAAGCACTCGTCGCCTCGTCCAAAATCAGGATCTTGGGGTTCTTGAGAAACACACGCGCAATGGCAACGCGCTGCTTTTGGCCGCCCGAAAGACGGCTGCCGCGCTCGCCCACGACCGTGTCATAGCCCTGTGGAAGCGACTCGATAAAGGCATCGATGTTGGCGCGACGGGCGGCCTCGGCGATCTCTTCTGCCGTAGCGCCCGGCTTGCCGTAGGCGATGTTCTCGCCGATTGTTCCGTCAAACAGGTAGACATCCTGCTGCACCAGGCCGATGGCGCGGCGCAGGCTCTGCTGCGTCACATCGCGCACGTCCTGGCCGTCGATGCTAATGGATCCGGCAGCCACGTCATAAAAGCGCGGCAGCAGCGAACAGGTCGTGGACTTGCCACCGCCCGAAGGGCCAACCAAAGCGATGGTCTGCCCGGGCTTGATGGACAGATTCATATGGTCGATAACGGGACGCTCGTCGGCATCACCCTCGCCCAGCTCAACGTCCTCGTAGTTAAAGCACACGTCGTGATAATCCACGGCGCCGGCAGTCACCTGCAGATCCGTGGCGCCCGGCTTGTCCTGGATATCCGGCGCGGTCGAGAGCACCTCGTCCATACGCTTAAAGCCGGCGATAGCCTTCTGATACGTTTCGGCCGAATTGACGAGTGTCTCGAGCGGCGTGCAGAACAGCGAAATATAGAGTGCAAAGGTCGCCATATCGACCGCCTGCAGCTGTCCCTGGGCGACCAGCCAGCCGCCCAGCAGTACCACGATCACATAGAGCACACCCGAGAGCAGGCCATACGTCGCAGTATAGACGCCCATGGCGTGATACATGTTCTCCTTGGACGAAAGATAGCGATTGTTGGAGGTGCGGAACTTGAAGCGTTCGGTCTCCTCATTGGCAAAGCTCTTGACCACGCGCATACCCGCCAGCGAATCCTGCAGCTGCGCATTGATGCCGCTGATCTTTTTGCGGTTGTCGCTAAAGACCTCGCGCATACGCATGTTCTGCCAAAACATGATGACCGCAAAAGCCGCCGTCACCACGGCCATGGCGAGCGCCAGCACCGGGGCGATGGTAAAGAGGATCGCAAACGAGCCAATAATCTCGATGCCGCAGATGATGATCCACTCGGGCACGTGGTGCGCCGCCTCGCAGATATCGAACAGATCGTTGACCACGCGGCTCATCATGTCGCCCGAACTGTTGCGGTCGAAGTACGCAAAGCTAAAGCGCTCGTACTGGTCAAACAGGTCCTCGCGCATCTTGGACTCCATGCGCGCACCCATCACGTGGCCCCAGTAGCTCACAAAGTAGCGGCAGGCGCAGCGAACGGCATACATCAGCACCAGCCCCACCGCGATCATACCGAGCGCCTGCATAATGGCAGCCTGGCCCTGGGTAAACAGCCCACCGGTCAAATTGCGCAGAATAATAGGAAACGCAAGGTCAATGGCAGCAAGCACCAGAGCGCAAACAGTATCAGCAACAAAAAGCCCCATCTGGGGCTTGTAATACGAAAGAAACCTCTTCAGCATGTGATCCTCAAAGAAATATCAGCAACGTAAGGCCCTGGGACAAAGCAATCAGTAGTACTTGTCCCAGGGCTATCCCCACTCGTTAAAGCTCCGTGCCCCCAAGGCGATGCGCGATGCTATCGCAGGCCAAGGCGCCCACGACGGTCTTGGCGTCTTCGATCTTGCCGTCGAGCACGGCGTCGATCAGCTCGTGCAGCGGCACCAGGTCCACGTTGACAAACTCGTCATCATCGGGGTTGGGCGCATCAAACTCGAGCTTGGTAGCCAAGTAGATGTGGATGATCTCATCGCAAAAACCGCAGGACGTGACAATCGACGTCAAAAAGCGAATGCGACCAGCCCTAAAGCCCGTCTCCTCATGCAGCTCGCGTTTGGCGCAATCGAGCGGGTCCTCGCCTGGATCGAGCTTGCCGGCGGGAATCTCGACCGTCACGCGGTCGATAGCGGTGCGGTACTGACGCACCAGTACGATCTTGCCGCTCTCGGTCAGCGCCACAACGGCCGCCGCACCCGGATGGCGAACGATATCGCGGGCGCTGCGGCGACCGTTGGGCAGCTCAACCTCAAGACGGTGGACGTCGAGGATCTTGCCCTTCCAGGCGCACTCCTCCGAAAGAATCTTCTCGTGCAGCTCGGCATCGTGCGGGTCGTCGTCGCCCAGCACCAGCGCCGGCTCGTCAGCGACCTCGCCGCCAGGCTCGCCCTCGGCGTGCCCATACATGCGGCTGTCCTCTTCAACGATCTGCGCATCCACGAGCTCTTCGTTCTTCTCGTCCATCCGTCTCATTCCTCTCGGATTTTAGGCATCCCAGGCGTCGCGGCCGCGCAGCGCGCGCAGGCCGATGTCGTGGCGCAGGGTCTTGCCTTCAAAATCAATCTTCTCGCAGGCCTCGTAGGCAAGGTTGCGAGCGTTCTCGAACGTGTCACCCAGAGCGGTCACGGCAAGCACGCGGCCACCATTGGTCACGAGCTGGCCGTCCACCACGGCAGTGCCCGCGTGGTACACGGTCACGTTCTCCATGACCTCGGCATCGGCGATACCGGTGATGACCTTGCCCTTCTCGTAGCTGCCGGGATAGCCCGCGCTCGTCAGGACAACTGCCACAGCCCACTCGTCACGCCAGTCGAGCTCAATCTGATCGAGCTCGCAGTTGGCGCAGGCGAGCATGACCTCAACCAGGTCGTTCTTAAGGCGCGGCAGCACGACCTGCGTCTCGGGGTCGCCAAAGCGGGCATTGAACTCCAGCACCTTGGGGCCGGCAGGCGTGAGCATAAAGCCGCCATACAGGCAGCCGCGGTAGTCGATGCCCTCGGCAGCGAGCTCGGCAACGGTCTGCTCCATGACCTTCACCATGGTGGCGTGCTCCTCGTCGGTCACGATGGGCACCGGGCTGTAGACGCCCATGCCGCCGGTGTTGGGGCCCTTGTCGCCCTCGAGGGCGCGCTTGTGGTCCTGCGAGGTGGCCATGGGGCGCACGGTCTTGCCGTCGGTAAAGGCGAGCAGCGAGCACTCGGGACCAACGAGCATCTCCTCGATAACCACGGTGTTGCCGGCATCGCCAAAGGTGCCGCCAAAGCACTCGCGCACGGCCTCCTCGGCCTGCTCAAGTTCGGTCGCCACGATAACGCCCTTGCCCGCGGCAAGGCCGTCGGCCTTCACGACCAGCGGAGCGCCCTGCTCGCGCACGTAGGCGAGAGCCGAAGCCTCGTCGGTAAACGAACCATAGGCTGCCGTCGGAATGCCCGCGCGCTCCATGAGCTGCTTGGAGAACAGCTTGGAACCCTCCATCTGGGCACCCTCGGCACCCGGGCCAAAGCAGGGAATACCCGCCGCGCGCACGGCGTCGGCCACGCCCGCCACGAGCGGAGCCTCGGGGCCAATTACCACGAGTCCGCATCCGTGGCTCTGCGCAAACGCCGCCACGGCCGCAGGATCGCAATCGTCGAGAACAACGTTCTCGCCACAGCTCGCGGTGCCGCCGTTGCCCGGCGCGATGTAGAGCTTGCCGGCGCGCGGTGATGCTGCGAGCTTAGCTGCCAAAGCATGCTCACGGCCGCCGCTGCCCAACAACAGGATGTCGATGGTTTGAGTGTCCGCCTTCAAGGGTGCCTCCTCTATGGATGAATGGCCCGCTCCGCGCGAGCCCTTTGCAAGCAAATATACCCCTCGGCCGCCCGTCCGGGCTGCAAAGGGGTATATCGCAATAACCAAATAGTCCCGATTACTTCCAGAATCGGTTGATGATCTGCTCGCGACCAGCGCCAACGCCAATGAACGTCACGCGGGTGTGTGCCAGATCCTCGATAAACGCCACGTAGTCCTGAGCCTCTTGCGGCAGCTCATCAAAGCTGCGACAACCGGTGATATCGCACTTCCAGCCGGGGAGTTCCTCGTAGATGGGCTTGGCATGCTCAAAGCGCACCTGATGCTCGGGCACGCTGGTGTAGCGCTCGCCGTCGACGTCGTAGGCCACGCACACCTTGATGGTGTCGAAGGCCGAAAGCACGTCGAGCTTGGTCAGGGCGATATCGGTGAGGCCGTTGACGCGCGAGGCATAGTTGGCGATAGGGCCATCGAACCAGCCGCAGCGACGACGGCGACCGGTGGTCACGCCGTACTCGTAGCCCCCCTCGGTCAGCGTGTGGCCGGCCTCGGACTCATAGGAAAGCTCGGTGGGCATGGGGCCCGAACCGACGCGGGTGATATAGGCCTTCATGACGCCCAGCACGCGGTCGACGTTCTTCATGCCCACGCCGGAGCCGGTGATGGCGCCGCCGGCGGTGCAGTTGGAAGACGTCACGTACGGATAGGTGCCGTGATCGATGTCGAGCAGCGTTGCCTGGGCGCCCTCAAACAGCAGGTCCTTGCCCTCATCGATCATGTTGTTGAGCAGCAGGCTCGTCTCGGTGATGTAGGGACGCAGGCGCTCGGCCATGGGCAGGTACTCGTCGCAAATCTGGTCCACGGTGTAGGTGGGCAGGTTGTAGATGAGCTCGAGCTCGGGGTTCACGCGGGCAAGAGCGGTCTCCAGCTTGTCGCGGAACAGTGCCTCGTCCAGCATGTCCTGCATGCGCAGGCCAATGCGGGCCATCTTGTCCTGATAGCACGGACCGATGCCGCGCTTGGTGGTACCGATGTTCTTCTTGCCGAGCTTCTGCTCAAAGGCGCCATCCAGATCGATGTGGTACGGCATGATGACATGCGCGTTGCCGCTAATCTTGAGGTTCTTGGTGGTGATGCCGTCGGCCTCGAACATGTCGATCTCCTCAAGGACAACCTTGGGGTTGACGACACAGCCGTTACCGATCACCGACACGTGGTCGGAATACATGATGCCGGAGGGCACCTGGTGCAGGCCGTACTTCTTGCCGTTGACGACGATGGTGTGGCCGGCGTTGTTGCCGCCCGAGTAACGCACGACGGCATCGAAGTCGCCGGCGACCAGGTCGCAGATCTTACCCTTGCCCTCATCGCCCCACTGGGCACCGACCAAAACGGTTGACGGCATGTTTACTCCTTACATTCATGGACTGTCTACGCGCCACGCCGGCACGCAGAAGCACAAAACATTCCTAGTATACCCGTGCAACGGGCGCCTGTCCTACTCCTCGGCATGTGCCCCATCAAGCTCATAGAACTTGGTGGATGCCGGCAGGAACATCAGGTCGACGTCGCCGATCGGGCCCGAACGGTTCTTGGCCACGACGATACGCGTAACGCCCTCGTCGGGTCGATCGTCGCGCGAGGCTTCGGCCTCGTCGGCGGAGCGGTCCAAGAACATAACGATATCGGCGTCTTGCTCGATGGAGCCCGATTCACGAAGGTCGGAAAGCTGCGGGCGCTTGCCGGTACGGGATTCGACCTGACGCGAGAGCTGCGACAGCGCGATGAGCGGGATCTTGAGCTCCTTGGCCATGATCTTCAGACCACGCGACATCTCGGAGACCTCGACGGTACGGCTCTCGGAGCGGCGTCCCGGCGGAGGACTCACCAGCTGCAGGTAGTCCAGGATGATGATGGCCTTCTCCTTGTTATGGAGCATGCGGCGGCTCTTGGCACGAATCTCGGTCACTGTGGTGCCGGGCGTATCGTCAATCAGAATATCGAGCTTGGATAAGGTCTGCGTGGCCTCGTTGATATTGGCCCACTGCTCGGGGCTAATGCGGCCCATGCGGAAGTCACTGATCGAGATCATGGCGTAGGCGCAAATCAGGCGCTGGGCAATTTCCTTGCCCGACATCTCCAGCGAGAAGAAGCCGACGGTATAACCGGCAGCGGCAGCGTTGAGCGCCAGATTCAGAGCGAACGACGTCTTACCCACAGCAGGGCGGGCGCCGATGATGATGAGCTGGCCCTCGCGAAAACCCATGAGTATGCGGTCGAGCGACGGGAAGCCCGTGGGCACGCCCGCAGCCTGGCCACCGGCCTGGCACACTTCCTCGGCCTCGTTATAGGCCTCGACCATAAACTCGGTCAGCGTCTTGTAGCTCGACTTGACCTCGCGCGCCGTGACCTTGAGCAGCTTGCTCTCGGCTAGCTCCACGACCTCTTTGGTATCGGTGGGAGCGTTATAGGCCAGCGCGTTGATCTCGTTGGTGGCGCCGATCAGCTCACGCAGCATCGAATCGCGGCGAACGATGGCGGCATGGTGCTGCCAGTTGACGAGCGACAGGGTCTGACCCATCAACTCCAAAATATACGCTTCGCCGCCCACGGCATCGAGCTTGTTGACGCTTCGTAGGTAATCGATCAGCGAGATGGAGTCGATGGGAATGCGGCTGTTGTACATATCGACCATCGCGGTATAGATGGTCTTATGAATGGGCCGGTAGAAGTCATCGGGCTGCAGCTCGACCTGGGCTTCTTCGACCACCTCGGGCGATAGCAGCATAGCGGCCAGTACATTGGCCTCTGCATCTTGGTTTTGGGGAAGACCCAACTTTGAGCCGCGGTCCTCAACCGTCAGCCCGGTCTCCCTATCGTCATATGCCATGAGCATCCTCATTCATATCGCTTGCGAGCATCCATAGTATCAGCCACGGTCCCAAAACGCGCCGCGCGCCGCCAATCATCACCGAACCAAACGGATGAACGGTCCTGTATATAGGACTTCGACGCAACGTTCACCATGACACTCACTCAGCGCAAAAAACAAAAGGGCACCCTGGTTTCCCAGAGCGCCCTTCTTAGAACAAGATTGTTGCGTTGCAGCAAATGCTACTCGGCAGCAGCCTCAGTCTCGACCTCGGCGGTCTCGGCCTCGGCGACCTCAGCGGCCTCCTCGACCTCAGCCTCGGCAGCGAGCTCCTCGGCGGTAACGCCGACGAGAACGACAACCTCGGCCTTGATCTCGCGGTACAGCGAGATGGCAACGGTGTGGGCACCGGCAACCTTGATGGGCTTACCGAGCTCGACGCGCTTGCGGTCGATGTCCATACCGAGCTGAGCCTTGATGGCATCAGCGATCATAGCGGCGGTAACGGAGCCAAAGAGGATGCCCTCGTCGCCGACCTTGACGTCAACGGTGACCGTCTTGCCCTCGAAGGCAGCCTTGGTCTCGTTGGCGGTAGCCAGACGGACGGCCTCGCGCTTGGCGATGTTGTTGCGACGCTCGTCAAGCTGCTTGAGGTTGCCCTTGGTGGCGGCAACAGCGAGCTTCTTGGGGAACAGGAAGTTCTCAGCGTAACCCTGAGCGACCTCTACGACGTCACCCTCGCCGCCCTTGCCCTTGATCTCATCGAGAAGAATAACCTTCATGATGCGTCTCCCTTCTTAGCCGCGGTCGCGGTTGCCACGAGAGGAAACCACGGGGACGGTGTACGGCAGGAGAGCCATCTCGCGGGCGCGCTTGATGGCGTTGGCGATGTCATGCTGATGCTGCGTGCAAGCGCCAGTGACGCGACGGGGCTTGATCTTGCCACGGTCGGTCATGTACTTACGGAGAAGCTGAGTGTCCTTATAGTCGATGAACTCAGTGTTCTCCTTGCAGAACTGGCAGTACTTACGACGCGGCTGACGTGCAGAAAAATCATTAGCCATGTCAAAATACCTTTCATTTGGCAACTTCGGCGAACCGAAGCCGCCTCTCACTCAAAAATAGGTGAACAACCCTTAGAACGGGATGTCCTCATCGTAGACGTCGACCGCGGGCGGCGTAGCCACCGGCGCGGCAGGACGTGCTGCAGGCGCGGGAGCTGCGGGGGCGTAACCGCCCTGGTCGTAGCCACCCTGGCCACCACGGGAGCTCATAAACTCGATCTCATCGACGATGACCTCAAGTTTGCTCCGGCGCTGGCCGTCGCGCTCCCAAGAGCTGTAGCGCAGCTTGCCCTCGATCGCGACCTTGTTTCCCTTTGCCAGGAAACGGCTCACGGCCTCGGCGCGGGTGCCGAACATGGTGCAGTCGACAAAGTTGGGATAGTCCTCCCACTCGCCAGTCTGCGCGTTGCGGCGACGATCGTTCACGGCGACGCCAAAGGACAGAACCTGGGTTCCGCCGGCTGTGGCGCGCAGCTCGGGATCGCGGGTGAGGTTACCGGTGATGTTCACTCGATTGATGCTCATAACTCACTACTTCCTCTTGGGGCACAAGCCCAGTCCAAAACGACAGTCTTACTCCTGGTCGTCGCGACGGACGATCATGTGGCGGACCACAGCGTCGGTGATGCGCAGGACGCGATCAAGCTCGGCGATCTGGGTAGGATCTGCGTGGAAGTTGATGAGGGTGTAGTCACCATCGGTGAGGTCGTTGATCTCGTAGGCGAGCTTGCGCTTGCCCCACTCGTCAACGGAGTCGACCTTGCCAGCGCCCTCAGCGATCGTGGTATCGATACGCTTCATAACAGCGAGACGAGTCTCGGGGTCGAGCGACGGGTCAACAAAGAACAGCAGTTCATAAGCCTTCATATTGTCACCTCCTCTGGGCAAATGTGGCTTCAGGTCGTGAAGGTGCGCCTGAAGCAGGAAAAGACTTGGTAATAATATCTTTCAACCTCCTAGGTTGCAAGAATATGCAGCTACAACCTCATGACCTCCACATATGCCCATACTCGCACGACGTTTCATGCGCATTCCAACCAAATGCTGACCAAAAGCTTGACGGATCTGTGGACAAGATACGGTGCCGTGAGGACAAGCTGAGCCAAGTCGCAGGTCAACGGGCGCATGGTCGTGGTCACAAAATGCATACCAGTGGCCCACAGCACCACCCAAAGATTTTTAAATTCATTGCCAAATCGCTTATAAATACCCCTTTTGAACAATTGAGTTGATCAACTACGCTGGTCGGAAGCCGTTTTTTGGCATCTCAAACCCCGCTGCAACGCCAAACGCGGCCAAGCGTTTTAAAAAATGCCAACTTTTCTGTTTGCACTTTGCGATTCCTCGTGTATACTGACTTTCGCATTTAACGGAGAGTTGTCCGAGTGGCCGAAGGAGCACGATTGGAAATCGTGTAGGCGTCAAAAGCGTCTCCAGGGTTCAAATCCCTGACTCTCCGCCAGTTAATTCCAAAGCAGGCCTTCGAGCCTGCTTTGTTTTTACCCCACGCGGAGGGGTGGCAGAGTGGTTGAATGCGGCGGTCTCGAAAACCGTTTGGCCTGTATAAGGTCACGAGGGTTCGAATCCCTCCTCCTCCGCCATTTTGGTTGAGAAAGCTCCCGAGAATGGGAGCTTTTTTGTTTTGAGTCCCCAACAAGCAAACACGGCGGAGGAGGAGGGATTCGAACCCGCCAGGGCCCGGAGCGTAAAGAAAACGCGCCCGTGGCGCGTTTTTAGCGCAGCGCGGTCGGCGCAAGCCGACCGGATAAATTTTGAGCGGAGCTCAAAATTTGGACATCCCTCCTATTCGACCACGCCCCCATCGCGTTCAGCATCAACCCGGATCCCCAAACATGGAACCTATGACCGTACCCAGTCCCGACCGTTTGCCGAGCAATAGGGGCGCAATCGGCGCCGAACATGTACTATGTACGGGCATTGTCTAAACCCGTAACTCAAAGGACCCCATCTTGCCCGTTGCCGCCGCTATGATCGTTACCGCACACGCCTCGGATGCCATGGTTGCCATCCCGTTTTGGCTCGAGATGTTCGCCGTCGTCGCGGCATCGATCTCGGGCGTGTTGGTCGCACGCGAGCACAAACTCGACCTGGTGGGCGCCGTCGCGCTCGCCGTGGTCTGTGGACTGGGCGGCGGTCTTTTGCGCGATATGACGCTGCAGGTGGGCAACGTCTACATCCTCAACCAACCGATGGCGCTCCCGCTCTCCATCGCCACCGCGGCCATCATCTACATCTTCCCGGCAATCGTCGACAAGCCCGAAAAGCTCATTCCCCTGCTCGATATCATCTCGGTGGGTATTTATGCGGCAACCGGCGCAGACAAGGCGCTGGTCTACGGCTTTGCGCCGGCGGTGTGCATCATGATGGGCTTTTTTACCGCGGTGGGCGGCGGCATGCTGCGAGATGGTTTTATGGGTGTGGTGCCGGGTATCTTCCAACGCACCAACTTCTATGCCATCGCGGCCATCGCCGGATCGGCAAGCTATGTTTGCCTTGTCATGAGCGGCTTGGTCAGCAATGTCGTCGCACTGGTCGTTTGCGTCGTGGTGACCATGGGACTACGCTGGCTGTCGCTGCGCTTTGATATCAAAAGCCCCACCGAGGATGACATCGCACGCTTTTTGCACCGCAAAAAGTAGGTGGCGCGGGCTCATCCTTCGAAATGCAACCGAGAGGTTCTTTTAGAGCGCCCACGCGTTGGGTACCCTGTTAGGTGCATGTCGAGCATCTGACGAAGGATTCACTATGCCCTGTAATCAATTCCCGTCGACCCAGCGCCGTAAAGCGTGGGGCCGCATCACGATCTTATTCGCGCTCATCACTCTAGCGGTCACCGCGCTTCCCACGGCGTCGTTCGCCGGCACGGACACCGCAGGCAACGTACTTGCGACCGACAATGACGCCAATTCGTCCGGCGTCGAAGGTGACCTGTACTGGGCAGGTCAGGCCCTCAACTTGGACGATGCGTCCATCGGCCGCGACATAATTGCAGCAGGCGAGAGCCTCTCCATCCGCGACTGCACGGTGGGCGGCGCCGTCCGCTTGGCGGCACGCACTATCGATATCGCCAAGACCACGGTTGATGGCAGCGTCACGGTCGTCGGTCAGCACGTTGTGCTCAATTCCGACAGCACCGCCAACTGTTTTTACGCGATAGGCGAGACGGTTGCCCTGCGCGGCTCTACCAAGTCGGCAGCGCTTGCGGGCGACACGGTGACCATCGATGGCACCGTCGAGGGCGATGTCGAGGTTTGGGCCGACAAGCTCATCCTGGGCAAGAACGCCCACATCACCGGCACCGTGAACGCGCACGTCTCCGAGGACCCCGAGCGTGCCGCAGGAGCCGAGGTAGGCGCGCTCAAGATCGACCGCACCGAGAACGAGGATACTTCCACCGTTAACGATGTCATCGGCGGTATCGTCGCCGCGGCACTCTCGACCTGCTTTGTCGCTCTGCTGCTCGAGCTCGTCTTTCCGCGCGCGACCGCCAGCGCCGCCGGCATGCTCCACCAGCGCCCCATACCCCTGTGGGTGAGCGGTCTTCTGGGCACGATTGCTATCGTCCCCGCCGTCCTACTGCTAATTATCTCTATCGCTGGTCTGTCGCTTGCCGGAGCCCTCTTGTGCGGCGTTATCGGCATCGCGTTGGTGTCGAGTGCCTTTGCGGGGTGCGCGATCTCCCGCATGGTCGGACACAACCAAAACCGCTACGCCATGGCAGCCGTGGGCGGCGTAATCGCAGGCGCCCTCACGGGGCTTCCCCTCGTAGGTGACTTCATCAGCGGCGTAGCCTTTGTCTTTATGCTCGGCTACGTTATCCAGATCATCTGGCGCAACGCCCACCTCAAGCCGCAGCAGCCGGCTAACATGCCAGGACTCCCCACCGCTTAGCCACCAACCACCACAAAGGTGCCAGGTTACTTTGCACCAACAAACGAAGCGGGGCACTCGGTCATGTCGACCGGGTGCCCCGCTTTTCTTGGAGGGTTCTCTAGTAACTTTTTCAAAACCAATGATCATCAGGTCGGTAGGCCTGTGCGTCACTCGCTACGGAGGCAGCACGCCATTAAGCAGGGGGGCAATTATTTTTCACGACGACCGCCTCCCCGCTTGATGACGAGCGCGACAACAATAGCCGCCACTCCGATGGCAGCCAAAGCCGCCACCAGCACCAACGTTCTATCTCCCATCGAGGGCATAAAGCCTCGACTTGCTTCTTTGCTTGGAGTGTTGAGCACCGACAGTTCAATCGAACCCGTCCCGGCATCAGCGGTATCAACCCGCAGAGGGCTTTCGGCCGACACGGTCACCTTGGGCTTCGCGGCTGCAACCTGTTTAACGTCCAATCCCTCGGACGTAACCGTTACCGTTCGCTTGCCCTCAAAGGCGGTGTATCCCTTGGGAGCCGCGACCTCTTCGACGGTGTAGACACCCGCGTCCACACCGCTCAATTCCACATGGCCGTCCGCGCCCGTGGTGACGCACGCGGCGGCATCCGTCGACCACGAGCCGTCGGTCGTTAGGATGCGCCCGCGGTCATCGATGATGCGCAGCTTGGCGCCCGCGAGCGGTTTATCGTCCGAGCTTGAGCGCTTGATCAGACTGAGTCCCCAGGTGTAGGCGCACGCGTCATCGCTCGGCGTGCGGGTGAAGCCGGCGTCGCCGGACTGGTCGGCGAGAGGAGAGCGCGGGTAGCGCAGGCAGACCTCGTTGGGGTTGCCCTTGGTAGCGCCCCTATTGCAGCTGGCCCCCAACGGCGCATCGTAGACAGCAACCACGCGGGCGCCCGCGGTGAAGGCGTCGACCCCGCCGAGCGCGGCGACGAGGTCGCCGGTGCGCACGGTGAAGGTCTTACCGTCGACCGCCACCTTGGTGGCGCACTGGGCCGTGATGTCGGTCCAGCCCTTCGCGGGCTCGGTGCCGACGCGGCCGTCCTTGTCGGTCTGGACCGCGTCGAAGCCGCCGTCCGCGCCCGCCGCCACGTACACGCGCATGCTCGCGGCGACCTTGGAGGGGTCGAGCCCCGCGCTCATGGTGTCGACGAACCGAACCGTATAGGTGTCGTAGGCCGTGAGGCCCGCCGGGACCGTGGCAGAGAGGCGCCAGTACAGGTCGTCGGCGACCGTGGCGTCGGCGGCCTTCTGCCAGGCGGCGGCGCTGTCCTCCAGCACGTGCTTGGACACCTTGGGGGTCGCGGCCTTGGGCTTGACGGTGACGGCGCTGCCGCCCACCAGGGCCATGATCGGCGCGGTGCCGGCCTCGTCCTGGTCGATGGCGTCGTCGTCGGCGACGATGAGCCAGTAGCCACAGGGCAGCTCGGCCGCCATACCCGCGTTGAGGGGAACAGAAGCGGCACCTGCATTGCAAATCGCACAGGCGAGCCTTGCCGCCAGAGCGGTCGACATATGTCCGTCGGCATTCAGCCACTCGGCAGCCTCTTGCGCCGTCGATGCCGAGCTATCAAACCCCGCATCATAAAGAACGGGAAGGACAGCCTGACGAGCTGCATCGCTCGCCCACGCCAAGTCCGTCGCGACCTTTTGATCGAAGCCGGCTTTATCGGTAACAGTTGCCGAAAAGAGCTGGTATGCATCGTATTGCGTCGCGACGTCGCCGCCAATCGTGATGGCTCCGGCATCGGCAGCACGGGCCGTCTCGGGCGACGCGGCAAAAGCGAGGATAGTCGTCATGGCCACCATCATGACGGTCAACAAGCGGCGGTGCAGTTTACTCACGGCGACCATCTCGATCATGACCACGGTGGCGACGAGCATGCATCCACGTCGCGGCAAAACACAACAGCGAAGCGCCGGCAAGATATGTCATAGTCAAGCCAGCCCCGCCCGCCTCAGGTAGCGTAGTCGAGTACTTGTTGGTAAAGGTCGGCGGATTCTGAGAGCCATCGTTATAGGTAACTAGGGCGTCGAGCTGGTCCGTGCCATTAGTTACCTTAACCGTGACGTTGTACACGGTCCTGTCATAGGTGATGTGATCTTTAACATGGTCGACGGCGCCCTCGGGCTCGACCTCGGAGATGGTGTAGGTATAGGTTCCCGCCTTGTTGTACTTGACGTCAAAGGAGACATTTCCCTTGTCATTATTGGTCACCGTCTGGAGCACCTTGCCCTCGGCGTCCTTGAGCACGAACGAGAACTGCCCCGCCTTGAAAGTGCCACCTTCAAGCACTTTCTTTGCTTTAATAACCGCAGAGCCCGTTAGGCGATTGTCGTAGATCCAGATCTCGTCCTTTTTGTCATCGCCGATGATTTCGGAGTCTTTGACGATGCTCTTCGCTTTATTGAGCTCAGTTTGATACTCCTCATCGTCAGCATTACCCTTAAGCATGATCCACGTGGGCGCCGCCGCGGCATAGCCGTCAGGCGCTTTCGTCTCCACGAGCTGGTAAAGCACGCAATTTACCATCGCCTTGTCTTCTGCGCCAAACGAGATTTTGCCGTTGGCGTCGGTGGGGGCGGCTTCAAACTTAGTCCTTGCATTCTCGATACCCACCGTTGCAACCTGGTCCATATTCACGCTGTAGAGCGTAAACTCCGCACGCTCGAGCGTCGCACCGACCTGCTGGGCGTCATACTTGGTCATCGTGATGCCGTAGCCGTTGCCACCTGCGCTGGCAGAAGCTTTTTTAATTTCCCATGTTTGATCATCAGTCGCAGAACCGTCCTTCACACCCGTAAGCATGGCGGTATTGGATAGAGGAACCTTGTTGCCAGGGTTTCCGGTCGGGATAACCTCATACTCGACCTGGAGGTATTTCTTGTCGGGTACCTTAAGCGTCAACTTCGTACGCGAGCCAGTTTCATCCTTGACCTGCTCCACCTTCGACGAATAGTCCTTATCAGCCAGCGGTGACCAGGCACCATACACCCACTCATAGACCTTAAGCGTCGACGGCACCAGCGTGCACTTGGCATCCATGGTATCGACGAGCTCAAGGAAGTCGGTGCCGTTTTTAAGGGCAACGGCAGACTCGTTAACAAGAACGGTGTACTTAATGCGGTTGCTACTACTGACCTGTTCACCAGTCTTTTTGATAACGTTGTTCTTGATGGTGACGGTGCCACTGCCGGATTCGAACTTCTTGCTTCCCGACTCGGCGCTGGCCTTGTTGGTGAACTTCACCTCGTTTGTGGAGGTATCGAGCCCACCGCGCTTGACCGCCGTCTTGTACGTGAGCTTTGCGTAGCCGGCATAGCTTTCAAGCTCAGTCGTGGGGATGGAGAAGGTGACCGTATTGCCGTTGCGGCTGACGTTGTCGGCGGCGAGCGTCCGACCCGTAACGGCCTCCTTGGCCTCGCCTCCGCGATGAAGCCCCGTATGTTTATCATAGGGGTTCTGCACGAGCGTATACTTTGCGGAATTCGCAACATAGCTCATACCATCCGGAAGGCTATCAACGATATTCAGCGGTTTCCCGCCCAGCTTTCCAGCTCCATAGTATTCGAACTCGCCATTTGCGCCCTTATTACCCTTTTGGCGGTTTGCATACACCGTCCAGTCGACGATCCAGGCGCCCTTCTCATCCGAGCCGTCAACGGTATGCCAATCGAAGTTCTCAACCCAAGACACCTTCGACTCCGTTTCCGGCTTCTCGACCGCGGGCGCCGTTTCTTGGTTGACAACGTACTTGACGGGTTCGGTGAACGGCCACTGTAGTCTCAGGCCCGGTGCTTCGACCGCTGCGAAGTTTGAGTACCAGCCCGACAGCGCTTCTGATGTGGTGTCGTAGGTGATAACGGCGTAGTCCTCGTTCTCGAGAGCGGCTTTCACGTTGTCGGTAACGATGATTTTGAGGTCGTAGTTTTTCTTTGTTTCATTACCCGGATAGCTGGTCGTTGGTCTCCAGTCGGTGCCCGGAACCAGCTTGGTATTGCCGATTTTAATGGTAATGGAGTTTTCGTCGACACCAAGCTTCTGCGACCATGCCGACTGAAACGTGTCCTTCACCGTCACCTCGCCTGGATGGGCCGCATTGACGATCGCCTTCAGCGCGACCTTCGTCTCCCACGTCGCCCTGCCCGTCGTCGCCGCCTCATCGTATCTCACGAGCCTCTTGGCGATCGGCACAACACCCGTCAGCTGCGGCGTGAAACTGCCATCATCGCTACCGGAAACGGAGCCTCCGCGCTCGATGGCCGCGCTGTTGTGCACAGTGTCGTACGAGCTCGTGTCGTTCATCTTGGTGTGATAAACGATGCAGTAGGTGGCGTACTTATCCTCAAGGTTGTTCGGGAACGTATAGGAAAAGGAATTATCCTTAGGTTCAAGTTTTCTTTCACAAATCTTGACTCCGCTCGCCTCCGAGTCGCCTTTGTAAACCGTAAAGTTGCCCGTATACGTCTGTTTTCCGTCCAGATTATCAGTGAACATGTAGCCGCTCATGTCGGCCTTGAGCTTGCCTTGGTTGAGCTTGACCGTCCACTTGATGTCCGACGGCGTGCCTGAGCCATTGGACTTCTTGATCATGTCATAGCCGAATGTAACAGGCTCAGCCGTAGCTGTTCTGTTATCGCTGTCGCTTGAGCCAGCCCAATTCCACGTTGCCGTATTCTCAGCTTTGATCAAATCGCCGCCGTTCGCGGCAACGCCGCTCTTCAGCACCGTATCGTACGTGATCGTGTGGTTGCCCTGGGAAAGGTTGCCCAGGCTGTCGAGGGTTACGACCTGGCCGTCGATCATCGGCTGGGAGTCAAGCTTCTTGCCGTCGAGCTTGAAACTGTCGTTCACAAAGTCGAAGTTGTCGCCCAGCGTATCAGTGAAGCTAACGTCCGTAGCATACGACTCTACGGTAAGCGTAACAGTCCAGGTAACCTTGGCCACGCCATCTGCGCCCTGGGAGAAGGTCCCCGACTTCGTCCCCGTGACTTTGCCGTCCTTGGTAGGGATTTTGATCGTTCCCACACCAGGGAACACGACAGATGCGCTGCTGCCTGAGCCGGTGCCCTTGCCTGCAAGCTCGAACGAGAAATTGGCTCCGACATAAATCTCCGCAGGGTTTGACGCAAGCCAGTTTTTGTCAAACGCAAAGATGACCTTATTGTCCTTAATCTTCCACGTGCCAGCCTTGGCGGCAGTGGCTTCCGGACCCTCCATGAGGTCGCCGCCGTCGTTGTCGTAAACGACAATGGTGTCGGGCAGCTTATAGACAGCGATGTTCTTCTCGGGCGTAGGCGCCTTGCCGCCTTTGAATTGTGCCGAGAAAGCTCCATAGAGCGTCGAAGTGGACGTTACGGGATCCTCGAGCTTTTGAGTGTGGTGCTCATCGGTATACAGCCTGACATCAACCGTCGCCGTATCCCCATCGATCGCAATCGGATCGGGCTTCGCAACGTCATCGGCGCGCACGGGGGATGCGCCGTGAAAAACTGCGGCGGTGAGGCTAATCAAAATGAAGATCAGGGCCGCCATACCAAGCGACCGCGAGCGGTGTGCGTCCATAGTTGTCCCTTAATTCCTACAACACAGTGTGGAATACGGCGAATCGTCGGATCGAACACAAGCCCCAACATCTACGAGAACCTACCTAGCGCATTGCAAGAACCCATTGGGGGGCAACTTCTAAGACGGTTCGTCTATGCCACAATGCATAAAATACAATATAGATAACAGTCATGTAAACCGCTGGTAAAGAGGTCTTTTAATGTAATACCAGTTGATATTTATCTGTTAACGGTTTTGTATCAAAGCGGTTATATCCTGTGGAATTATGTATATGTTTAAACAACTTTACTTTGGCTGGAAAGCCGCTCGGGGGATAACCTCCTCCACCGTGGTGCAAAGTAACCTGTCCCCTTGCACCAAAAAGGGCGCCGACCATTGCGGTCGACGCCCTTTCTTGTTAGTCGCTATAAAGCCCAGCGCTTATTTGTTGACCTGGCCGGCGCGAACGGCAGCCTTCTTGCGGTCGGTGGCGTTGAGCAGACGCTTGCGCAGGCGGATGTTCTTGGGAGTGATCTCGACCAGCTCGTCGTCGGCGATGTACTCCAGCGCCTCCTCCAGCGAGAAGGTGCGGGGCGGCACCAGCTGAACGGAGATATCGGAGGTCGAGGAGCGCTGGTTGCCCAGGTTCTTGGTACGGGCGATATTGACGACCATGTCGCCAGCCTTGCTGCGCTCGCCCACGATCATGCCCTCGTAGCACTCGGTGCCTGGCTCAACAAACAGCTGACCGCGCTCCTGCAGCGTACCCAGGGCATAGGCAACGGCCTTCTCGGTGGTCATAGAGATCATTGCGCCGTTCTGGCGGTTGCCGATCTCGCCGGCATAGGGGCCGTACTCCAGGAAGGTGTGGTAGAACACGCCCTCGCCGTGGGTGACGTTCATGATGCGGTTCTTAAGACCCATGATGCCGCGGGTCGGAATCTTAAACTCGAGGTGCGTCACGATGCCCGAGGTATCCATGCTCGTCATGATGCCGCCGGAGGTGCCGAAGACCTCAACGACCTTGCCCGAGTACTCGTCCGGGCACTCGACGACGGCCTGCTCGACGGGCTCCATCTTGTTGCCGTTCTCGTCCTTCTTAAACAGAACGCGGGGACGGCCGACCTGGAACTCAAAGCCCTCGCGGCGCATGGACTCCATCAGAACGGACAGGTGCAGAATGCCGCGGCCCGAGACCTCGACGCCGCTCTTGTCCTCGAGTTCCTCGATCTTCATGGTCACGTTGTTCTCGGCCTCGTTGAACAGGCGCTCCTTGAGCTGACGGGCGCCCACGATGTCGCCGTCGCGGCCGACAAGCGGGGAGGTCGAAGCCTCAAAGACGATGGACAGGGTCGGCGGGTCGATCTCGATGGGCTCGAGCTCGACAGGGTTCTCGGGATCGGTGTAGACATCGCCGATATCGGTGCGGTCGATACCCACGACAGCGGCGATGTCGCCGGCGCCGACTTCCTGGCACTCGGTACGGCCCAGGTAGTCGAAGGTAAAGAGCTGCTTGACGGTGGCGGTAGCGCTGGAGCCGTCGTTCTTGACAACCAGGATCTGGTCGCCCTGGTGGATGGCGCCAGAGTACACGCGGCCGATACCGATGCGGCCGACGAAGTTGGAGTGGTCGATGGTCACGCACTGCATGGCCAGCGGGGCGTTCTCGTCAACCTCGGGCGCGGGCATGTCGTCGATAATCATATCGAGCAGCGGGTACATGTCCATGTTGCCGTCGTTGGGGTCAAGACGGGCAAAGCCGTTCATGGCGCTGGCGTAGACCACGTGCTCCATGGCGAACTCAAGCTGGTCGTCGGTGGCGCCCAGGTCGGCCATGAGGTCCAGGCAGTCGTTGTAGGCCTTCTCGGGGTTGGCGCCCGGACGATCGATCTTGTTGATGACGATCATGATCTTGAGGCCGGTGTCGATAGCGTGACGCAGCACGAAGCGGGTCTGGGGCATGGGGCCCTCAAAGGCGTCGACCAGCAGCAGGGCGCCGTCGGCCATACGCAGCACGCGCTCGACCTCGCCGCCAAAGTCGGCGTGGCCCGGGGTGTCGATGACGTTGATCTTGACGTCCTTGTACTCGATAGAGATGTTCTTGGCGAGAATCGTGATGCCGCGCTCGCGCTCCTGGTCGTTAGAGTCCAGGACGCGGTCCTCGACCTGCTGGTTGGCACGGAAGGCGTCCGTGGCACGCAGGAGCTTATCAACCATCGTCGTCTTGCCGTGGTCGACGTGGGCGATGATGGCGATGTTCCTCAGATTGTCTACGCGCATGTAGTTCCCCTATCTTCTATCCATATACAAACGGCACGCGTATGCGACCCACCCAGCGATACAACGCTCAGCGGGAATATTGAGCCTTTTACCGAAAACTCGTTTATTTTAGCGATTTTAGATGAGAGGGGTTTCCTCACCTGCAGGTTCAGGGTCGCTCCACATAAAACCATCGCCGGCGCCCATGCCCTCATACAGCACATATGCCGAAAAGCCGCTCTCGAGCGTCGTCTCAAAGAAGCTCACGAGCAGAGCATCGTGATAGCCGCCGTCAATCTCGACGCAGCCGGTATAGCCGATGGCATAGCGGGCGATGCGGCCCAGGCCCTCGTCCTTAAGACCCATCTTGTGCTCGGAGATAAAGTTGGTGGCAGCCTCCAGGCATGCCTCCTCGCCATCCTCGTCGAGCGCGGCCAGATAGCGATTGGAAGCAGCGTCCTCGATCGCCACAACTACGCCCGGATTCTCGCCGGCGGCAAGGTCGTCCAAGAACGCACCAATCAGGTCACACACCATGGCGTCGAGCTCGGCGGAGACGTTACCGGCGTCCTGCATATCCTGTGCCATCTCTAGACCTTCCCATCGAATCCGGCGTCGTTACAGTTCTTGTGCCTCGGCAGCGATCTTGGCGGCAGCGTCGCGGGCGCGCGTCATATCCATCGCGCGCTTGTCGAGCACCTTGATCTGGTTGGTCAGCATGACCGCATCGACCACACCCCAGATTACCAAGCCTGTTGAAATCGAAAACCCAAGCGCACCAACTGTACCACGAAGACGAGAACAGATTACCGCGACAAGGGCGGAGATGATAACCATCTTGATATAGGAGCCGCGGCGCTCGCGAAGCGTGCGGGCCTGCGTCACATAGGCGATGCGAGCCGCCTCGGATGCCTCCGAGCGCATCTGGGCTTCACGCGCGATGGCGGCCGCTTCAGCCGATACGCGGGTACCCATCAATGACCTCTCCGCTCGCGTGCCAGACATTTAGAAATCATCGGGGGAGAGCGTATGGACGAACTCGTCGAACTTCTCGAACTCCTGCTCGTCGTCAACTTCCTCGGCATGGGCAGAAACGGTACCCAGGCGATTCATGATGTCGTCCTCCACGAACATGGGGGCATTACTGCGCACGGCAAGGGCAATGGCGTCACTGGGGCGGGCGTCAATCTTGCGCTCGTCACCATCGACCAGCACGACAATCGTCGCATAGAACACCGGCGGCTCGGCGCGAACGATCTCGATGCGCTCGAGCTTGGCTCCCAGGGCATCGACGGTGTCAAGCAGCAGGTCATGCGTAATCGGGCGCTCGGCGCGACCGCTATCGATGCCACGGCTAATGGCCGCGGCCTCAAACGAGCCGGTCTGAATGGAAAGCGAACGCAGGGGCGCCGTCGAATCCGACTTGCCGCAGCGCTCACGAAGCACGATAAGCGATGGCACGGGACCGGCGGCCATGACGATGGTCTCTATGTCGACACGAACCATGGAACACCTCCGGTACGTAGCGGTTAACACACGGCAGGGTCGCCGCATTGAATAGCTATACTACCCAATCTTTCGCCCAGCACACAAAATCAAAGTAGTTAATTTGGGACGGGGCTATTTTGACTACTTTTAGTTGGATAAGAAAAAAGCCCCGAGGCAATGCCCCAGGGCTCTTAACGTTTTGATGGTGGACCTGACAAGATTCGAACTTGTGACCTCCCGGTTATCAGCCGGACGCTCTAACCAACTGAGCTACAGGTCCATCATGGTGGAGGTTAGGGGGATCGAACCCCTGACCTCAGGCTTGCAAAGCCCGCGCTCTCCCAGCTGAGCTAAACCCCCACGGAGAAAGTAATAAACACCCCAGCGGCGACTCGGCTCTCGCTGGGGTGTTTATTGCGAAAGAAAGTGGTGGACCTGACAAGATTCGAACTTGTGACCTCCCGGTTATCAGCCGGACGCTCTAACCAACTGAGCTACAGGTCCATCGCGCAAGGGATATATTAGACGAGTCGTTACGCGCGCGTCAACAACTTTTTTGAAAAACTTTGAAGGGTGCCCACCGAGTGGGTGAGATGGGTTAGGTTTGCTGCTCGGACAGTCCTGCGCAAGACGAAGGCCACATTAAGTGGCCTTCTTTGCGTGCGGAACTCGCGACAAACCTAACCCATCTCACCCACTCGGCGGGCACGGGGTCCAAGATTGTCAAAAAAGCGGTCGGCGCGCAGGTGCGCCGACCGCCGATATATGGGGTCTGATATTTTCTACCAGCTAGTTCCTCTTACTCGTCGAGGAGATCTTCTGGCATGTCGTTGCCGTCGCCTAGGTCGACTGGGGCCTCTTCGGCGTCGGCTGCGGCCTCGGCACCTTCGCCTTCGGGCTTCTCTTTGGCGGCAGTCATGCGGGCTACGGCGCAGATGCGGTCGTTGTCGTCGACAGTCATCATCTTGACGCCCTGGGTGGCTCGACCGGTTTGGCTGATCTCGTCGGTCTTGACGCGAATGACCGTCGCGCCCTCCGTCACGATGAACAGCTCATGCTGCGGGCCCACCGTCTTCATGGCTGCGAGATTACCCTTGCGCTCGGTCATCTGGATGGTGTAGACACCCTGACCGCCGCGGTTCTGCTCCGGGTAATCCGAGACCGGCGTGCGTTTGCCGTAGCCGCGCTCGGTAATGACGAACAGGTCGCCGTTACCGTTGGTAATCTCCATACCAAGAACGCTCACGCCTTCCTTCATGCCAATACCGCGGACGCCGCTGGTATCGCGACCGGTAGCACGCACCTGGTCCTCGGGGAACATAATCGCCTTGCCCGCGGTGGTTGCCATGATGATCTTGTCACCCTCGCGCACGCGACGCACAGCGAGCAGCGCGTCGTCGTCCCTCAGGTTGATGGCGATCAGGCCATCGCGGCGGCTACGGTCGTAGGCGCTCATCACGGTCTTCTTGACCATGCCGCTCTTGGTGGCAAACATCAGGTACTCGTCGGCGGGGAACTCGCGGCAGCTGATGACGCTCGCGATCTTCTCGCCCTCCTCGAAAGGCAGCAGGTTGACGATCGCGGTGCCGCGCGCCTGGCGCGTGCCAACCGGCAGCTCGTGCACCTTCAGACGATAGACTTTGCCCTTGCTCGAGAAGAACAGCACGTACTCGTGCGTGGATGCGATAAACATCTCGTCGATAACGTCGTCCTCTTTGAGATTGACGCCCGACACGCCCTTGCCGCCGCGCTTTTGGGCGCGATAGGCGGCCACCGGGATGCGCTTGACGTAGCCGGTGTGGGTGATGGTCACGACCATGTCCTCGTCGGCAATCAGGTCTTCGACGTCCAGGTCCTTCTCGACATGGCTGATCTCGGTGCGGCGCTTGTCGCCGAACTTCTTGGAAATCTCGCGCATCTCTTCCTTGATGACGCCCAGGATTTTCTCCTCGTGCGCCAACAGGTCCTCGTAGTAGGCGATAGCACGGCGCAAGCCGTCCAGCTCTTCCTGAATCTTGTCGCGCTCCAGGCCGGTCAGGCGGCGGAGCTTCATCTCGAGGATGGCCGTAGTCTGCTCGGGCGTAAAGCCAAAGCGCTCGATCAGGCGACTGCTGGCCTCGGAATCGGTCTGCGAGGAGCGGATGATGCTGATGACCTCGTCGATATGGTCGAGAGCCATCAGGTAGCCCTCGAGGATATGGGCACGCGCCTGGGCCTTCTTGAGGTCAAAGCGGGTGCGGCGGGTGACGACGTCGACCTGGTGGTCGATGTAGTGCTGCAGCATCTCGCGCAGGCTCAGGCATTTGGGAACGCCGTTGACAAGCGCCAGGTTGTTGGCGCCAAAGGTCGTCTGCAGCGAGGTGTACTTGTACAGGTTATTGAGCACGACCTGCGGGATGACGCCCTTCTTGAGCTCGATGACCAGACGGATACCCTTCTGGTTGGACTCATCGCGCATATCCGAGATACCCTCGATGCGCTTGTCGTTGACGAGCTGGGCGATCTTCTCCTGTAGGGTGCCCTTGTTGACCATGTAGGGAATCTCAGTAAAGACCAGGCGGCTACGGCCGGTCTTGGTGGACTCCACATGAGCCTTGGCGCGCACGGTGATGGAGCCGCGGCCGGTCTCGTAGCTCTGCTTAATGCCGGCACTGCCCATGATGATGGCGCCGGTGGGGAAGTCCGGACCGGGCATGATCTGCATGAGCTCGTCGACGGTGGCGTCGGGGTTGTCGATCAGGTAGCACGTGGCCTCGATCGCCTCGGTGAGGTTATGCGGGGCGATGTTGGTGGCCATGCCGACGGCGATGCCCTGGCTGCCGTTGACCAGCAGGTTGGGGAAACGCGCGGGCAGTGCCACGGGCTCGGCGAGCGACTCGTCGTAGTTGGGCTGCCAGTCAACGGTATCCTTTTGCAGGTCGCGTAGCAGTTCCATGGCGGGCTTTGCCAGGCGGCTCTCGGTGTAACGCATGGCGGCGGCGCCGTCGCCGTCGATATTGCCGAAGTTGCCATGACCGTCAATGAGCGGCGTGCGCATGGAGAACCACTGTGCCAGGCGGACCATGGCCTCGTAGACCGCGAAGTCACCGTGCGGATGGTACTTACCGATAACTTCGCCGACCGTCCAGGCCGACTTCTTGTGCGGACGGTTGGGGTAGATGCCGCTCTCGTTCATTGCGTACAGGATGCGACGGTGCACCGGCTTTAAGCCATCGCGCACGTCCGGCAGGGCGCGCGCCGTGATGACCGACATCGAGTACTCGATAAACGACTGCTTCATCTCGTGGCCAAACTCCGAAATCTGGAGCTGGCCGCCGTTGATATCCTCGCCGGCCGAGGCGCCACGGTCGACTTCGCCAAAGCTCTCCTCGAGCTCACCGTCGTCGTCTTCTTCCTCATCATCATCGGCATCGGGGTTATAGGCGTCCGGGTCGCCGTCCTCGCCCTGCTCAGCACGGGCAAGCAGGCGCTTCAGATCATCGGGCATGCCGGCATCGCCGGCCTCGTCCATACCCTCGTTGTTGTTGATATCGTCTGCCACGTTACCTCCTCATGGTTTGCGTGGTCCATTAGTTCCCCACCACGGAGACGGATTACCGGGAACACCGGATAACCCTCCTAGGTTTTCCAGGTGCCCCAGGTTGCCCTGAAGGATGAGGGCGCACGCCTTGCGTGCGGCGCCCGAAATCCTGAAGGGCAAGATGGGGTGCCTGGGAAAGCTAGGCGTCTAGGAATCGTGCGTCATGCGCGTGCTTCTCGATGTACTCGCGGCGATAGCCGACCTCGGAGCCCATCAGTTCGCGCACGGCGCGGTCCGCCACCACGGCGTCCTCGATCGACACGCGCTGCAGAATGCGGGTCTTGGGGTCCATCGTCGTCGAGGCAAGTTGCTTGGGGTCCATTTCGCCCAGGCCCTTGTAGCGCTGAACGGTGTAGCCTTTGCGCTTCTTAGTGATCTTGCCGTCCTTGGCCTTACCGTCCTCGTCGTTGTCGTCAGGGTTCAGCCCCAGGCTCTGGATGGTGTCGCGCAGGATCTCGTCTTCGGGCTGGCGGCCGTTGGGATACACGTAGTGAATCTTGTTGCGCACCTTGATGCCAAAGATGGGCGGGCAAGCGACGTAAACGTAGCCGGCATCAATCAACGGGCGCATGTACTTGTAGAAGAACGTCAGCAGCAGGATGCGGATATGCGCACCGTCGACGTCTGCATCGGTCATGATGATGATCTTGTGGTAGCGCGCCTTGGTGATATCAAAGTCGCCGCCGTCGCCGGCGCTCGTCGTGACGCCGCAGCCGATCGCAGTGATGAGCGACTGGATGGTGTCGCTCGAGAACGCACGATGATCGCCTACGCGCTCGACGTTCAGAATCTTGCCGCGCAGGGGCAGGATCGCCTGGATGTCTCGGCGGCGGCCGTCCTTGGCCGAGCCGCCTGCCGAGTCGCCCTCTACGATAAAGAGCTCAGTCAACTCGGCATCGCGCACCGAGCAGTCGGCGAGCTTGCCGGGCAGCGACGCCGTCTCGAGCAGGCTCTTGCGGCGGGTCGCCTCGCGCGCCTTGCGGGCGGCGTTGCGCGCCTTGCAGGCCTGTTGGGCCTTCTTGACGATCTCACGAGCGGGCTTGGGATGCTCCTCGAGGTAATCGGCAAGGCCGTCGGTCACAATCTTGAGCGTCAGCGCGCGCATATAGGAGCTGCCGAGCTTGGCCTTGGTCTGGCCCTCAAACTGCGGATCGGGCAGTTTGACCGAGATAACGGCCGACAGGCCCTCGCGGACATCATCGCCGGTCAGGTTGGCGTCTTTTTCCTTGAGCAGGTTCTGCTTGCGAGCGTAATCGTTAATCACGCGGGTGAGTGCGGTACGGAAGCCCTCGAGGTGCATGCCGCCCTCGGGGGTGTAGATGTCGTTGGCAAACGACATGACGTTCTCGCCGTAGCCGCTATTCCATTGCAAGGACACCTCGACCTCGCCCATCTTGGTCACGGGCGCATCCGGATCTGATTTGCCCTCAATATAGATGGGCTCCTTAAAGGCCTCGGGGACATCCTTGCCCTCGTTGAGGAACTTGACGAAGTCGATGATGCCGCCGGCATAGCAAAACTCCTCCACATGGGGAGTCGCCTCGCGCTCGTCGGTCAGCACGATCTTGAGGTTCTTGTTGAGGAATGCCGTCTCCTGCAGACGGTTGTGCAGCGTGTCGAAATCGTAGATGCAGGTCTCGAAGATCTCGTCGTCGGGCCAGAAGGTGACAGTGGTACCCGTCGTCTCCGAAGTGCCCACGACCTCCATCTTCTTGACGGTCTTGCCGCGCGAGAACTCCATCTCGTAGATGTTGCCATCGCGGCATACCTGTACGACCACACGCTTGGACAGGGCGTTGACAACGGAGATGCCCACGCCGTGCAGTCCGCCCGAGACCTTGTAGGCCGAGTTATCGAACTTACCGCCGGCGTGCAGGATCGTCATGACGACCTCGAGCGTCGGGATCTTTTTGATAGGATGCTCGTCGACGGGGATGCCGCGCCCGTTGTCGACGACCGTGATGGAGTTGTCGGCGTGGACCGTCACCTGAATCTCGGTGCAGAAACCGGCCATGGCCTCGTCGACGGAGTTGTCAACGATCTCCCACACCAGGTGATGAAGACCGCTGGCGCTCGTCGAGCCAATGTACATGCCCGGGCGCTTACGAACGGCCTCGAGACCTTCGAGAATCTTAATCTCGCCGCCATCGTAATCGTTTTCGTTTGCCACACGTCCTCCTTCAGTTAAGAAAATGTGTACAGCCTTACTAGTTTATCGTAAAAAAATACCCTCGGGAACGAGGGTATTTGGCTCTACAAGGCCACCAGATGCGATTTAAGGCTCTTTTTTGCCCTGCACGCCCTTGTCCCACTCGGCACTGGCTCTCATGGCATTCTCGAGGGCCTCGCGCAGTTTTTGGTCTTCGATGGGTGCCACTTGGCGCTCAATCTCGGCACGCTCGGCACCGCTTAGGTCGGCATGCGGAGCCGGCGGACGCTCGGCCACGGCCGGACGCAGGCGCTCTTTTGCAGCGGGCGGTGTGTGGCCGGGGGCGGTCGTCTTGAACACCAGGCCGTCGACGTGCGCGCCGGCGCGCTCCATGCGCGCGCGGATAATCTCGCGCAACAGTGTCATCTCCTGCGTCCATGAGGGTGAATCGAGGTACACCAGCAGTTCGTTGGACTCGGGCAGGTAACGCAGCCCCGTCACATGGCGTCCCTCGCGCGTGCCCGAGCACACCGCATTCCAGGCGCGATAGACCGCACGAGACTCCTCCGCAGCCTCCATCTGCGCGCGGCGCTCAGGTGTCGCGGCCGCCAGGATACGCTGACGCTCGGCATCCAAAAAGCCGCCAAAGGCAACCGTTCCGTTCTCGCGGTCGTAATTAGCACGTCTCACCCATGCTCACCACCTTGGCTCGATCAAGCAGGTCATCGGTAAAATACCCCAGATTGGTGGTGGTTATGACTGTCTGGATATCATCACCGATCAGCTGCAGGAAAGCGCCTCGGCGCCCGGCGTCGAGCTCGCTCATCACGTCGTCCAAAAGCAGCAGCGGTGCGGTGCCCAGGATATCGCGCGCCACGGCCACCTCTGCCACCTTCCAGGCAAGCACCAGCGTTCGCTGCTGGCCCTGGCTGGCAAATGAACGGGCCGATCGGCCCGCGACGGAAAACTCAATCTCATCGCGATGCGGACCCACAAGCGTCACGCCGCGGCGAATCTCCTCGTCGGCACGCTCATCGAGCGCCAAGAGCATGCGCTCATACGCCCAGCCCCTGAGCTCGTCGCGATCCACGGTGCGAGGCAGGTCGCCAAGCGTGGACACATAGGACACATCGGCGGGCTCGCCGGATGCCACGCGGCCATAGGCGTCGCGCACATGGCCCGACAGCCGGTCGAGCAGTGCCAGACGATGCACGAGCAGGGCCGAACCGGCGCGGGCGATAGATTCATTCCAGGCGCCGAGCATCTCGCGGCAGCACCAGGCCTCCTTGAGCAGGGCATTGCGCTGGGTCACGCAGCGCCCGTAGGCACTAGCCAGATCGGCATAGCGCGCACTCAGCTGAACGCCAAAGTCATCAAGTGCGGCGCGGCGTACGCTGGCACCCCGCTTGACCATATCCAGGTGGTCCGGACAAAACAAAACGCTCGGCAGCACCCCGCGCACGCCGGACGCAGCGCAGCGCTTGCCGTTGCGGCCAAATGAACGCTTGCCATCTTCCACGCTCAGTCCCATGTCCAGCACGCGCCCATCACCTTCGAGCCTCAGCTCGACCTTGCATGAGCCTGTGCCGTCGTGCACGAGCTCGGCTGCGGTCGGATGCCTAAACGAGGCGCCACTCGTCAGCAGCTGCAGCGCCTCTATGAGGTTGGTCTTTCCCGCCGCGTTGGGGCCTGCGAGCACTGTCACACCGTCGCTCAGGGCAAGGCGGTAACTGTCGAAGCTGCGATAGCGCGCAACGGAAAGATCGCGTGCGAACATGGTCATGAGCGATGCTAGATGCGTACCGGCATGACCAGGTACAGGTAATTGATCTTGTCGTAGGACTTGAAGATGCCAGCCTGCGAATAGCTCTTGAGCTCCAGCGTGATCTCTTTCTCCTTGGACAGGGCATTGAGGCAGCCGAAGATGTAGTGGTAGTTGAAGGCGATGGTGCCCGACTCGCCCTCGGCCTCGACATCGATCGTCTCCTGCGCCAGGTCCTGGTCGTTGGAAATGGAGGACAGGCCCATCTGGCCGTTCTCGACGTCAATCTCAAACTTGACGGCGGGGTTGGCGCTCGCGATAACGGCCACACGTTTAAGGGCGGCGTTAAAGGCGGCTACGTCGATCTTGACGCTCGTCACGCACGAATCGGGGATGAGCTGCTTGTAATTGGGATATACGCCCTCGATGCGGCGCGACACGTAGGTGGTGTTGCCGGCCTCAAAGACAACCTGGGTGTCGGTGGCGCCGATCATGATGGTCGCCTGGCTGGCCATGATGCTCAGCGCGTCGTTGAAGGCGTCGGCGGGCACGTTGAGCTCAAAGGAACCTTCGAGGGTCGAGGTCTCGACCTGTGTATCGCACACGGCCAGTCGGAAGGAGTCGGTCGCGACCAGGCGCACGGTGTTGTTCTCGACCTTCATGTGCACGCCACCCAGGATGGGACGGGCCTTGTCGGTCGAGGTGACGCGCCATACGCGACCCACCATTTCGGACAGGATATCGGTCGGCAGCTCGACGGCGCTCTCGATGGCGTATGCCGGGAACTCGGGAAAGTCGTTGGCATCGAGCGTGTTGAGGCGGAAAGAGCTCTTCTCGCAGCCAATCGAAACCTGGCGCTCGGACAGCTCAAAGGTGACCGGGGCATCGGGAAGGGTCTTGGTGATGTTGGAGAGCATCTTGCAGGGAATCACCATCTCGCCCTCCTCTTCGACATGAGCCGCAATGCGGTGACGAATCGAGATGGTGTAGTTGGAGGTCTGGAATTCCAAGATGCCGTCTTGCGCCTTAACGAGCACGCCCGACAGAATGGGAAGGGTGGATGCCGAAGCGACGCCTTTCATAACGACGCCGATGGCTTGCGTAAGCGAGCTCTGGCTGACGGTGAACTTCATCTTTTAATACCTTTCTATAGATATAAATATCTTAATAATAGTAATAGTACTGACGAAACTGTTGATTACTCCTAAAAGTGCGGGTCAGCCCTAAAAAGAGAATCGACAGGAACCTGTGTGCAACCGGGTGTGTTTTCCACGTTCAAAACCTGCGCAAAACTTTTCATCACCGCGGCTCGAGTTTTTGACACCTTATAACCGCCGTTTCGACAAGTTTTCAACAGGTGTGTCCATTTACCTACGAGCGCAGTGTAATTTTATCGCGCAGTGACTTGAGGTCTTCGGTAACAGTCCGGTCTTCCTGAATCATCTTCTGAACCTTTTTATAGCTCGTGCTGACGGTCGAGTGGTTGCGGTTGCCAAACTCGGCGCCCACGGCCGTCGTCGTCATCTCGCACATCTCGATCGCCAGGTAGATAGCGATATGGCGCGCCTTGGCGATATTGGCGTTGCGGCGAGGCCCGATGAGTTCCTCGTGCGTCACGCCGTATTGCTCTTCGATGACGGACTGGACCGTCTGCACATTGATCTTCTTGGCCGATGTGTCGAAGTACTGGTTGGCGATGGCGTCGATGTCGTCAAAGGTGAGCTCCCCGCCCTCGCGCTCGCGATCGCCCGCTTCGCCGGCACAACGCTCGCAAAAGCTCTCGAGCTCGCGGATGTTGGTGCCCGAGACCTCGGCCATGTGTTTAAAGTGCGCGTCGGTCAGATGTCCGCCGTCGCCCCCGTAGGCCGCCAGCAGCGAGTCGTTGCCTGCCTCGGGTGCGGCGGCGATCGTGTTCTCGTAATAACGCTGCAAAATCTTGTACTTCATCTCGTAGCTGGGCTCCGCCACCAGGCACAGCAGACCGGCATTAAAGCGACTGGTCAGGCGCTCGTCCATATTAAGGTCCTTGGGGGCGCGGTCGGCGGCGATCACGACCTTCTTGTTGTTACGGATAAATTCGTCCATCAACTGGAAGAAGTAATCCACGCTCGCGCGCTTGCCAATGATGTTCTGGATGTCATCGATGATAAGCACGTCGACGCCGTGGTACGCCTGCATAATGGGGGCGTTGCTCTTCTTTTGGCGGTCGAATTCCGTCATCAAGTCGTCCAGATATGCCTGCGAGTTGGCGTACTTCACCTTGATCTCGGGCGATTTCTCTGCCAGCTCATTTTTGATGGCGAGTAGCAAGTGCGTCTTGCCCAGGCCCGATTTGCCGTAGATGAACAGCGACGTGCAGGTACCGGGCGTGTCTGCAAGCATGGCGAATTTGAGCGCCGATCGGTAGGCGAGGCTGTTCTCCGGTCCGAAGACGAAGTTTTCAAACGTGAATTTCGAATTCGCTGCGAGGGGTGCCCCGTCCGCGTTTTTCTCGACTGCCGCCGGGGTCGCCGTCGAAGATGCTGCCGGCGCTGCGGACGAACTTGCGCTTTTCGCCGGTGGTCTGCCGTTCATTTGGGTCATCATGCGGCGGAAATCGTCGGCGGACAACGTGTTTTTGATTGCAACGCCCGATTCCTCGCCGGATGTCGCCTCGTGTGCGACGGGCATATGCGTGGCGGTCGGGATGGGCGAGGGGGCTGGCTCTACCGCCGGTGCGACCGAAGCAGTCGGCTGCGGTGCCATGGTTTCACGGGAAACATCGTCGCGTCGAGGCTCGGGCTCCGGCGTTGCCGCTGCGGTGTCGGTCGCTACCGGGTGAGTGACCGGGGTCGTATTTGCCGAGGCGCCTTGCGGTGCCACGATATTGAGCGCAATCGGTGCAAAGGCGATCTCTTCTAGGTACGCCTCGATGGTCGGCTGATGCTTTTTGAGCTGAGCGATGGCAAAGCGTGAAGGGGCCTCAATCGTCAGAGTGTCCTCGGTTAAACTCACGGCGCGCGATTGTCCCAGCATATTGATGAGGCGTGCATCTTGGCCGTCGCGCTGACAAAAGGCGATGGCATCCCCCAGGATGATGCTTGCTTCCTCGTCCACTGTTTCTCCCGTTCCTTAACTTTGGGCTCGCACGCGAGCGCTGCCTATCTCGGTCAGATGATATTTCTGGCCATGTTTGATTATCAAGCCGGCCTGTGCCAAGTCGTTGAGCGTTCGCGACCACGTGGGCGCTGAGTTTCCAAACGCTCGTGCCAGGTCGGTTGCGCCACACTCTTGGTTTTGAGCCAGATAGCCCAGTGCCGCTTCGCCGCGCTCGCTCACAAATACGTCTTGCTGCGGCTGTGCATATTGATTCGCCGCATTAGGATACATCATTTGAGCTGCTGGTTGTTGAGAACTCTGCATGGGCAGCGGCTGCTGTTGAAAACTTTGCGGCCACTGTTGGTAAGGCTGCGGAGGCATCTGCTGGGCCCATGGGTTGTACTGCGCCTGTGGTGTCTGTTGGTATGGCTGCTGGTATCCCAGCGGGTATTGCTGGGGGTATGCCTGTGCATATCCCGTTTGCGGCGCGTATTGAGCCGGATACCCTTGTGGGTTCGGTTGATAGGATATCTGCTGTGCAGTCGATGCACCCGCCATCTGCTGCAAGGTTCCCACATCCTGGCCCATCGCTGGCTTTACATCGGGTATGTTCTGCGGAATCGCGCCCGAGGGTACCTGGGGCTCTTGCATGGGGGCCATGCCAGGCTGCTGCATGGGGGCCATTTGCTGTTGCACCTGTTGCATCGTTGCGGGTTGCTGCGTGAAGGCGCCCGGCATGGGATATGCCTGCTGCTCTGCTTCGGGTCGCACGGCTGCCCCGCGCCCGCCAGCACGCTCGATTTCCTGCACGCGCTTGGGGTTCAGACTTACCGTCACGACGGTGCCGTTGCCCATGTTGTCCTCGATGGAGACGGCGCCGCCGGCGTTTTCCAAGTACTCCTGTACCATGGGAAACCCGGCTCCGGTGCCGCGGATATACCGTTTCATCTTGCTGTTTGCACTGGTTACGCCAAAATCGAAGGCACGCTCTTTGTCGTCGATGCCCGGGCCCTGATCGGCAAAGCGGATGGTATCGCCACCGTCGAGAATTGAGATGATGGGCTCTGCAAAATGCGCGTGGATAAAGTTTTCGACAATCTCGCGGATAACCATCAGCGAGATGCGTCCTCCCTGCTCTTTCATGCACTGGTAGACGGTGTTGGTTGTCTCTTCCAAGTAGGTGCGGACGTCTTGCGGTTCGATGACGATGACACGCGGTGTCGACAGCATGTCATCGTAGACCGCGATGCGCGCTGCATACATGGCCTTCGGTGCTTGTGCGGTGACCTGCTCGCTTTCGTTGCGTTTTTCGCGCACGCCGGTGATGTGCTCGTTGTCGGGTGCCGGATCACCGGAATCGACCATGGTGTAGAAGTCGTCAGACATGCCGCTCGCAATCTTTCAAAAGGTTTTGAACAAATAGTAGCTCACCGCTCAATGTTTCTCATCTTTCGACAAGTTTTCAAAACCTGTTGAAAACTTTGGAAAACGGACGAAAAGTTCTCAACATTTCCAACATGACCTGTTGAAAACTCGATGAAATTTCGTGAAAAGTTGCCTGCAGCCTCAAATGCCGGTTCTGCTTATGGGGGAACCGTGTACTCTTTGCAACCTTTTACCTTTGATTTCTTGACATTTGAACATCGATTTCCCTACAATCTTCAAGCTCACGTGTCTATATCTGCGTCCGCGTCCCCGCGGACACTCGAAATGCAGCAGGAGGAACTTAAGATGAAGCGTACGTATCAGCCTAATAAGCGTAAGCGTGCCAAGACCCATGGCTTCCGTGCCCGTATGGCCACTAAGGGTGGTCGTGCCGTGCTCGCCCGTCGTCGCGCCAAGGGCCGCAAGCGTCTCACTGTCTAGCAGCGATACACACATCTCGCATGAAGACTATTAAGTCTCGGCAAGATTTCGAGCATGTGTTCAGTCAGGGGCGTCGTTTCAATCACCCTCTGATTCGAATGACCATATGTGAATCGGTTGGCGAAGGCGACTCCGGAAGGGTCGCCTTCGTTGGTGCTAAACGACTCGGTTGTGCTGTCGTGCGCAACCGATCTAAGCGTGTGATGCGCGAGGCCGCCCGCAGCTGTGGATTTCCCGTTGCGGGTTATGACATCATCTTGTTCGCGACTCCCAAGACGAGGGTTTCCTCGCCGCAGGAGATGGACAAGGCGTTGCGTTCGCTTATGAAACGCGCCGGCGTTGCCGGGGAGGAGCGATGAGCAATCACGTTTTGCGACGTGTTGCCATCGCTCCTATTCGCATATATCAACAGGTTGTTTCGCCCTTATTACCTGACGCCTGCATTTATTACCCAACGTGCTCGCAATACGCCGTTCAGGCGATTGAGAAGTACGGTGTTTTGAGAGGCTGCTGGCTTGCCGTGAGGCGCATCGCTCGCTGCAATCCCCTGCACGCCGGCGGTTATGACCCTGTGCCTTAGCGGGCACTCGCTATCGGAGGAAAACTTACATGTGGGATTGGATCGTTAACATCCTTTTCGAGCTGCTCAAGCTCATCCAGACCTTTGCGGTCGACTGGGGCCTGTCCATCATCATCCTGGTGGTCATCATCCGTCTGCTGCTGACGCCGCTCATGCTCAAGTCGACCAAGTCGACGGCTCGCATGCAGGTGCTGCAGCCCAAGATGCTCGAGATCCAGGAGCGCTACGCCGACGACCCCCAGCGTCAGGCCGAGGAGATGCAGAAGTTCTACAGCGAGAACAAGTTCAATCCGCTGGCCGGCTGCCTGCCGCTTCTGATTCAGATGCCCATCCTTATCGCCCTGTTCACGCTTCTGCGCAACCTGCCGCAGTACTTTAACGAGGGCACGTTCTCGTTCTTTAACATCCTGCCCGATCTGACCACCACGCCGAGCGCCTCTTTTGCCGATGGCTTTATGGTTGCACTGCCTGCGCTGGTTTGCCTGATCCTGTTCGCCGTCCTGACCCTGATTCCGCAGCTCTATATGTCGCGCAACCAGACCGGCCAGCAGGCCCAGAGCATGCGCATGATGGCTGTCGTCATGACCGTCATGATGCTTTGGATGGGCTGGAGCCTGCCCGTCGGCGTTCTGCTGTACTACGATGTGTCTTCTGCCTGGCAGGTTATCCAGCAGATCTTCGTGACGCAGAAGGTTATCGACAAGGCCAAGGCCGATGAGGAGGAGCGCCTCAAGAACGCTCCGCTGCAGGTCGAGGTTACCCGTCGCGAGAAGAAGCCGCGTCCGCACAAGAAGAAGTAGTCGGGATATCAATCTTATTTAGGTACCTAACTTTTGGAGTACGTTATGTCTGAAGAGATCATCGAGGATATGCTTGAGGAGGTTGCCCCGCAGATTGCGGGCGATTATCCCGAGATTGCACAGCGCTACAAGGCCGGTGAAGAGCTGACCGATGAGGAGCTCGACACCATTGCCGATGTTGCGATTTCCATTCTGCGTTCCATCCTTTCGCACTTCGATGCCGCCAACTCTCCTATTGATGAGTACGAGGGCGACGAGGGCGAGCTGATTTTGGATGTTACGGCTCCCGATCTTGCTGTTCTCATTGGTCGTCATGGTCGTACCCTTGATGCTCTTCAGGTCATGTTCTCTTTGCTGGTGAGCCGCAAGCTCGGCTTTAGGTATCCGGTTGTGGTTGACGTTGAGGGCTACAAGAGCCGTCGTCAGGACAAGGTTGCCTCAATGGCTCAGTCGGCCGCCGAGCGTGCCATCCGTACCCATAAGAGTGTTTCGCTTTCGCCCATGAATGCCTATGAGCGCCGACTGGTTCATATTGCACTTCGTGGCAATGATGCTGTCGATACCCATTCTGAGGGTTCTGACCCTGATCGCCATGTGGTGATTGTTGCTCGATAATCTACTCGAGCTTATGCTAAGGGGGCGTGGTTTCCACGTCCCCTTTTTTTGTCAAAAGTTCTCGATACACTGATTTTTGTCAGAAAGGAGCTTCTGTTGTTTGTACTTACTGATCAGCAGACTGACGAGATGCTCAGCCGTCTAACTTCCTATTGCAAAGAGTATTCCTTGAGCGTAACTGATGCTGAGCTGAGGAAATGTATCCAGCATTTGGATTTGGTTCTGGAAACAAATAAGACAACCAATCTCACTCGTATTCTTAACGTTGAAGATGCTGCGGTACTTCATATCCTCGACTCACTTGTTTTGCTTCCTTATGTCAATAAGGCTCCTGAGGGATCTTTGCTTGATATGGGAACGGGTGCTGGCTTCCCTGGTATTCCATTAACGATAGCCACGCATCGTAAGGCTACTTATATTGACTCTGTTGGCAAGAAGGTTGATGCTGTCAATTCTTTTGTTCATGCTCTTGGATTGAAATATGGTCATGCAGTCCATGATCGCCTTGAAGAATATGCTCGAAGCCATAAGAAGCAGTTCTCTGTTGTAACCGCCCGCGCATTGGCCCCTCTACCAATTCTTGTTGAGTATGCTGCTCCTTACCTCAAGGATGGTGGGCTATTTGTTATCACCAAGGGTAATCCATCGGATGAGGAGCTTGCTTCCGGCATGTCAGCAGCTAAGATCTGTGGCTTCATTCCGCTTCTGAATGATGCAATTGATTTACCCGAGGGTCTTGGTCACAGGGAATTTATTGTTCTTAAGAAAAGTCATCCAGCATCCGTTTCATTGCCTCGTGCTAATGGCATGGCAAAGAAGAATCCGCTTGCCTAGATGTTTCACGTGAAACATAATGGATAGTATCGACTCGTAATGTTTCACGTGAAACATGGCGGTTGATATTGAATCGGAATGTTTCACGTGAAACATCCTCCGTTAGACAGCTTTAAACACACCAGGAGGGACCGTGGGATTTCGCGACGTTAAGCGTTCGAAGAGCGCAAAAGACACGCGTATCATTGCAATCATCAATCAAAAAGGCGGCGTCGGTAAGTCGACGACGGCTGTAAACCTTGCTGCAGCACTGGGTGAACAGGGACGCAAGACACTGATTGTCGATTTTGATCCGCAGGGAAACAGCACTAGCGGGTTTGGAATTGAAAAAGAAGACCTTGATCGGTGCATCTATGATGCATTGCTGAATGACGTGCCGGCAGAATCGCTTGTTCTTGATACAAATTGCAAAAAGGTATTCGTTATTCCGGCGACAATTCAGCTTGCGGGTGCCGAAATTGAGCTCGTAAGCGCAATTGCTCGTGAAACCCGCCTCAAAGATTTGCTTGAGCCGATTCAAGATGAGTTCGATTTTATATTCATCGACTGTCCTCCTTCGCTTGGCCTGCTTACCATCAATGCTTTGACCGCAGCAGATAGCGTTTTGATTCCGATCCAGTGCGAGTATTACGCACTTGAGGGCGTTACAAAGCTGCTTGAGTCAATGAAGATGGTCAAATCACGTCTGAATAAGGGCTTAGACACCTATGGCGTCCTTATGACCATGTATGACTCACGTACTTCTCTGTCGAATCAGGTTGTTGAGGAAGTTCAGTCGTACTTTGGTGATAAGGCGTTTAAGACCCTAATTCCACGTACCGTAAAAATCTCCGAAGCTCCGTCTTTTGGAGAACCAGTAATTACCTATGCACCTCAAAATAAGGGTGCAAAAGCGTATATGAACCTTGCAAAAGAGGTGATCAAGCGTGCCTAGTGCAAAGAAACGTGGCGGATTGGGACGTGGACTCAATGCTTTGGTCTCAGAGGCCGAGTATGAGACCGGTGGTTCGGCTGCATCGGCTTCAAATGCTGCATCTGAAACAAAACTGCCTATTGAGGATATTGTTCCCAACCCTAATCAGCCGCGAATTCACTTTAACGAAACTGAACTTCGCGAGTTGAGCGAGTCGATCCAAGAACATGGCGTTTTGCAGCCGTTGTTGGTTCGCAAGCATGGAAATGGCTATGAGATTATTGCGGGTGAGCGTCGTTACCAGGCGTCAAAGCTTGCTGGTCTTGAGGAACTGCCTGTTATCATTAAAGAAGTTAATGATGAGGAAATGCTCGCTCTTGCACTTATCGAGAATCTTCAGCGTTCTGATTTGAATCCCGTCGAAGAGGCGAAGGGTTATCGTCAGCTCATTGATGCCAGCGGCATGACACAAGAGGCGTTATCAAAGGCTGTCAGTAAGTCTCGTTCCGCAATTACAAATTCACTTCGTTTGCTAGATCTTCCGGAAGTCGTACAGCAGATGATTTTCGAGGGCAAGCTTACTGCAGGTCATGCAAGGGCGATTCTTGCAGTTCCTTATGAAGATGCCAGGATTCGACTTGCTGAGAAAGTAGTCGCAGAAGGTCTTTCCGTTAGAGCGACAGAAAATCTTGCTCCGTTGTTTTCTGCCGGAGAGACACCAAGGACCCCGAGGCCAGCAACGCCTCAGTCATTCAAAAAGGCCGCTCGAGTACTTCGTCAAGTTTTCAACACGAATGTACGCGTGAAGAGCTCGCGTGGTAAGAACAAAATCGAAATCGAGTTCAAAGACGAGGAGGAGCTCTCCCGTATCCTTGGTGAAATGATTCAATTTGGGCAGGAGGATCAGGATGAAGAATAAGGTTCTCGCGGTCGTTGCGTTGGCAACCACCGTTGTCGCTGGTGCCTTTGCTGGTTATAAGCTTGCGACAGATGATGAACTTCGAGGTCGACTGTTGCGCGGAGCTCAGGATATCGTCGATACATCTAAGAAGAAAATGGATGTGATGACCGAAGATGTCGCCATGCGTACTGCTCAGGTGACTAAGAATCCTAAGATTAACCAAGACTGGGTTAACCATCAGTGGGAAAATGTTGGTTATTAGGTACCTAACAATTACGTGCCTATTTTGAAAGGGTCCTTGTCTGATTCATGAGACAAGGACCCTTTATTTTGGCTATAAAACTAAGGTTACGTATATCAAGTCCTTTAGGATGAAAACAAATGAAACAGCCCTGGTTGCATTATCTACAACCAGGGCTGTCGGATGTTTCACATGAAACGTTATGGGGTGCAGACTCCCCTATGCGTTCTTCTGGACCTTGAAACGTTGCTTCAGCTGACCGCAGGCGGCATCAATATCATTGCCGCGCGAATTACGGATCGTGGTCTCGATGCCACGAGACTCAAGGCGGCGCTGAAGATCCTCAACCTTATGAATCGGAGACGGCTTGAGCGGGCTGCCCTCGATGTCGTTAAGCTGAATTAGGTTAACGTGGCACAGCGTTCCCTCGCAGAAGTCGCAGAGCGCCTGCATTTCGGGATTCGTATCGTTGACGCCTTCGATCATGGCGTACTCATAGGTCGGACGGCGTCCAGTCTTCTGAGTGTAGAGCTGCAGCGCCTCATGAAGGCGCAGGAGCGTGTACTTCTTAACGCCGGGCATGAGCTTATTGCGCGTCGACTGGATGGCAGAGTGCAACGACACAGCGAGCGTAAACTGCTCGGGAATGTCGGCAAACTTGCGGATGCCAGGAATAACACCGCTGGTAGAGACAGTAAGGTGACGGGCTCCAATACCGATACCGTCGGGATCGTTAAGGATGCGCAGTGCCTTGAGAACCTCGTCATAGTTAGCAAAGGGCTCGCCCTGGCCCATGAAAACGACGCTTGTTGCACGCTCACCAAAATCATTCGAGACGTGCAACACCTGGTCGACGATCTCCTGGGCTGTCAGCGAGCGCTTGAGGCCGTTAAGGCCGGTGGCACAAAATGCACAACCCATGCCACAGCCAGCCTGAGTAGAAACGCAGACGGAAAGCTTGTTACGACGGGGCATACCGACAGTCTCGACGGAAATGCCGTCGTGGTACTCGAGCAGATACTTGCGAGAGCCGTCTTTGGAAACCTGTTTGGTGAGTTCAGTCGGCGTGTCAAAGGCAAAAGCCTCTTTAAGCTGCTCGCGGAAAGTCTTAGGAAGGTTGGTCATATCGTCAAACGAACAAACGTTCTTCTCAAAGACCCATTCGATGAGCTGCTTCGCGCGGAAGGCGGGCTGGCCGAGTTCGGCCACAAGCTCGCGAATATCGTTTTGGCTCAAGTCGCGAATGTCCTGAGATTTAGTCCTGGGATTCATGGAAGCCTTTCGATTTTGGGGAAACGTAGAGGGTATCGCTACAATATGGTATCAGCTGCAGAAATTATAGAGGAGGAGTCTGCCCATGCCGGGTAAAAGCCTAGAGAACATGCACGTAGCGGTCTTGGCGGGCGGTCATTCCGCCGAGCGCGAGATCTCGCTCAATTCGGGAAAGAACGTCGTGGTGGCCTTGAAGGAGGCCGGCTACACTTCGGTGGAGCTGCTCGACACAGCTGCCGATGATTTTATGGTAACCATGGCGACCGGCGGCTTTGACGTGGCGTTTATCGCCATGCACGGTGCCGGCGGCGAGGATGGTGCCATGCAGGGTGCCATGGAGACCCTGGGTATCCCCTACACGGCGTCGGGTGTGCTCGCGAGCGCCTGCGGTGCCGACAAGGAGGTCTCGAAGCTCCTATACGCCAAGGCGGGCATTCCCATTGCCCCCGGCCTTGCGCTCGAAGTGGGCGATGAAGTCGATATCGATCACATCGTCGAGGTTTGTGGCGAGCGCTGCTTTGTGAAGCCGGCCGTAAACGGTTCCAGCTATGGCATTTCCCTGGTCCATGAACCCTCCGAGCTGCCCGCGGCAATCGCCAAGGCGTTCGAGTACGGCGACAAAGTGCTGGTCGAGAAGTGCATCGAGGGAACTGAAATCACCGTTGGCGTGTACGGTGAGGACGACGTGCGCGCTCTGCCGATTGTCGAGATTCGTAAGCCCGAGGACTGCGAGTTCTACGATCTGGACGTGAAGTATGTGGACCCCACGGACATCCATCGCATTCCGGCGCAGATTTCGCCCGAGAACTACGCTCGCGCCCAGGAGCTTGCCTGTGCCGCCCATAGGGCGCTCGGTTGCCTGGGTATCTCGCGCAGCGATTTTATCGTGAGCGAGGACGGCCCCGTTATCCTCGAGACCAATACCATTCCCGGTATGACCGATACGTCGCTGTATCCGGATGAGATTCGCCACACCGATGACATGACGTTCCCGCAGGTCTGTGACAGTCTGATCCGTATGGGACTTCGTCGAGCGGGCGTTGCATGCTAATCGAGGACGCGGTTTCGTCAGGAACGCCGCAGTTTGTCATCGATTCCTATGCCACGCTTGCCGAGCGCGCCAAAACGCAATCGTTTGGCCTCATCGAGGAAGATGTTATCGTCCTCGATACCGAGACCACGGGTCTTTCGGTGCAGGACAACGAGCTTATCGAGATATCGGCGGCCCGCCTTTCCGGCCGCGAGGTTGTCGATCGGTTTGATACCTTCGTGCATCCCAAGCAGCTGATTCCCGCCGAGATTACCGAACTCACGAGCATTACAGACGCCGATGTGGTGGATGCCCCATCGGCCGTCGATGCCGTGGCTGCTCTCGCCGATTTTGTCGGCGGCTGCCCGGTGATTGCGCATAACGCCACCTTCGACCGCTCGTTTATCGAGTCGGTCAAGGGCGGTGTCAACGTCAGCGACATCTGGATTGATTCGCTGGCACTGTCGCGCATCGCGCTTCCGCGCCTGGCATCGCATAAGCTGTCTTTCATGGCCGACCTGTTTGGCTGCGACTCGGTGTCGCACCGAGCCAACGCCGATGTCGACGCCCTGTGTGGTGTGTGGCGCGTCTTGCTCGTGGCGCTCGCCGACTTGCCCCAGGGCTTAATGGCGCGCCTGGCCGACATGCACCCCGACGTACCCTGGTCCTATCGTCCTATCTTCTCGTTCTTGGCGGGGCAGAACCCCGGTTCCATCTTCTCTCTCAGCGCCGCCCGCGCCGACGTACTCAAGGCCGATCGGGCCGATGATCGCGTTGATGCGGACGAGCTACCGGTCCTTAAGATGCCGAGCCGCGAGGAAATCGAGGCGGACTATGCCCCGGGCGGCCTGGTTAATCGCATGTATCCCACGTACGAGCCGCGCGATGAACAGATCGCGATGGCGCTCGAGGTCCGTGACGCACTCGTTACGGGAACGCATCGCGTGATTGAGGCGGGCACGGGCGTCGGCAAATCGATGGCTTACCTGGTGCCTTTTGCCGAGGCCGCGCGCCGCAACAACATCACGGTTGGTATCGCGACTAAATCGAATAATCTTGCCGACCAGCTCATGTATCATGAGCTGCCCAAACTTGCCGAGCAGCTGGACGGAGGCCTATCGTTTTGCGCCCTCAAGGGCTATGACCACTATCCATGCTTGCGCAAGCTTGAGCGTATGAGTCGCGGCCAAGTCGAAATTACGACTAAGCGTGATCCTGCTGACACGCTTACGGCAGTCGCGGTCATCATGGCGTACGTGTGTCAGTCGGCCGATGGCGACCTCGACTCGCTCGGCATTCGCTGGCGCAGCGTCAACCGTCCCGACTTTACGACGGCGTCGCGCGAGTGCGCCCGTCGCCTATGCCCGTTTTTCCCCGATAAATGCCTGGTCCATGGCGCTCGCCGTCGCGCGGCGCATGCCGATGTGGTGGTCACCAACCATTCCCTGCTGTTCCGCAATGTTGCGGCCGAGGGCAGAATCTTGCCTCCGATTCGTCACTGGGTGATCGATGAGGCCCACTCCATCGAGCGCGAGGCGCGCCGTCAATGGGCGCGCGTGGTGTCGGCGGATGAATCGCGCGTTCTGTTTGAGCGCCTGGGTGGCTCGAGCACCGGTGCGCTGAGCCAGGTTTCCCGCGATTTGGCAACCTCGGAGGGCTCTACGCTTTACCTGGGTCTTACCGCCAAGGCGACGTCGACGGTTGTGCGTGCGAGTATGGCGATTGCCGATGTGTTTGACGGCGTTCGCGAGCTTGGCCGCCGTGCGCGCGGGGGCTATGACAATGCGAACCTATGGATTGGCCCCGAGCTGCGCGAATCTGACGACTGGCATGATTTCTTACAGTCGGCCTACACTGCCATCGACGCGTTGGAACAAGCTGACAAGAGCGTCGACGCGCTGGTACAAGCAGTTGCCGCCGACAAGCCCGAGGTTGTTGTCGACCTGGGTGATATCTCGCGCCGCCTACACGAGCTGGTCGAGAACCTCAAGCTCATCATTGACGGTACCGATGAACACTACGTGTACTCGCTGCAGGTCAATCGCAGATTGCGCGCCGGCGGCGAGTCGATGACCGCGGAGCGCATCGATATTGGTGAGGCCTTGGCAACCGAGTGGCTGCCCGAGGTCCACACGGCTATCTTTGCATCGGCGACCATGACGGTTTCCAAGAGCTTTGAGCACTTTAACCATGCCGTCGGCCTCGATCGCATCGGTGCCTCAACATCATCGTCACTGCACTTGGATTCGAGCTACGACTTCGATTCGAATATGGCCGTGGTCGTGGCTGGGGATATCCCCGATCCGCGCGATCGTGAGAGCTACCTTTCGGCGCTCGAGCGTGTGCTGGTCGACGCTCATCTTGCTATGGGCGGCTCGGTGCTCACGCTGTTCACCAACAGGCGTGACATGGAGGAACTGTACGCTCGCGTCGAGCCCAAGATGGCTCGTGCGGGTCTGGAGCTCAACTGCCAGCAGCGCAACTCGTCTCCTCGCCGTCTGCGCGATCGCTTTATCAACGAACCGACCTCATCACTCTTTGCGCTTAAGGCCTTTTGGGAAGGGTTTGACGCCAGCGGCGAGACGCTGCGCTGTGTCATCATCCCCAAGCTGCCGTTCTCGAGCCCCACAGACCCGCTCTCATGCGAGCGCAATCTGCGTGAAGACCGCGCTTGGGCGCGCTATTCGCTGCCCGAGGCCGTGCTCGAGGTCAAGCAGGCCGCCGGTCGCCTCATTCGCTCATCGACCGATTGTGGCGTACTCATCTTGGCCGACCCGCGCCTGGTGACGAAGGGCTACGGCAAGAAATTCTTAACGTCGCTGCCCACGAGTTCCTATCAACGCATCGAGTCGGCACAAATCGGGCACTATCTACAGCTGTGGCGCGCGCGCCACGAGCGGCGCCGCTAAAGCGGACAGACGAGGGATTTTGCCATATCGCACAGACGCTCTGACAGGGCGGGGTCATCCAGGATGCGGATGGCCCCGCCCGCTGCGATTACCTGGCTTAACAGCCAGCGCTCGGAGCCGTAGCGCACATTCACTGTTGAGCTGTCCGCCCCATTGGGTTCAATCGACATAATGCCGGGCCAGTCTAGGCGCTCCGCCAAGGCGCGCGGCATGAGAAGCTTCGCGCTCCGCTCCGCCTGGGCGAGGGAGTCGTGGAGGGTCGCGGGCTCCGGTGCGTGGCGCACGACGGAGTCGTCGGTCAAGACCAAGCCCTCGATTTTATCCATACGATAGGTACGCTGTTCATCGACCGCGACATCCCAGGCAATCAGATACGTTTGATCGCCGTTTGTTGTGATGCGCAAGGGGTCGACCAAACGCTCGCGCGCTTGTGTGTCATCCATCGAGCGATACGAGATGCGGCAGCGAACGCCGTCCCGAATGGCGCAGCTCAGCTGCTGCCAGTGCGATCCGTGGGCGACGGTGTCAAAGACGCGCTGGTTGTAACCGAGCTCTTTGGGAAGAAGAGCTCGCCGTATTCGAGCCGCCGCCTGGGGTTCGATCCCCAATGATTCAAGTTCATGGTTGAGCACAGCGCCCTCGGCGGCACTCAGGCGTAGCGGCAGCACGCGCCCCGCATCACCGGTGAGGACCACGCACTCGCCGCGGCGTTCACAGATAATACGTGCGCCCGATTCTCGGTCCGCAAGCGTCGAGACGATCTCGAGGATCTCGTCGAGTGATGCCCCCGTGATATCAAAGCGGCTGCAAAGCTCGTCTCGTGTCATGCCATTCTCGCCGCCGGCGTAGAGGGCCTCCATGATGTCGATGGCGCGCGAGAGTCTTTGCTCGCTGGTGAGTTTACGCACGGGCATGCTCGTGCACCGTCCTTTCGATGAGGCGATTCCACGCCTGCTTGAGAGCATCGGGGGCGACGGGCCTCATGCCATCCATGGCATGAGCCATGCAAAACGAGGCTGCGGCTTCAAAGTCGCGCACGTCAACGGTCCAGGTCCACTCTGCTTCGGTGCGCGTGAGTTCGCCTCGTCCGCGTGTGAGACCGCTGATCATATCGGCCTGCGCTTCACGCGCGAACGAGAACGTAGCCGCAACGGGTGGGCGGTCGGCAAAATCGAACTCAAAGAATAAGTAATCGTTGAGGTTGAAATCCGCAGGGATGGCGTAGGCTTTCGAAGGTCTCCAGGCGCGAATGATGCGGTCGCAGCGGAATGTCCTGATATTGTCGGTGGCATTGTCGAGGCCGCAGAAGTATGCCGCACCCTCGCGCTCGAACATGCCGTAGACGCAAACGGTCCGCTCGCGTTGCTCGCCGCGTCCGTTTTGGTACAAAAAGCGCAGCGCGCAACGCTCGGCAAAGGCACTCCATACCGCATCGACGGCGGGAGAGCGGCGGATCGGTGCCTCTCCTGTCGTCGACACGCCGGTGAGGTAGGCAATCTTGGAGCGAATGTCGGCAAGCGGCGCGGCAAAGGTGGATGAGCCTGCCGCGAGTGTCTGGTCGATGGCATTGAGCAGGATGTCGGCATCGTCTGCGGTGATGAGACCGCCCGCGGCAAACGTGTGCTCGCGGTCGATCGTCCACGCGCTCTCCTCGGTTTCCTGCGCTCCGGCAGCACGAACCTCCCTGATAACGATGCCGCGTTCGAGCAGCTTGTCGCGATCGCGGCGGAACTTGCGCTTGTCTGAGTCGATATTGCCCGAGCCGTATCCCAAATCGGAATCCAGGACGATTTGCTCGGTCGTCAGCGGTTCGGGAGAACTGTTGAGTACAAAGAAAAGGTTGAGGATGCGCTGAGCCGTTTTATCGAAACCGGGCTCGGGTGCCCCCTTTTTAATTGTCGCGGTCGCGTCGCTTGCCGTCATAGAATCCTCGCATGAGAAGGTCGTTTGATGCCATGATTTTAGTCCGATATGGAGATTAGGCTATATCCTTGTCCGCTCGCGGCGTTAAGATGGCCCGAATTCGGTCGTTTGCGCTCGCTCGGGGTATACTTTCGACTATATACGGTTCTAATGTGCATGCATTGGGCCTATTTGTCGGATTATGGATGTGGAGCGCACATGGCGAACACCCAGAACTATATTAACCACCTGCTGCAGAACACCGGCATTACGCCGGCGTGCAGTGAAGAAGAGCGCCTGGCTGCCGAGGATATCGCTCAGATTTTCCGCAACCACGGATTTGACCCCGAGGTGCAGGAATTTAATGCTCCCGCGCCCAGCAGGTTGGCGTTTGCCGTTACCGGTATTCTGGCGTTTGCCGGCGCCCTGCTGATGGGCATCGGCGGCGGTATCGGCTTGGTCGGCACCCTGCTGTCCATTGTCGGTGCCGTGCTCTACGTGCTCGAGCGCACGGGGCATCCTTTGGTTTCGCGCCTGGGAAAGACCGGTGTGAGCCAAAATGTCATCGCCTATCACAAGGCCTCGGGCCCGCTTGCGTCTCCGCGCAACCGCCCGGTCGTCGTGGTGGCCCACTATGATTCCCCCCGCGCCGAGCTCCTTGCTCGCGAGCCCTACGCTCCGTATCGCGCGCTCATCGCCAAGCTCCTGCCTGTCGCCACGATCGCGCCCGCGGCTGTCGCCATCCTGCGTATCCTGCCGCTTCCCGGCGTGCTCAAGGTGCTGCTGTGGGTTGTCGCGATTCTGGCCTCCCTTGTGGCACTGGCCAACGCCGCCAATATCATCTCCAACCGTTTTGTGCTTCCCTACACGTCTGGCGCAGTGTGCAACAAGTCCTCTGTTGCCGCCATGCTCGGTGTCATGGACAACGTTGCCCCCTATCAGGGCGAAAACGAGTTCCCCGACGACATTCCATTCGACACCTATTTTGGCGAGCAGAAGCGTCGCGCCGAGGAAATGGCGCGCGCGGCGGCCGAGTATGCCGCGGCCCAACAGCAAAACGACTACGGCAACACCATTGAATATGAGGAACCTTCCTACGACGAGGACGAGTTTGGCCAGCCGGTGGCGCCTGACGATGTACCCGAACAGGAAGAGGCTTTTGATGGACAGATCGATGGTTTTGAGGGTGCCTCTGCCGACGAGACGCTGATCGGCGTTATCGCGCCTGAGGCTCAAGGCCAGACTGCCCAGGCCGAAGTGTCCACCGAAGAAACGTCCACCGTCGAGCCGGCGGAGGAGCCCGCGGTGGTCGAAGTCGCCGAGCCCAAGCCCAAGCTCTATCGCAATGCCGCCGGCAATATCCGCTTTGGTTCGGATGCCATCCGAGCGCTCGGCATGCTTCCCGAGTCCTGTACGCTCGATTACGAAGAGGGCGAGGAGCCGACGTTTGAGCCCGAGCCTGCCCCCGTCGTGGCTGCGGATGATGAGTCTGCCGCGGTTACCGTTGCCGAGCCCGAGGCGGTGTCCGCGTTCGATCCCGCGGCAGGACTGGACATTTTGGCTCCCGCCGCACCGGCGCAAGACGTTGCGGACGAGTCTGACGACGATTACGTTGAACAACCGAGGCGCGTGTCTTACGAGAGCGATACTGATTTCTCGGCCGAGATTCCCGCGGCAACGCCGCATGCCGACATTGCATCCGCGTTCTCGTCGATTGGCGCCAGCGCTTCCAACTTCTTTAAGGGTGCGTTTGCAAAGGGCAGGAAATTTGTCGACGATTTCGAGGAGAAGCGCGCTGCCGCACGCGAGGCTGCCGAGCAGGAGGCTATCGCTCAGCAGCAGGCAGCCGAGGCGGCACGTGAGCTCGCGGCGCAAGAGTTCGAGCAGAACGAGGCTATGCAGTCCGCGCCCGTCGAAGCCGCCGAAGCTACAACGTCCTTTGAGTCCCAGCAACCGGCGTCCGCGGATGTTGTTGAAGCGACGACGTCTTTCGAGGCTCAGCAGCACGTCGATAGCACCGTGTCGTTTGATGCCGCGCAGTTCGATTCCACGATAACGTTTGAAAAACAGGGCACCGCGATTGCCGAGCCCCTTCCTGTTTCCGATGAGCAGGGCGACGCGGCAGACGATGACGAGCCTGTTGATGCTGCCGAAATCCAAGATGCCGCCGAGGACGAGCCCGTCGAGGCCAACTCTGACGAAGAGCAATACGCGGCAGCCGAGCAAGATGATTCGACCGAGGTCGAGCAGGAGGAAGTGCCTGCGGTTTCCGAGACTCCCGAGACGGATGAGTCGAGGCCTTATTCCACGCAGATTTTCACCATGCCGACCCCGAGTGGTTCCGGTGCCACGGTTGCCAATGTTGCTCCCACCCAGGACGAAACGGTCGATTCCCTTATGGCCCAGATTTCCTCCCAGGCATCGCCGCGCCCGCAGATGAATGTTCCCGATCCGGCGTCGGCACCGTCGCCTGCACCTTCCTCGTCTCCGCTGGCTTCGGTCCCCGATCCGTCGCTGCCGTCTATGAAGCAGGCAAACGTTGCGTCTCGCACGTCGCTGTTCGACCTTCCCGACTCCTCCGCACAGGTCAACGATCCCTTTGCTACTGTCCAGGGCCCCGAACCCACATCGGCACCCGTTGCGCCTCCTATGCCCGTTGCGTCGGGCGCGCAGCCGATCGAGACCATTTCGGCTCCCGCCCCGGCGGCACCCAAGTCTCGTAAGCGCGGCCTGGGTGGTCTGTTCGGCCGTAAAAAGAAAAACGAGCAGGACAGCATGAGTGACTGGCTGGGCGTCGAAGACGATTACGATGCCAAGAAGTCCGGTCGCGGTATCGGTTCGTGGGATAACTTCGAGGACGATAACGATGGCTGGAAGGGTGGCGCTACGTCTTCCGATGGCGCTTCTTCCGAAGATATGCTCTCGGCTGTCGCCTCTATGGGCGATGATGAGCTGCTCGGTCACGATATCTGGTTTGTGGCAACGGGTGCCTCGGATTGTGATGGCGCTGGCATGAAGGCCTTCTTGGCTTCGCATCGCGATAAGCTCCGCGGCGTATTCTTTATCAATCTTGAATCCGTCGGCGCCGGTAGGCTTTCGGTGGTGACGGTCGAGGGCGAACAACAACTGCTCAAGGGCGATCGCCGCATCATGAACCTGGTCAGCAAGGTCTGCAAGTCGTTCCATGTCGATTGTGGCGCGCTCGAGATGCCCTATGCCAAGACCGATGCCTATGCTGCGCTCGAGGCGAGCCGCCGAGCCCTTACCATCGCCGGCGTGGACGGCACGCGTCTGGCTTGCGCTCGTACCGAGGACGACCTGCCCCACAATGTCAACCCGACGAACATTGCCACGGTATCCGAGGTCGTGACCGAGGTTATCCGCCGTTCGTAGACGGAGCTCTAAGGAGTCAACGTGTTTTCGTATATTAAGCGCCATTGGCCTGTCTACGTGATTTTGACCTTGATTGCCATTGCGTTAGGATTTGGGGCTGCCTACATCGTGGGTGCAAAGGGCTCGACCCCCGCCTCCGCAATCAGCGAAGAGGTGGAGCAAGAACAGAGTACGGGTGCCGATGGGATTCCTGAGTCCGAGCAGGCAATCGTTGATGGTGGATCTTCGTCTGCAGAGTAGATGCGGCGATTTAAATGATTGAAAGCGGGCGAGCCAGGGGACTGGCTCGCCCGCTTTTTCATCGCGCTAGCGCTTCTTTGGGATCGACCTAAGGCGAGCGAACCATAGGGCTGCGGCACCCGAGGTCAGGAGCGCGGTGATGCAAGCGGCGATGGGAACTGATCCTGTTGCCGGTAGGTCCTGCGGTAGGGTACAGCGTTGAATGACGCTGTCCTCGTCATGTGACTCAAGTTTATCGCCGCCGCCGTTGCGGCAAAGATCGACGCGCGCGCTGTTGGTGAGTGCGGTTTGGGGCGTATAAGCCGACGTTGCCTGCATGTGTACGACTGCGCCCCGAGCGTCTGTGCCAAGGATTGCTTTGGCATCGTCAAGGTCGTCGTGCTCATCTTTGAGATCATCGCGGGTCCAAGAATCCGCATCGCTTCGAGTCGTAAAGTCGGCGGCTACCGCACCGTATTCAATTCGAATGCCCGTTACGACGGTATTGGATGCAAGGTCGAGTTCTTTCGCCTCGAGTGTGGTGGATTCCGTGGTCGAGATATCCGCCTTCCAGAGGTGCCAACCGTCGTAATCGACGAGGCGACAGTCCTCACCCAGGCTCTCTTTTACTTCGTCGGACTCAAGCCAAGGATTTTCGTGCCCATCGTCAAGTGTCGCGTTTGCCGGCTCATCGACGTCTGTCGAGTCCAACGGCGTCGTGCGATACCATACGTTGCACAGACCGTTGAGGTCGCCGATGGCGACGGGGGTTTCGATTGAGATGAATCTCGCTGTGCCGTCTTTGGCGCACTCAAGATCATCGGTAATCGTAAACTCATCAACCCAAGTAGCGGAATCGTTTCGAGCATCGATGGTATAGGAGAAAAGCCCATCACTATTGGTTTGCGTCGTGGCGCGGTTTTTACCATCGCCGTTAGCCAACAGGCCCTTTTCGATAGGTTGGACAAGTTCCTGACGCTTGTCGACCTGCCCCTTGATCTCGATGGGCGCATCCTTCATCGCGACGGATTGGACTTCTCCCGTATCCTTTATTTCAAACGTTATCTCCTCGGCAAGGTCATAGGTCCGCGGAGAAATCATTTCGCGCAACGAGTAGGTGCCGGGTGCAAGATGTTCGACGCGGTGCGGCTTGTCGGATGAGGTCCAGGAGTCTATTTCGGTTTTATCGGGACCATATAAGGTGAGTTGTGCGCCTTTCACTTCCTGCTCTCCGCTTGCATCGACCTTGGAGATATCAACCTTGGTGTAATCGTCGGATACGTTAAGCCGTGCTTCTACAACGGGTGTTTTCTGGTCGGCATAAGTAAGGTCGACAATATGGGTTGTCCGATCGAGCAAGAAGCCTGCCGGCGCTTGAGTCTCGACAACCTCGTAGCGTGCGGTGCCAGATCCCAGCGGGAGGTCGTCCGCGCGTGCTTCTCCAGTTTCATCCGTCGTGACGGTCGCGACAGTCTCACCGTCGAGCGCGGCAATGCTACCGTCGGGGCGCACGATATCACCCGAGGCACGGATCTCAAAGATGGCGCCCGCGAGGCTGCTGCCGTCTACGGCATCGGTTTTAACGATCCTGATGTTTCCGGTCGCGGCGTGGTCATAATACGAGGCGATTGCAACGGGCGTTAGGTTCATGTCGGCGGGTATGTTTACCTCGATCTCTTCGTCGACAAGATAGGGCTCTTTGGCCGAGGTTTCGCGTACATAATAGGTGCCCGGCACGAGCGATTCGGGCAGTGTGACGGTCCCGGTCGCGTCAGTCGTAAAGGTGTCCATTACGTTATGTGCTGGATACCAGCAAGTTTGTGAGACAGGTTCGTGATTGATGTCGAGGAGTTGGAAGGTGAATCCGGCTAGGGGAACAGAAGCGCCTGTTTGGGCATCGCGTTTTACAATCTGGAGATGCGTCGACAGAGCGTGGTTGTCCACGATATATTGAAGCTCGGCGCCGTTGGAAATCTGATTGGCCCCGACGGTCCATTCCCCTGCACGTTTAAAACCCTCGGGGACGGTTTCCGGAACCTCGCGAATCGTGTAGCCGGCACGGTCGTATGGGACGGCTCCGTGGACACCGGCGGGTCGCTTGCCTGTGCCGAACCATGCTTCGGGCTGGTCTTTGGTGGAGGCAAAGCCATAGATGTTTGTGGTCAGTGTGCCAACAACCTGCTGAGAGCTGTTGCTGACAACCTCAAAGACAACACCACCCGCCGGCTGCTCCAGGCCGGATTGGTCGCTATTGCCGTAATCCTTGAATTTGGAAATCTCAAGGTCAAACGCAATGGGGATATCGGAAATGCGAGATTCGATCTCGACCACGCCTGAATCGCCGAGCTGGTCGGCTCCGACGGTATAGGTCCAGCTGTCGTTGGATGGCAGGTAGCCCTCGGGGGCTTTTGATTCGTAGATGGTAAAGGTTCCTAAGGGGACATCGGCGAGGGTGGCCCGACCGCTTTCGTCGGTCGTGAGGATTTGCGCCCATCCTGGGGTTGATTGTGACACACACGTGAACTCTGCTCCTGCGAGTGAAGATCCCACCTGGGGGCCGGCATTCGTCGCGGCATCGAGTTTTACGATACGCAGGTTGATGGTGCCGGGCTGTTCATCAATGGCGACCTGTCCACCGTCATTCCCCGTGGTAAAGGCGATGCGATCACGACGGGGGACATAGCCGGCCGGCGCCTTCGTTTCAACTAGGTAGTATGCCGTGTTGGGCAGAAGTGTTGCTTGCGCCCGACCGTTGCTGTCCATCTTGATGGTGCCGACACGCGCGCCGCTGGCGCTCTCAAAAATATCGAATGTTGCCCCGGTAAACTGATAGGTATTGTTTCCGCTGGTAATAACGGTGTTAGCAGACTGCTTTTGGAAGGAAACAGAGACCGCCGGCAGTACATAGAGCATGTCTTGACGTTTGCTGCCGCCCGATACGGTTCCTAGATAGCGCCGCGCGCGGTGCGGAGCGGCTTTGATGCTTCCTGATTTTGCGCTGTCGTGGAGCCACCGCGCAGCCGCCACGACTTCATTGTCGGCGGTAAAGTGCCCACTCTTGGTTTTGCCCTGAGCGGTCGTGTAGGAGTAAGTGCCGTCGACATGGGTAGTGCCGTTGAGCATCCATACGGCAAGCTGGGTGGCGGCGCGGGCGCGATCGGGTGAAAGATGGTAACCGCCAAACGACGTGGCGGTAGGATATCCGTGACAAACGATTGCCGCGAACTCGTCGTCGAGCCACATCCAGCCTTGATCAAAGTTGAGCCATGGGCCGCCCGGCTTGGTGGGGCCGGGACGCTCCTGGTTCATGCAGTAGGCAATCGAGGCGTCTTGAGCTTCATACTTGCCGATGAAGAAGGGCCCACAATCATCGCTAATAGTGCGGAAGCCGAGCTGATCGTAGCCGTCGACGGCAAATGCAGTTCCCGGTGCCAGGCAGCCGATCAGTAAAAAGAGGACTAGGAGCAGCGATCCTGCTGCGATTGCGCTGTGGACAGAGTGCGTGGGTGCGTTGGACATGGCTGCTCCTTATCCCTCGTGCGCCGCACGGGGAGGCTGCGACGCGTAGGATGAGGCTACCCCCGAGGTTCATGCGGGTAAGTACCGGAGCCTGACCAAAAGCTTGCCCATTTCCTGACAAATTGAGCTCAAATACAACAATCAAGCAAAAGCGCAGGTAGAAGATTGGGAGAACAGGAGGCCAAAGGTCCTCATCTCCACAATTGACGCGATTTTCAAACGAATCTCCACAGCTAAAACAAGCATCGCCACCCTTGTATCGAACAAGACAACCGCGTTATACTATCCCCCACATATGCGGGCATCGCCAAGTGGTAAGGCATCAGCTTCCCAAGCTGACACTCGCGGGTTCGAGTCCCGTTGCCCGCTCCATTCGAATTTCAGGCACGGTAACGTTTCGTTACCGTGCCTTTTTCAATAAAGTGCCGGGACTCGAACCCGACAGGGTGCGAGCGTTAAATAAACGCGAAGCGTTTATAGCGAGCAGGCAAGGTCGCCGATAGGCGACCGCAGCCGGTGCGGATTTGCGAAGCAAATACGCGGACGTCCCGTTGCCCGCTCCACCGAGCGCGGGAGAACTCGGGACGGCCAATTCAACAAAGTTTTCCCCATCGTCTCCGTGAATCCGAGGAGATCGACCGCAGCCGGTGCGGATTTGCGAAGCAAATGCGCGGACGTCCCTATGCTCGCTCCAATTCCAAAATGTTAGGTTAATGCCTGCTGCCCATACTTGCACCTGCGCACGGTACAATGGTTGGGTTACGACCAACGTGCCAATAACCAAAAAGGAGCCGCTATGATCGATCGCTATACCCGCCCGGAGATGGGACACATCTTCTCCCTCGAGAACAAGTACGCCATTTGGCAGGAGATCGAGGTCTTGGCCTGCGAGGCCCAGGCGGAGCTCGGCAAGATCGGTATTTCCAAAGACGAGGCCCAGTGGATCCGCGACCATGCCAACTTTGAGAAGGCGAAGGTCGATGAGATCGAGGAAGTCACGCGCCACGACGTCATTGCCTTCCTGACCAACATGAAGGAATACATCGATGCCGATGTTCCCGAGGGCGACCCCAAGCCCAGCCGCTGGGTTCACTATGGCATGACCAGCTCGGATCTGGGCGACACGGCCCTGTGCTACCAGCTCACCCAGGCCTGCGACCTGATCATCGAGGACGTCAAGAAGCTCGGCGAGATTTGCAAGCGTCGCGCCTTCGAGGAGCGCAACACGCTCTGCGCCGGCCGCACTCATGGCATCCATGCCGAGCCGATGACCTTTGGCATGAAGTTTGGCTCTTGGGCCTGGGAGCTCAAGCGCGATCTGGACCGTCTTGAGGATGCCCGCAAGAACGTTGCCTTTGGTGCCATCTCGGGCGCTGTCGGCACGTACAGCTCCATCGAGCCGTTTGTCGAGGAATATGTCTGCGAGCACCTGGGCCTGGTTCACGACCCGCTGTCCACGCAGGTTATTAGCCGCGATCATCACGCCTACCTCGCCGGCGTTCTCGCCACCACCGCGGCCACCTGTGAGCGCATCGCTACCGAGGTTCGCAATCTGCAGAAGACCGATACACTCGAGGCCGAGGAACCGTTCCGTAAGGGTCAAAAGGGCAGCTCCGCCATGCCGCACAAGCGCAACCCCATCACCATGGAGAAGGTCTGCGGCCTGTCGCGCGTCGTGAAGGCCAACGCGCAGGTTGCCTTCGACAACGTCGCCCTGTGGCACGAGCGTGACATTTCGCACTCCTCTGCCGAGCGCGTCGCCCAGGCCGACAGCTTCATCGCCCTCGACCACATGTTCCAGTGCCTCATTCGCGTTATCGACGGCCTGCAGCTGTACCCTGCCCGCATGATGGCCAACCTCAATAAGACCCGCGGCCTCATCTTCTCCTCCAAGGTGCTGCTCGCCCTCGTCGATACGGGCATCACCCGCGAGGACGCGTACGCCATTGTGCAGGAGAACGCCATGGCAACCTGGCACGAGGTACAGGATTGTGTCTCCGGCCCCACCTTTAAGGAGCGTCTCGAGGCCGACCCGCGCTGCACCGTCAGCCAGGAGAAGCTCGACGAGATCTTTGATCCATGGGACTTCCTCACCCGTATCGACACGGTCTTTGATCGTCTGGAGCAGCTGAGCTTCGAGTAGGTTCGGGCATAACGTTAGCTTTTTAGGGCGCTTTGCTGGTAATGTGTGTTGCCGGCAAAGCGCCTCGTTGCATTTAGGGAAAGACGGGGATAATAGTCGTCTCGAATAACATTCTGAGAGGGGATCGCATGATTTCGTTTGATTACAAGCCTCAGGGCGTGTGTGCTCGCAATATTCACCTTGACCTTTCCGATGACGGCAACAAGGTGATAGGCGTTGAGTTTACCGGTGGCTGCGACGGCAATCTCAAGGCAATCTCCAAGCTGGTCGAGGGCGCTCCTGCCGATCGCGTAATCGAGGTTCTCGCCGGTAATACCTGCGGTATGAAAAAGACCTCCTGCGCCGACCAGCTTACGCGCGCCATCGAGGCCGCTCGCGCCGAGATCGCCTAATGGGTATCGCCGATCACATCAAGAACGGAATATCGCGTCGCGGCTTTGTACTCGGTGGGGCTGCCGCGGGCGCTGCCACGGTGCTTGCCGGATGCTCGAAAAAAACGGGCACCAGCGATGATGCCGCCGGCGAGCCGCAGGTTATCAAGGATGATTCCAAAATCATCTCGATTACGGATGAGTACGAGGCAGTCGACATCGATCTTGAGCCGGCGGCGTCATGGACGCTGCCTCTGGGTACGCTGCTGTACTACTGCGACGGCGATTACGCCGCGGCGATGATGGCGCCCGCATCGGCACTGCACGCCAACACACTCGGTGTGCTCAACCTGGGCGATGGCTCGCTAACCACATTAATCGAGGATCCTATCGAGGGCACGGGATACGCATTCTACGATGTCCGTGCCGGCGACGGCGTATTCGCGTGGGTTGAGATGAACTTTGCCAATTCATCGTGGAAGCTCTACGCTCAAAATCTGTCGGGCGCTTCGCTCTCTGGCGATGTGGTTGAGCTCGATCGAGGTGGCAAGGACTATGATCCGCCCCTGTTTACGGCGTTCGGGTCATCGGTTATCTGGTATAAAATGCCTTCGGCAGGCGGCAATAAAACGAGTAGTGATTCGTTTTGCTATCGTCGCTCGCTTGATGAATCCAAGGCCGAGGTAATTTGGAAATCGACGGGCCGCTTTGCATCGGCCCCGCGCGCGAGCGACGGCATTTTGACCATCTCGCCGCGTGTCCGCAACGACGAGGGCGTCTACTACGGCATAACGGCAATCGATCTGACCGACGGCAACAACACCAAACGTGCCCAGCTAGTTCTTCCCTCGTCAGTCTCGCCTTTCGAGGCCGTATATATGGGCGATACCTTCGTGTTTTCTATCGAGGCGACCTATAGTGGCGTGGGCAGCCTGGGCAACATGGGCACGTATATCGGTAATGAGGGAGGGCCGTATCTCTTCCTGTCCCGCGAACCGCTTGCATGTGCGGCTGGCAAGAAGAATAAATACCTTGTTAAGGTACAGGCGTCGCATTTCCTGATCGACACCTCTGCCAAGACCTATGGCTCGCTGCTGTCGCCCGACCGCGCTTTGGAGTATGGCGATTATCCAGCTACGGCGGGAAAGTCGGACTCATTCCTTACGTACGCCACGGTGCGCAACAGCCAGGGTATACCAGAGACGGTCACTGCACGCCTATTCTCTCTTTAAGCTTAGAGGGGTTAAAAAGGCGCCAACAGGGGAATAAACGCGTTGTAATTGTGAGTACCGCCCGCCGAGCTGCCGCGTCATAGCGGCATCCGGCGGGCTCAGGTGCGTTAAAATGGGCTTGTTCTTAGCTAATTGAGACAGGGGGGCCGTGTTATGGCTTCAGATGCAAAAAAGATTCTGCTGGTCGAGGATGAGAAGGCAATCCGTGACGCCGTCGCTGCCTATCTCGAGCGCGAAGGCTACTGGGTTGTGGGCGTCGGCGACGGTCAGTCCGCGATCGAGGAGTTCGAGAAGCATCAGTTCGACCTGGTCGTGCTCGACCTTATGCTCCCCAAGATTCCCGGCGAGCGCGTTTGCCGCACCATTCGCGATACCTCGGATGTCCCCATCATCATGCTGACGGCTAAGGGCGAGATCGAGGACCGTATTATCGGTCTTGAGCTCGGCGCCGATGACTATCTGATTAAGCCGTTCTCGCCGCGCGAGCTCGTCGCCCGCGTTCGTGCTCTGTTCCGCCGTGCCCATCAGGCCGACGAGCCCGCCGTCGAGGTGCTCGACTTCGGCGATCTGGTCATCGATATCTCGGGCCACAAGATCTTGGTCGAGGGCAAGGAAGTCGATCTGACGGCTTCCGAGTTCAAGCTGCTCACCACGCTTGCCCGCCATCCCGGCCGTGTGTATAACCGCATGGAGCTGGTCGAGAAAGTGCTCGGGTATGACTTTGAGGGCTATGAGCGCACCATCGATAGCCACGTGAAGAATCTTCGCGCCAAGCTGGGCGATGATCCCAAGAAGCCCAAGTGGCTCTACACCGTCCATGGTGTCGGCTATCGCTTCGAGGCTCCGGCCAAGACCGATAAGTCGGACGAGAAATAGGGAAATCACATATGACACCTGCGCGCTTTGAAATCGGACAAAAGCACAAGCAGGAGAGCGAGGCGGGTTCCAAGGCTAGTTGGAACACGCCTCGTTCCGATTCACGGCCAACGATGAGCTATCCCTCGCGCATGGCACTTGCTTTTGCTCTGACATCGCTCATGACGGTATTGGTGCTGGTGGGCGTTGTCTCTGTTGTGTGGGGCACGGTCTTTTCGGATTACACACGCTCCAATATCGTCGAAATCGCAAATTCCGCTGCCGAGAAGTTGGCAACCTCATATGAGGAAAACGGCTCTTGGACCGCGGGAGAACTGCGCACGGTCGCAACGTCGAGTTTGGTTTCCGACGATCTGGGTATGCAGGTCGTCAATAAAAAGGGCGTGATCGTTTATGACGATTCCTGGCCCTCGGCAAGCGCCACCGCCGATGTACGCGAAAACCAGGCTACGACCGACGACACGAGCGGCAAGAGGGCATCGCATAGCCCGGTCTCGTCTGCTCCAACCGACTCCGATAGCGTTGCTAACGTCGAGATTGTAACGTCTTCCGGCGAGCATGTCGGACAGGTAAAGCTGTGGGCCATCGGCTCCGACGCTCTGCTCACCAAGGCGGACTCTGCGTTTAGGGAGAAGACCTTTAACGCCATGGCCCTCGCCGCGGTTGTTGCAATCTGCATTTCGGTCGTTATCGGATCGCTCGTGTCGCGCATGCTCACCAAGCCGATTCATCGCATCACCAGTACCGCAAAGCAAATCCGTGACGGCGACCTGTCGGCTCGCACGGGACTGCGCGGTGATGACGAGATCGATCAGCTGGGTGAGACCTTCGATGAGATGGCCACTTCGCTCGAGAAGGATATGAAACACGAGAAGCGCCTGACCTCAGACGTTGCACACGAGCTTCGCACGCCGCTTATGGCCATGCTCGCAACGGTCGAGGCCATGCAGGATGGCGTGTATCCCACCGACGATGAGCATTTGGAAACCGTTGCTTCCGAGACGCGTCGCCTGGCTCGTCTGGTGCAGCAGATGCTCGACCTGTCGCGCATGGAAAACAGCACGGCTCCGCTCAACCTTGAGCCGGTGGACATGGTTCCTTTTGTGCGTTCCATCGTCAATGCCCAGGAGCGCCTGTTTGTCGACCGCGATCTGCGCCTGCGTTTTGCGGACGAGACCCAGGGTCACGACGATGTCGTTGAGGCCGATCCCGACATGATCACGCAATGTGTTATCAACCTCATGAGCAACGCCATGCGCTACACCCCCGAGGGCGGTTGGGTCGTGGTGTCGGTGCTCAGTGACCGCAAGCACGTCAGCATTGCCGTTTCTGATACCGGCATCGGTATTGCCAAGGACGATCTGTCGCGCATCTTCGGGCGGTTTTGGCGCGCCGATGCCAGCCGCGCCCGCGAAGCTGGCGGCCTGGGCGTTGGCCTCGCCGTGACCAAGCAGATCGTCGAGCGTCACCATGGCTACATATCCGTGGAGTCGGAGCTTGGAAAGGGTACGACTTTTACAATTCATCTGCCCCGCGAGCACACGGCGGACGCGGCATCTACTACAATGGAGCACTAGCTTTTCGCTATTCGGTGAAGGAGGGGCCGCGTCCCTGCCGCTCCGAGTTTGCGAAAACATGCGGGAAAGAACCCGCATTTCTGTCGTATTTAGGTAAGGAGTGACTCACGTGACAACGATGGAGCGTCGTCCGGATTCCCGTGGCAAGGTTCGTGATATTTACGATGCCGGTGAAAACCTGCTGATGGTCGCCACCGACCGCATTTCTGCGTTCGACTTCATTCTTCCCGACGAGATTCCGTTTAAGGGAGAGGTACTCAATCGCATCTCGGCATTCTGGTTCGATAAGTTTGCCGACATCGTCCCCAACCATCTCGTTTCCATCGACCCGGCGGATTTCCCCGAGGAGTTTGCTGAGTATCGTGACTACCTCGCTGGCCGCGCCATGCTGGTTAAGAAGGCCCAGACGATTCCTATCGAGTGCATCGTCCGCGGCTATCTGACCGGTTCGGGCAAGAAGACCTACGACGAGAACGGCACCGTCTGCGGCATCCAGCTGCCTGAGGGCCTGACCGAGGCTTCCAAGCTTCCTGAGCCGCTGTTCACGCCGTCCACGAAGGCCGAGATCGGTGACCACGACGAGAACATCTCGTTCGAGCGTTGCTGCGAGATCGTGGGCGAGGACATCGCCACGCAGATTCGTGACCTTTCCCTCAAGATCTACAAGGCCGCTGCCGAGTACGCCGCGACCCGTGGCATCATCATTGCCGACACCAAGTTCGAGTTTGGTGTTATTGATGGCAAGGTCACGCTGATCGACGAGTGTCTCACGCCCGACTCCAGCCGTTTCTGGCCTGCTGCCAGCTACGAGGAGGGCAAGATCCAGCCTAGCTACGACAAGCAATTCGTCCGCAATTGGCTCAAGGCCAACTGGGATATGACGGGGGAGACCCCGCACCTGCCCGCCGAGGTCATCGATGGCACGTCCGAGCGCTATCGCGAGGCCTTCCAGATCATCACGGGCTCCCAGTTCACAAGCATGAAGGAGAACGCATAAGTGAGTACCCGTAGCGCCACGAACAAGCGCACGCAATCCCACGAAGTTACCGGGGTTGCGCGCAAATCTGCCGCATCTGCTAAGCCCGCCCGCCAAGCAGCGAGCTCCGTTCGCGTCGTGCCGGCTTCGTCTAAGGCACGCCGCAAAGAGCTCGAGAAGGGCGAGAACCTCGAGGGCCTCTCTAAAGAGGAGAAGCGCGCCCGCAAGGCTAAGCAGCGCGCCAAGGAGGACCGCATCTATACGGTGTCGAATATCCTCCTCAAGCAGGACGAGGACTACACCAAGCGCCGTCGCATCTGGTGGATTGTGCTCGCCATTGGCATGGTGCTCGTCGTGGCAATTTGGGCCTCGCTGTACTTCGCTCCCGCTGGCATGGTGTCCAGCCCCGTCCAGATGGTCGGTATTGTTTTGTCCTACGTCGTCATTCTGGGTGACTTTATCTACGACTTCGTTCGTATTCGTCCCCTGCGCAACATGTACCGCGCGCAGGCCGAGGGCATGTCCGAGAACAAGCTCAACGCTCTTATCGAGCGTTCGGCTGCCGAGGAGGACAAGAAGGACTCCAAGAAGAAGTAGCGTTTGCATACATACTTATCGCTAAGATATAAGGCGCGTCGTTTTTGCGGCGCGCCTTTTTACTGTTCTATAGATAGATGGAGTGGCACATGATTCGAGCTGCCCTGACGGTCGAAGAGGCTCTGGAGGGCATGAAGGCCCTGGAGCCCAAGATTAAAAACTACGCGCGCCTGGTCGTCCGCAAGGGCGTAAACGTCAAGCCCGGCCAGGAGGTCGTCGTTCAGTCTCCGGTCGAGTGCGCGCCGTTTGCGCGCGTGGTGGTCGCGGAGGCCTATGCTGCCGGCGCCGGCCACGTGACGGTCATTTGGGCCGATGATGCCGTGACGAGGCTTACGTACGAGCATGTCGAGAAAAGCTATTTTGAGCAGACGCCCGAGTGGAAGCGCATGCAGCTGGATTCCTTGGCCCAGGATGGTGCCTGCTTTGTCTTTATCGAGGGTGCGGATCCTGCGGCCCTCAAGGGCATCAATCCAGCCAAGCCGGCCGCGGCATCAAAGGCGAGGAATACGCAGTGCAAAGTTTTCCGCCGTGGACTGGATTACAACATCAATCCGTGGTGCATCGCCGGCGCTCCGGTCGTGGCTTGGGCGCACGAGGTGTTCCCAGGAGACGCCGATGAGGTTGCAATCTATAAGCTGTGGAATGCGATTCTGCACACCGCGCGCGCCGATGGCCAGGACCCAGAGAGCGACTGGGAACTCCATGACGCCGCATTCGAAAAGAACCTGCGTTTCCTGAACGACAATCGTTTCGACTACCTGCATTACACCGCGGCAAATGGAACCGATCTGACGATTGGCATGACGAAAGGTCACGAGTGGGCCGGCGGCAAGGGCAAGACGCCCGATGGGCACCCCTTCTTCCCCAACATTCCCACCGAGGAAGTCTTCACTTCGCCCGATCGCATGCGCGCCGACGGTATCGTGTACTCTGCCATGCCGCTCATCCACCACGGCAATAAGGTCGACGATTTTTGGATTAAGTTCGAGGGCGGCCGCGTGGTGGACTACGACGCCCGCGTGGGCAAGGCAACGCTCGCAAGTATCATCGATACTGACGAGGGCGCTGCTCACCTGGGAGAGGTCGCACTCATTTCCAAGAACACGCCGATCCGCGAAAGTGGTGTTCTGTTCTACGATACGCTCTATGACGAGAACGCTAGCTGCCATCTCGCGCTAGGTGTAGGTTTCCCCGAATGCATCGAGGGTGGGTATGACATGTCCAAGGAGGAGCTCCTGGAGCATGGCGTTAACGTCTCGAGCACGCACGTCGATTTTATGATCGGCACGGACGACATCGATATTACGGGCATTACGCCTGATGGACGTGAAGTTGTGATTTTCCAGAACGGCCAATGGAGTTGGGAATAGTCCCAGACCGTGGTACAATGCCACCCGCGGGCCGTTAGCTCAGCTGGCAGAGCAGGGGACTTTTAATCCCAAGGTCCAGGGTTCGAACCCCTGACGGCCCACCATGGAATAGAAAGCGATCAACTCCGGTTGGTCGCTTTTTTGTTGCCGGTGCACGGGTTCGAACCCGTCGGGGCGCGGAGCTGAGTAAACGCGTGAGCGTTTGCCAGCGCAGCGCGCAAGGCGCGAAAGCGCCGCAGCGGCCGCCTGCGAAGCAGGCTGAACCCCTGACGGCCCACCCAAAGATTGTTGAGACGGTCAACTTCGGTTGGCCGTCTTTTTTGTTGCCGGTGCACGGGTTCGAACCCGTATCTATCTATATATAAGAACGCTTGGCGAACAAAACCCGCCTTTTACCGATGGGAAACAAATAGCTGATGCCTTTGGAGTAAAGTAGCGCTCCAGAGATGACCGATGTCTCAATACTCATAAAACAGCTGGTCATCGCCAATATCAGAAGCCAATGCTTCAGTTTTAACCTCAGTGATGCGACTGATGGCCCTATTCATTTGTGAACAAAATATGGAGTGCGCGATTCCCGCCCACGGCGCCCCTCCGGTCTGGCAATATATCTCCTTGCCGCGCGGCCCGGTCGGACCGGATGAGCCGCGGGGCGTGCACCTTGAGAACCGGATACTGCGAGGATGGACACACAAGCTGTGTCGCATCCGGGCAGACATCGA